>JAJFUA010000364.1 GCA_021372635.1 Desulfobacteraceae bacterium | reverse complement strand
GATCGCCGGCGTGCAGGCGGCGCTGGATCTTGCCAACAGCGGCTATTACGTGTACCTGGTCGAAAGATCCGGAGCCGTCGGCGGTTCGATGGCGAAGCTCGACAAGACCTTCCCGACCAACGACTGTTCGATGTGAATTATCTCGCCGAAACTGGTCGAGTGCGGTCGGCACTTGAATATAGAATTGATGACCCTGACGGACGTGGAACAGGTCGAGGGCAACCAGGGCCATTTCACCGTGACCCTGCTGCGGCATCCGCGCTACGTCGACATGAACAAATGCATTGCCTGCGGGGAGTGCGCCCGCAAGTGCCCCACGAAAGTGCGGGACGAGTTCAACCAGGGGATCAGCTTCCGGAAGGCCATTTTCATCAAGTATCCCCAGGCGGTGCCGCTCAAGTACCAGATCGACGCGCAGCACTGCCTGCGCGTCGGCAAGGGCGAGTGCGGGGTTTGCGAAACGGTCTGTCCCGCAGGGGCCATCCGCTTCGACGACAGGGAGAGGGAACTGACCATTCACGTGGGCTCCATCATCCTGGCGCCCGGGTACAAGAACTTCGACCCGACGGGCATCCGGACCTGGGGGTACGGCATCTTCCCCAACGTGATCACGTCCATGGAATTCGAGCGGTATCTCTCCGTCTCCGGGCCCACGGAAGGGCGGATCATACGCCCCTCCGACGGCGGCGAGGTCAAGAAGATCGCCTTCCTCCAGTGCGTCGGCAGCCGGGACTACAACAAGGCCTCCCATGGCTACTGCTCGTCCGTCTGCTGCATGTACGCCATCAAGGAAGCCCTGCTGGCCATGGACCACGTGGAGGATCTCGAAGTCTCCATCTTTTTCATCGATATGCGCACCCCCGGCAAGGGGTTTGAACGGTACTACGAGCGTGCCCGGGAACGGGGCATGAAGTTCCACCGCTGCCGGGTCCATTCCCTGGAACCCACCGGGACCCAGGGCGGGCTTTTCCTGCGCTATATCACCGACGAAGGCAAGCAGGTGAAGGACGAGTTCGACCTGGTGGTCCTTTCCGTCGGCATGGAGACTTCCGAGGGAGTGGCGGAACTGGCGAAGCGCGCCGGAGTGGATCTGAACCACAACGGATTCGCCGCCACCTCCTCGTTCAGCCCGGTGGCGACCACGAAGTCCGGCATTTTTGCGTGCGGGACTTTTACGGGGCCCAAGGACATTCCCCGCAGCGTGACCGAGGCTTCCGCGGCGGCCATGGCTGCGGCGGTCCATTTGACCGACGTTCGCTACAGCCTTTTCAGGCAGAAGAGGTTCCCCCCTGAGCGGGACGTCAGGAACGAAGAGGCGCGGGTGGGCGTTTTCGTCTGCCATTGCGGCACCAACATCGCGCGGACGGTCGACGTCGAGGCGGTGGCGAAGTATGCGGCGACGCTGCCGCATGTCTGCTACGTGGAGCGGACCCTCTTCGCCTGCTCGCAGGATTCCCAGGACGTTATTCGCCAGAGGATCGAAGAGAAGGGACTGAACCGGATCGTCGTGGCGTCGTGTACTCCGCGGACGCACGAGGCGCTGTTCAGGGAAACTCTCAAGGCTTCCGGGCTCAATGAATACCTGTTCGAAATGGCCAACATCCGCAACCAGGTTTCCTGGGTCCACGCCGGGGAACCGGAAACGGCTACGCAGAAGGCCAAGGACATGGTGCGCATGGCGGTCGCCAAAGCCACACTGCTGTCCCCTCTGCCTCCCGTGACCGTCAACGTGAATCCCCAGGCGCTGGTCATCGGCGGCGGCGTCACGGGAATGGTGGCGGCGCTCGGGCTGGCGGACCAGGGTTTTCCGGTGCACCTGGTGGAGAAGGGGTCCCAGTTGGGAGGCAATGCGCGCCATCTTTACAAGACGTGGAAGAACGAGTCCGTTCCCGCTTTCGTGGACCGGCTCGTTTCCCGCATCAGGGGGCACGAACTGATCTCCGTGCACCTGAAGTCCACGGTTGTCCGCGCGGAAGGGTTCGTGGGCAACTTTCGCTCCACCATCCGCAACTCCATGGTCAATACGACCGTCGAACACGGCGTGACCGTCCTGGCCACGGGGGGGCAGGCGTACAAGCCGGACGGATACGGGTATTCCCTTTCCCAGAAGGTGCTCACCGCACTGGAATTCGACAAGCTTCACCTTGTGGGGGACGAACGGGTCAAGTACGGCCAGAACTACGTCTTCATTCAATGCGTGGGATCGAGGGAGCCTGAGAGGCCCTTCTGCTCCAGGGTCTGCTGCACGCACGCCATCCAGTCGGCCATCGCGCTCAAGGAAGAGGATTCGGAGAGGAACGTCTTCGTCCTCTACCAGGATATCCGTGCCTATGGCCAGCGCGAGGAACTCTATACGAGGGCGCGGGAGCTGGGGGTGATATTCATCAATTACAGCGTGCATCAGAAGCCGAACATCATGATCAACGAGGAGGACGTGTCCGTGGTCGTCTGGGACCACGTGCTCCACGAACCGTTCAGCATCGATGCCGACGTGGTCATTCTTTCGACGGCGATCATACCGAACCCCGACACCAGGGAACTGGCCAAACTGTACAAGCTTCAGGTCGATGCGGACGGGTTTCTGCAGGAGGCACACGCGAAGCTCAGGCCGGTCGATTTCGCGACCGACGGGATTTTTCTGGCCGGTCTCGCTCATTTCCCCAAGCCGATCGAGGAGGCGATCACGGAAGCGCAGGCCGCCGTGGCCCGCGCCGTGACCGTGTTGTCCGACCGCAGGATCGAACTCGACTCCAACAAGGCGCGCCTCGACCTGGAGAAGTGCGACCACTGCGCCCTGTGCGTGGATGTGTGCCCCTACCATGCGATTTACCTGGAGCCGTCGCCCGACGACGAGGAGAAGCAGCAGGTCGTCGTCTACGAGGCCAAGTGCAAGGGGTGTGGAATCTGCCAGGCGACCTGCCCCAAGGATGGGATCAATGTGGGCGGGTTCAGTTATCGGCAGCTTTCCGCACAAGTGGCCGCCGCAATGAAATGAACGGCGGGCGACCGGGATCCATGAGAGTTTTCAAGGATAAAATATGACGTTTGACCCTAAGATATTGGCATTTTGCTGCAACTGGTGCTCCTATCCCGCCGCGGACCTGGCCGGGACCGCCCGGATGCAATACCCTCCCAGCTTGCGGATCATACGCGTCATGTGCTCGGGGATGGTTCATCCGAACCTGGTCGTGGAGGCATTCCAACACGGGGCGGACGGCGTTATGATCATGGGGTGTCACCTGGGGGAATGCCATTACCAGGACGGCAATTACAGGGCACAGGACAGGGTGGCCGTTATCGAGGAGATGCTCGACGCTCTGGGGTTGGAGCAGGAGCGTTTTCGCCTGGCATGGTGCTCCCTCGCCGAGGCGGACCGTTTTGTGGGAGTCGTGCGAAGCATGACGGATACGGTCAGGGAACTCGGACCGTCGCCTTATCGGGGTGACGGCGAAGTGCCTGCCGAGGGCCGGGAGAGTGCCGAATGCCGCTCACGGTAGCGGTCGAGTGCCTGAGCGGGTGTTCGGGCTGTGAAGCCGCCATGCTGGATATGGGGACGGCTTTCATGGACCTGCTCTCCGAAGTCGACTTCGTGCATCTGCCGCTGTTGATGGACCACAAGTATGCGGAAACGGGCGAAGGGAAGCGGGCGGCCGTCCCTGAAGCCGATCTCGGCATTGTGAGCGGAGGGATAAGGACCCGGGAGCACCTGGAGCTGGCAATCCTGATGCGGAAGAGGTGCCGGACGATCGTCGCCATGGGCACATGCGCGGGCCACGGAGGCGTACCGGCCCTTGCGAACCAGTATTCGAGCGGGGAGGTCGTCCGGGCCGTCTGCGGAGAAGAGTGGCCCGCCCCGTGCGGGGAGAGTGCCCTGCTGGACCGGACCTACTCGCTGGATGAGAAGATCGAGGTGGATTTTCACCTGCCGGGCTGTCCGCCTCATCCGGACTATATCGAAATGACCTTCAGGGCCATCCTGGAGGGAGGGATGCCTGCGCTGCCCGTAAAGAGCGTCTGCGACTCCTGCCCGGTGTACCGGGAGGGGAAGGGGCTTACGAAGAGTATCGGCCGGTCCACGCGGAGCGCCCGGTATGAGCTGGGCACGCCTCTCGGACGCATGCGGTGTCTTTTGGAGCAGGGTTTTTTGTGCATGGGTCCCGTCACCCGCGGCGGGTGCGGGGGGGCAAGCGGCGAGACGGCCCCGAAGTGCATCGCGGCAGGAGTGCCTTGCGGCGGCTGCCACGGGCCCATCCGGCACAATGGCAATCCGCTTGTGGATATGCTGAACGCGCTCATGAGCAACGGGGTGGATGTTCGGGGTTTTCCCGACCGGCAAGGAACGCTGCTGCGATTTACCGGTGCGCATGGCCGCTTGAGGAAGAAGGCCCAGGGGCCCGGCGCTCCCGGGCGAAGGACTTGAGAAAGCGTTCCGTGCAGGGGGCTTGAGGCACGCTGGAAGATGGAAGACGGTTTTCCATGGAGTGGGAAGTCGGGACATTTCAAGGCGAGGTGAGCGATATGGCGAAAGTAATCAACATTCCGGTGGTGAGGGCCGAACGGGTCGATACCAAGTGCGGGTTGATCGGGCACATGACCGTGGACGAAATCAAGGAACGTACGATAGGCGACCGGGTGAACGTGACCTGTCCCGAGTGCGGGGAAATTCACCTGACGATGGAAGAGGTGGAAGAGGCCGAAGCGAGAAAAATATCCTCCAGCGCCAAATTCACGAGAATCATGGCCGAAGCCGAAGGCTGAGAACCGGCCCGCCGTTTCTAGCGGCAGGCGGCTTCGTCCTTTCCGGGCTGTCGGCACCTGACCCAGTGTCCCGGGGAAACTTCCTGCAGGTCGGGTTGTTCCTCCCGGCAGGCGGGGGCGGGGCATGGGCAGCGAGGAGCGAAGTCGCAGGCTTCGGACGATTCCAGGGGGCTGGGCAAGTCCCCGGAGAGTCTCCGCCGTCTTTTGCGGGCGGTGGGGTCCGGTACGGGTATGGCCTGGAGCAGCGTCCTGGTGTACGGATGAAGGGGGTTCGCGTAGAGTTCGGCGGTGTCGGCGAGTTCGACGATGCGCCCCAGGTACATCACGGCGACGCGGTTGCTGATGTGCCTTACCACGGAAAGATCGTGCGAAATGAAAACGTACGTCAGGTTGTAGGCTTCCTGGAGGTCCTGGAGCAGGTTGATCACCTGGGCCTGTATGGAGACGTCCAGGGCGGAGAGCGGTTCGTCGCACACGATCAGGTCGGGGTTTAGCGCGAGAGCCCTGGCGATCCCGATGCGCTGACGCTGCCCGCCGCTGAATTCGTGAGGATAGCGGTCGGCATGTTCCGGGCGCAGTCCCACGACCTGCATCAACTGAAGCACCCGCTCCCGGCGCTCTTCGGCCGTTCCGACCTTGTGTATCGTCAGGCCCTCCCCGACAATGCGCCCGATCGACTGCCTCGGATCCAGCGAGGAGTAGGGATCCTGGAAGATGATCTGCATCCTTTTTCGCAGGAGGAACATATCCTTCTCTGAACAGGCGGATATGTCCCGGTTGTCGAACAGGATTTTCCCCGAGGTCGGCGCTTCGAGACGCAGCATGATCCGGCCGAGCGTGGATTTCCCGCAGCCGCTTTCCCCGACCAGTGCAAGAGTCTCACCCCGGCGCACCGTAAGGTCCACGCCGTCCACGGCCCTGACCTTTCCCACCACGTGGCGCATCAGCCCCTTCGTGATGGGATAGTGTTTCCTGACGCCTCGAAGAACCAGCAGGTTGCCGTTCGATTCCTCGCCCATCGATCTATTTCTCCTCGTATAGCCAGCAGCGAACGGGATGCCCTCCGCGCGGCATCAGCAGTCCGGGCTCCTCTTGGTAGCACCTGTCGAAGACGTACTTGCAGCGGGTATTGAACTTGCACCCGCGCGGCAGGTCGAGAAGGCTCGGGACCACTCCCTGAATCGCCTCCAGCCTCCTGCGGCCCGCTCCGGCCGCTTTGCCGGGAATAGACTTCATCAGGCCCTGCGTATACGGGTGGAGGGGAGACTGGAAAAGCTCGGCCACGGGAGCTTCTTCCACGACCCGTCCGGTATACATGACCAGCACTTCCTCGGCAACCTCGGCGATGACCCCGAGATCGTGAGTGATGAGCAGGATGGCCGTCCCCGTATCGTCGCGGAGCTGCAGCATCAGGTCCAGGATCTGTGCCTGAATGGTCACGTCCAGAGCGGTCGTCGGTTCGTCCGCAATGATGAGTTGCGGGGTGCAGGCGATGGCCATGGCGATCATGACCCTCTGGCGCATGCCGCCGCTCATGAGATGGGGATAGTCTTTCAGCCTGGATTCGGGAGACGGGATTCCCACCTGGTTCAAGAGTTCCAGGGCTCGTTCCCGGGCTTCCGCGCCGCCGATTTTCCGGTGCTGCCGGATCACTTCCACGATCTGGTCCTCGATCCGGAAAACCGGATTGAGCGAAGTCATGGGCTCCTGGAAGATCATGGAAATCTGGTTGCCTCTGACCTCCCGCATCTCATCGGCGGAAAGCTCCAGCAGATTCCTGTCGCGGAACAGCACGCGCCCGCCCACGATTTTCCCCGGCGGCGGTATGAGACGCATGAGGGAGTGAGCGGTCACGCTCTTGCCGCAGCCCGATTCCCCGACTAGGCCCACGACCTGTGCCTTCCGGACGCGAAAGCTCACGAAATCCACAGCCTTGGCGACGCCGCTTTCCGTGAAAAAGTATGTCTGCAGGTCCCGCACGTCCAGCAGAGTCGAATTCTCCGAGTTCATCGAAAGACATTCCTCAATGTTATCGGGATAATGCATGCGGAAACGGAAAATAGTCCCGCCTTGCGCTTTGATTCTTCAACAATTTAATAACTTTATCAGACCGGGACGAAAAAGTCAAAAATCCGGGTGGCGATCCGTCGTGCGGCCCCTGTGGATGCGTCGTGTGCACGAATCGTAACTTTCCGGGGCAGTGTGCACGAATCGTAACCGAGTGTGCAAGAATCGTAACCGGCACCCGGCCCGCGGGAGGGGGTTCTCCACTTTGCAGTGTAATTCGAAGTGGTTGAGCTTTTGGCACAATTGTTGATTAACTCCCTTCCGTTTACGGATGCATTGCGGGGCTATGCTTAAGAATAAAGTAACAACTCTGATGACTTGATGAGGATACCATGGCAAGACCAGTTACGAACAGGATCAGTGACCCGGCCGGGGAGGCGGTCTCCGATTGCGACGAAGAGACCTGCAATCGGAACGGCGCGTTGCGGGAAGCACAGCAGGAAGAGTCCGGCGTTTCGCGGCCGGCCTTGAAAATTACACGTCCGGAACCGGAGTCGGTGGCGGATGCCGTCGCGGAGGATCTCAGGGACGTGCGCTCCAAGCTTCCTTCCGAAGACCGCGTGCTCAGGCCGGTTTTTCGCAAAGCGCCCTCCATGGGCGGCATCGCGCAGTTTTTCCTCAATCCGCCGAAAGCGATTCCGGTGGTCGAGGGGGTGAGGCCTCACGTCGAGGGGAAGTTCCTGTTTGTCGGGCAGGATAAGTTCTATGTCCGCGGGGTTACCTACGGTCCTTTTCACCCCGACGACGCCGGATGCGAATACCACACGCCCGAGATCGTGGACGCGGACTTCGCGCAGATGGCCGAAAACGGGATCAATGCGGTACGCACCTACACCGTGCCCCCGAGATGGATCCTGGATATCGCGCAGGTGCATGGGCTCAGGGTGATGGTAGGTCTGCCCTGGGAAGAACATATCGCTTTTCTGGACAACAGAAAGCTGGCAAAAGACATCGAGAGCCGGGTTCGTGCCGGAGTGCGGGAATGCGCCGGTCACGCCGCTCTGCTGTGTTTCACCGTCGGCAACGAGATTCCGGCCTCCATCGTGCGCTGGCACGGCAAGCACCGGATCGAGAAGTACCTGGAACGGCTCTACAAGGCAGCCAAGGCG
>JAJFUA010000352.1 GCA_021372635.1 Desulfobacteraceae bacterium | reverse complement strand
ACGAATCCGTGAGTTCCATGTTTTCCAGAAGATGAGTGCACCGGGTGCGTGTGCTTTTCCATTATCAGGAGGCGAATCGAAAATGGATGTAGAACTGAATGTAAAGTCGAGAAGCAACAGAGGCAAAGGCGCCGCGCGCTCCCTGCGCCGTGAGGAAAGAGTACCTGCCATTCTCTACGGGCCGAAGACGGCCCCGGTGTCCCTTTCGGTAGGAGCGAAGCGCCTGGAGAAACTGCTTCGCGACATGGGCGAAGAGAGCAAGCTGCTTCAACTCAACATCGAAGATGGCGAAGCGCAGGGAACGAGGCAGGTCCTCATTCGCGAAGTGCAGGTACATCCCTTCCGCAGGCGTTTTCTCCATGTGGATTTCTACGAAGTTCCCCTCGATCAGGCCATCGAAGTCGCCGTGCCCGTGGAGTTCGTGGGGGAACCCATCGGAGTCAAGAAGGGCGGCATGCTGAACTCGTTCGTCCGCACCCTGACCGTACGCTGCCTGCCTGCGGAGATTCCCGATAGGGTTCAGATCGATGTGGCCGGCCTGGACCTGGGTGACGCCATTCATGTGGGTGCCCTTTCCGGAAAGGTGCCTTTCGAGCTCGTTGACGATCCGACCAGTGCGGTGGTGAACATCACCGCGCCCGAGGCTGCGAAAGAAGCCGAGGGTACTGAGGGTTGACGGCCGCCCGGGATCCGACGGTCCCGGAGATACGAGCCGGATTTAATCGATGAGCCAGCGGGGGAACGTGGAAAACATTGCGGCTGTCGTGGGGCTGGGGAACCCCGGCAAGCAGTACGAAAACACGCGGCATAACGCGGGGTTTCTCGTTGTTGACCTGCTGGCTGATGCCTTCGGGATCTCTCTCCAGGAACGCAAGTTCCGGGCGAGTTGGGGGACGGGTAATTTCAAAGGGCAGAAGCTGCTGCTGCTCAAGCCGCTTACGTTCATGAATCGAAGCGGTGAGCCCGTGGGGGAGATGGCGAGGTACTTCGGTTTTTCCCCCGAACAGGTCCTGGTCGTTCATGACGATCTCGACCTTCCTCTCGGGCGCATCCGCCTGGCGCAGCGTGGCGGGCCGGGCGGACATCGCGGGATGCTGTCCGTAATCGAGCACCTGGGTGGCCAGAATTTTCCGAGACTCAAGCTGGGAATCGGCAGGCCGGCCCACGGCGAGGCCGTGGAAGCGTTCGTGCTCGATCCTCCGTATCCCGGAGACCGGGAAGCGTTTCGCAGTATGCTGGACCGCGGCGCGGAAGCGGTCCGGACGGTCTTGTCCGACGGCCTGGCGACGGCCATGAACCGTTACAACCGCCGCGACGGCGAAACGGGAGAAAAGGTCGACGACGAGTCGTGAGTCCGGGGGATTCCCGGTTCCTGGAACGATCCCGCATATTCTCGCCGGTTTCCGGGGGGAAAGCGGTTCGCGCGGCAGCGCGGTGTTCCGTTTCTCTCCGGCATGGCGTATCATTCCATCCCTCGTTCCTTCGGCCGGTGTCCCGCCCGGAGGCCGTCCGCTTTCCTCAGTCGCTCCGTCCCGCTCCTGCAAAAAAAGTGGCAATCCCCCGAAGCTTGTCGTATCATGGCATAACCGGCTTCTTTTGGTGAGGGTCAAAGTGCCAGGATCGCCGACAGGCTGCCGAGAAGCTGCAGAGTGTTGCCGGTGTGGTCATTCCATTCGACGTTCGTGGGGGGGATGGAGCGGATGGGGCGGCCTTTCCGGCAGGACCATCCACTGCATGCGAGATGCGGGTTCGCTGCCGCATTCGAATATTCTCACTGTTGCCCTCCCGTTGTGCCGCACGTTCCGGGGCCATTGGCCCCCATACTGTCGCGTCCGGCCGGACAGTTGCCGGTTTGCTCATTGAGTGCCAGCGCGGCGTTTCTCCGCATGTTCCCGGAAAAGGGGCCGGGAGGGAGATCCGCCGGTCGGTGCCTGGGGAACCGTGCAGCATGTTGTCAATGCCGCGAACAATACGTCGCAGGTGTCTCCGCGGCGTGTTCCGGTTGTGTTCAGACCTGGAGTTGCAGATATCGCAACGGCCGGGTGGATTCCCTCTTTTGCTTTTCCGGACCATACGTTTGCTTCTTTGCATGGTTTGGTACTGGTGATAGAATTATTAAGTTATACCCTCGCGATCGAAAAGCCTTTGACCGGGAGCATGGAGGAAATGATGTTCAAAATTGGTGACCTGGCAGTTTATCCCGCTCATGGGGTTGGAAAGATCGAATCCATCGAAACGAAAAGCATCGGTGGGAAAAAGCAGGATTTCTACGTCATGCGCGTCCTGGAAAACGATATGAAGATCTTGATCCCTGTCCCGAATGCAGAGTCGGTGGGCCTGAGAGAATTGATCGACGTCGGGGACATTCCGAGAGTGTACGAAATTCTCAAAACGAGGGAGATTTCTGTAAACGGCGGTACATGGAACAGGCGTTACAGGGAATATATGGAAAAGATCAAGACCGGTTCGATATATGAACTCGCGGAAGTCTTGAGAGACCTGACGGTTCTCAAAGGCGACAAGGAGCTTTCCTTTGGTGAGCGAAAGATGCTGGATACCGCGAGGACATTGCTTTTGAAGGAACTTTCCATCGTTCAGAAGGTCAGTGAAGAGGATGTGGAGAAGGAGGTCCGTGAAATGCTGCAGTAGGTTCTCCTGCACCGTGCGGAGAAGTGCCGGGAAAGGCGTGCAACCGGGTATCGGCTGCCGGGAAGGAGGTCTCGAGCGTGAAATCAGCGGATCGATTTGTCACGAAGGAGAAAGGGGGTGAGCGGATTTGAAGTGGGCTTGGATCATTCTGAAGACGCTTTTGTTTATTGTATGTGGTATCGGCGGGTTTTACGTCGCCCATGAAGCGAGTGGCTTGAAAGATTATGCCTGGGCTCCATGGGTGGGTTCTCTGGTGGGTCTTGTGGTCGCCGTACTGGCTCTCGCGGTCGAAAAGCTCATCAAGCACATTCCGGTAAAGATTCTCCTGGGTGGCACTATTGGCCTTGTTCTGGGTCTATTTATCGCAAAAATGGTTGGTTTCGGATTCAGCGGACTGCAGAATACCGGAATCAGCGTTGCGATATTCGTCATCTTATCTTGTATTTTTGGGTACGTGGGGATGGTGCTCGGGAGTATCAAGGTTGAGGAACTTCGCATCCCGAATTGGACCTGGCTGACGCGCGGGCAAAAAAGTGCGCCGATGATGAAAATACTGGACACCAGCGTCATCATCGACGGCCGTATAGCGGATATCGTCGAAACGGGGTTCATCGGCGGAGTCCTGGTGATTCCGGAATTCGTATTGCAGGAGCTGCAGCACATAGCGGACAGCCCCGACCCGACGCGGCGCGTTCGGGGCAGGCGGGGGCTGGACATCATCAAGAGGCTTCAGCAGGAGAAGATCGTAGAAATCCGGATAGACCGCCAGGATTTTGAA
>JAJFUA010000350.1 GCA_021372635.1 Desulfobacteraceae bacterium | reverse complement strand
GCAGGCCCGTGTGTTCACTGATTCATTCAGGCCCCTGATTGCAGATCAGCGTGGTGGGGGAACCGGAGCTTAAAGGATTGGTCTGATGGTGAGCGGGAAAAGGTGGTGGTGTCTCGTTGCAGGGCTTGCATTCTTTGCGGGTCTTTGCCCGCGTGTGTGGGCCCAGGGGCAGAATCCCGGGGTCGCGGTGCTTCCATTCGTGGTTCACGGGCAGAAGGAAGTGCAGAAGACCCGCAAAACGGTGGAAGAAATGCTCGTCCGTCAATTGAAGGCGGACGGTGTCAAGGTGACGGACCCGCAGGAAGTGGAAAAATCCGTCAGGGGGTCCGAACCGGTGCAGACGGAAGAACAGGCCCGGGCCGTGGGGAGGAAACTCCAGACGGAATACGCCCTGATGGGCAGTTACAATGAGGTCGGAAACAGCATCAGTCTCGATGCGAGGCTCGTCGACGTCTCCGGGCGCAAAAAGACGGAAGTCATGTTCGCGGAAGAAAAGGGAGTGGAAAACCTGGCCGCGGCGATAGACACCATCGTCAAGCGCCTGTCGGTTCCCTTGCTGTCCAAAGCCGTCATTGCCGACGTCAAGGTGCGGGGGAACGACCGGATCGAGTCCGAAGCCATCAAGGCAAACGTGAAGAGCCGGAAGGGTGAGGTACTGCGGCCCGACCAGGTTCGCGAAGACATTCGTTCGGTCTACAAGATGGGATTCTTCGAGAAAGTGGATGCCGACGTGACGGACACGCCCGCCGGCAAGGAACTCACCTTTGTGGTCCAGGAGAATCCCAGCGTCCAGGAAGTGAAGATCAAGGGGAACAAGAAGATCAAGGAAAAGGACATCCTTTCCGCCATTTCCACGAAGCCCCACACGGTTCTCCAGCAGAACGTCGTGAGCGACGACGTTCAGAAGATCCTGAAACTGTACCAGCAGAAGGCGTATTACAACGCCGAGGTGAAATCGAGCGTTACGTACCCGAAGGACCCGCGCAGGGCCGTCGTTACGTACGATATTAAAGAGAATAAAAAAGTATACATCCGGAAGGTGGATTTCACCGGGAACAAGCATATTTCCTCCCGCAAGCTTCGTGGCGTCATGCAGTCGAAGAAGGCCAACATGCTGTCGTTCTTCACCGAACGAGGCGTATTCCAGAGAGATGTTCTGGATACGGACGTCGACCGCCTCGCCATTTACTACCATGACCGCGGGTTCATGGACGTGAAGGTGGGAAAGCCGACGGTGGATCTCCGCAAGGACGGCTTCTACATCACCATTCCGGTCGAGGAAGGGGATCGCTACAAGGTGTCCGGCGTGAAGATGTCCGGGGACACACTGGACGAGGCCAAGAAAAAACCGGAAAAATCCCTGAAAACCAAGCAAGGGGAGTACTTCAGCCGGGAAAAGCTGCGCGGCGATATCGATTTACTCCGCAAGGCCTATATGAACGAAGGCTATGCGCACGTAGACGTAAACCCGGACATCCAGAAAGACACCGCCAGCCTGAACGCAGCCGTCGACTACAAGGTGGCGAAGAAGGAGCTGGTTTATATCGGCAAGATCAGCGTTTCGGGCAACACCAAGACGCGCGATTACGTGATACGGCGCGAGCTGAAGCTTGCCGAAGGAGAGCTTTTCAGCTCCAAGAAGCTGGAAGACAGCCTGACCTCCCTGAAGAAACTGGATTATTTCGAAGACGTCGAAATCGTCCCGGTCGAAGGGTCGCAGATCGGGGTCATGGACCTCAACGTGAAAGTGAAGGAAAAGCTCACGGGGACGATCAGCGTCGGTGGCGGCTATTCGTCGGAAGACGGGCTCTTCGCCAGCGGTACGGTCGAGCAGAGAAACCTGTGGGGCAAGGGCCATTACCTCGGGCTGAAGGGGTACCTCGGTACTTCCGCCAGCCGCTACATGCTCAGCTACACCGACCCCTGGATATTCGGCTATCACGTCGCCGCCGGGGGGGATTTGTACAACTGGGAGCGCGATTACGGCGATTTTACCAAGAAATCCGTCGGTGGCCGGTTGCGCATGGCTTTCCCCTTCGGGGAGTACAGTCGGCTCAACACGATTTATACGCTGGAAAACGACAAGGCGACCGACATTCCCGACAACGCGTCGGAGTATCTCAAGAGCATGTCCGGAGAGCGGCTCAAGAGCAGTATCACCGTCGGTGCGGAAAGAGATACGACCGATCACCCGTTCATGCCCAACAAGGGAAGCGTCCACTCCCTGTCGTTTGAAGTCACGAACAAGTTCATGGGCAGCGATCTGGACTTCCTCAGGCTGGAAGCACACAGTGGCGTGTATATTCCTCTCTTCTGGAAATTCGTCGGGTTTGTCCGTGGTGAAGTAGGAACGATGATCGAAACGGACAAGAGCAATCCCGTTCCGATCTACGAACACTTTTTCCTTGGCGGCATCAACAGCCTGCGTGCCTGGTCGTGGGGCGACGTCGGACCCAAGATCGGGGATGAGGTCGTCGGTGGTTTGAGCTACACCGTGTTCAACGTGGAATTGCTTTTCCCGCTCATAGAGAAGCTCAATATGCGCGGTGTGGTGTTCTTCGATGCAGGTAACGCCTACGAGGATACGTGGCAGTTCGATATGTCCGATCTCAGGACCGATGCGGGCTTGGGAATCAGGTGGCAGTCACCGTTCGGTCCGCTCCGAATCGAGTGGGGCTACAATCTGGATCGTAGACCCGGAGAAGACAAGTACAAGTGGCAGTTCTCAGCAGGTGCTTTTTTCTAAGGAGTAGAGTAGATGAGAGAAAGAAAGTCGGTTTGGGTTTTTCTGGTGGCGGTTTGCTTTGCAGTTACTTCGGCTCCGGTCTGGGCGGCATCCTCGGGATCTTCCAAGGTCGGATATTTCGAGATGCAGACGGTTGTGCAGCAGTCCCAGTGGGGCAAACGGTCCAACGACGATTTCAAGAAGGAGCAGGAAACGGCGAAGGCCGAGGTGGACCGCAAGCTGCAGGCTTTCAAGACGGCCAAGGAAGAATTCGACAAGAAACGTTCGGTTATGGACGAGAAGGCCAAGGAAAAGAAGATCCAGGAACTCGCCGCTCTTCAGGGCGAAACTGAAAAGTTCGTCTATGAATCCAACCAGAAGATGAACAAGCGGGCCACCGAACTCAGAGGGCCGCTGATCGATAAGGTCATGGAAATCGTCCGCAAGCTTGCCAGGGATGAGAAGTACGATTTCGTATTCGAGCGCGAACAGGCCGGCCTGGTTTTCGTGGATGAAAAAGCCGACCTGTCGAAGAGAGTCATCGAGGAACTCGACAAGACGTCTCCCAGGAAGTAAAACCGCGTCCGGGAACAGCGTGCAGTCGATGGTTTTCCGCCCGTTTCAAACAGCCGGGGAGTCTCGTTTCCCAAGAGGGGAAACCGGGGCTCCCCGGCTTGTCAATGGCGGGCTGCAATAACATGTGTACCGGAAAAGCCGGCCGGTGTGAGCATCCAGGTTTCGATCTGCGCCTGAAGCCCTCCAGTGTGCGAGCGTACGCCGGCGCTCGATATGCCGCGCCGGAAAACACCGCCGGTCCAACGGCGGGAGTATGCATATGACAGGCATCGTGGATAAGGCCGGGGCCATTCGTCTTGGCGACCTTGCCGAACGCATCGGAGCGAAGGTAAAAGGCAATCCCGACGTCGAAATCCTCGGCGTGGGGCCTCTGCGTGAGGCGCTCCCCTCTCATCTGAGTTTCCTTGCGGATGGCCGCTACCTTCCCGAGTTGATGGAAAGCCGTGCGGCCGCCTTCATCGTAGCCCCTTCCTTCGAAAATATAGACCGGAATCTCCTGGTGTGCGCCAATCCCTATCTGGCCATGGCGCTCGCGGCGCAGCGCTTTGCGGAGCCTCCGCATCTGCCGGCCGGCATAGACGGCAGCGCCCACGTCGGAGAAGGGTGTGAACTGGCTTCCGACGTGTCGGTCGGGCCTCTGGCCCTGGTGGGGTCCGGATGCCGCATCGGGCGGGGGACTCGCATCTACGGCGGGGCCATCGTCGGCAGCGACGTACAGATCGGTGAAGACTGCCTGATCTACCCCAGGGCCGTCATTCAGAACGGATGCCGCATCGGAAGCAGGGTCATCATCCACAGCGGAGCGGTGATCGGGAGCGACGGCTTCGGTTTTGCGCCGGATGAGCGGGGGCGTCACGTGAAAATCCCCCAGGTGGGAATGGTACAGATCGACGACGATGTGGAAATCGGGGCAAACAGCACCATCGACCGGGCGACGTTCGGAAAGACGTGGATCCAGCGGGGGACGAAGATCGACAACCTCGTGATGATCGGTCATAACGTCGTCGTCGGGGAGGATTCGATCCTCGTCGCCCAGGTGGGCATTTCCGGCAGCACCCGCGTCGGCAGCCATGTAGTGCTTGCGGGGCAGGCGGGGATCTCCGGACACCTGGAAATCGGCGACGGAGTGCGGATCGGGGCAAAATCAGGGGTGCACACATCCCTCCCGGCCGGTGACTTTTCCGGTATTCCCGCGATGCCGCATAAGGAGTGGGCCAAGACGATGGCCGTCATGCGCCGTCTGCCCCAGTTGAGGGAAGAACTTCGGGGACTCAGGGCAAAAGTCCGTGAGCTTGAAGATGCCTTGCGCGGAGAGTGAGAATGGAAAAAGACATTTTTGAAATATTGAAGGTCCTGCCGCACCGGTATCCTTTTCTTTTGCTGGACCGAATTCTGGAAAGCAGTTCCGAAGACCTGGTCGCACTCAAGAATGTGACGATCAACGAGCCTTTTTTTCAGGGGCACTTTCCCGCCGAACCGATCATGCCCGGTGTGCTGATCGTCGAGGCAATGGCCCAGGCGGGAGGAATCCTTGCTTTTCTGAAAGTTCCCGACCTGCAGTCGAAAGCCGTCTACTTCATGGGAATCGACAAGGTGCGGTTCCGAAAACCGGTTCGTCCCGGCGATCAGTTGATTTTGAAGCTCAAGTTGCTCAAGCAGAGAGGCCCCGTTTTCAAGATGGCCGGAGAAGCCTACGTGGACGATCAACTCGTTGCGGAAGCGGAATTGATGGCCACGGTGGACCCGGGAAAGGACAACGGCTGAGGCTCCGGTCTTCCGGTTTCCGGAGCAGGGCTGTGATGGGAAGGAGAAAGCAAGGTTTATGGGAATTCATCCAACTGCGGTGGTATCTCCAGACGCCCGGATCGGTGACGGTGTCACCGTCCTTGCGTACAGCATCATAGGGGAGAACGTCAGCATCGGGCCCGGAACGGTCGTGGGGCCCCACTGCGTGCTCGACGGCTGGACATCGATCGGTTCCGAAAACAGGATCGGTCCCTTTGTCACTATCGGCACGCCGCCCCAGGATCTCAGCTACAAGGGGGAACCGACGGAAGTGATCGTCGGCGACCGGAACGTCTTTCGCGAATACGCCACCGTGCACCGGGGAACCGCGCGCGGAAAAGGGGCCACAAGAATCGGCAGCGACGGCTATTTCATGGCCTATTCGCACGTGGCTCACGACTGCAGCGTGGGAGACAACGTGATCATGGCGAACGGCGCCACGCTGGGCGGGCATGTCCAGGTGGGCGATTACGCTTCCCTGGGCGGCCTGGTGGCCATCCACCAGTTCGTCAGGATCGGCACCCGCGCGTTCATCGGCGGAAAGTCCGGCCTGCGCATGGACATGCCGCCGTACATGCTCGCGTTTGGCGCGCCTGCAAAGCTCTACGGGCCGAACCTCGTCGGCCTCCGCCGCCAGGGGTTGTCCCGGGGGACCATTCAAGCGCTGAAGGAATCGTACCGGATTATCTTCCGGTCGGGGCATTCGACCGAAGAGGCCGTGGAAATGGTGCGCCGCGAGGTGGAACTCTTTCCCGAGGTCGAAACCCTCCTGAAATTCATAACGGAAGGGTCGAAGCGGGGAGTTTCCAAGCGGGTTGCTGCAGACGAGGGATCACAGGGTAGCGTTGCATGATTATCAGGCACTCCAGCAAAGAAAAGGTGGGGTATCAGCGCGTCGGATTGATTGCGGGGGGCGGGCAGTTCCCGCTCCTTTTCGCGCATGCGGCGCGCCAGGCGGGCGTCGAGGTCGTGGCGGTGGGCTTCGAAGGCGAGACTGATCCCATCCTTGGGAAATATGTGGCCGAGTTCCAGATGCTGAAACTCGGGCAGTTGAACCGGCTGATCAAAGCGTTCCTGAAGGCGGGAATCAGCCATGCCGCCATGGCGGGGACCATCAACAAGACCAGGCTTTACAGCCGCATCCGGCCGGACTGGCGCGCGGTCAAATTCCTGAACAAGATGAGGAATAACAAGGATGACTTCCTGCTCAGGGGGTTGGCCGAGGAACTGGAGTCGGAGGGGATAAGCATCGAGCCGTCGACGATCTTCCTTCCCTCTCTCCTTGCTCCCAAGGGGGTTCTGACGCGCAGGAAGCCGAACCGGCGCGAAGAATACGACGTCGATTTCGGCTGGCATATGGCCAAGGCGATCGGGCACCTGGACATCGGACAGTGCCTGGTCGTGAAGGACCGCGCCGTTCTGGCGGTGGAAGGAATCGACGGGACGGATGCGACGATCCTGCGGGGGGGGCACCTGTGCCATGAGGGAGCGATCATCGTCAAGGTGAGCAAGCCCATCCAGGATCTCCGGTTCGACGTTCCCGCCGTGGGGTACGATACCATCGAAACCATGAAGCGCGTGAACGCCCGGGTGCTTGTGGTCGAGGCGGGAAGAACGCTGATTTTCGACCGGGATAAAATGATCGACGCTGCGGACAGCGCCGGAATCAGCATCTGGGTGCGAAGCGACGATGACGTGGCCGTTACGGGAGAGTACTTTCCAGGCTCGACGGCTCTTGCCCCTTCAGACGAAGATTCCAAGCCGGTTCCCGCCTTCAGCGGGGAAAAGTCGCCCGCACTGCTCCGCAGTCCCTGGCCCGACGCCCTGCGGGTCGGAGTGATCGGGGTCGGATACCTGGGCCGCTTTCATGCCCAGAAGTATGCGAGGCTTCCCGAAGCGCAACTCGTGGCTGTTGCCGATACCCGGGAAGACCAGGTGCTCAGGGTTGCCGAAGAACTCGATACGGGCGCTACCACGGACTACCGTGAACTCATCGGAAAGGTCGACGCCGTGAGCATCGTGACTCCGACGATGCATCACTACGACATTGCAAAGGAGTTCCTGTCGGCAGGGGTTCACGTGCTGCTGGAAAAGCCGATGACCGAGACGGTCGAGCAGGCGGACCATCTCATCTCCCTTGCTGAGGAGAAGGGATGCATTCTGCAGGTCGGACACCTGGAACGGTTTAACTCTGCGTTCCGGGCGATGGCCCCGCGGCTGAAAAACCCCATGTTCCTGGTGGCGGACCGCCTGGCGCTTTTCAACGAACGTGGCCTGGAAGTCGACGTTATCCTGGATCTCATGATCCACGACATAGACATCGTGCTCCACATCGTGCAGTCTCCCCTGAAGAGCCTCAGGGCTTCCGGCGTTTCCGTGCTGACGCGGTTGCCCGACATCGCCAGCGTGAGGATGGAATTCGAAAACGGTGCCGTCGCCAACCTCACCGCCAGCCGCATCTCTTTGAAAAACATGCGCAAGCTCAGGGTCTTCCAGGAAAACTGCTATGTCTCCGCGGATTATGCCCAGAGACGCGCCTATGCCGTATACCGGGAGAACGAACCGGACGACCGGGGCTATCCCCAGATATCCATGGAAGAATTCGAAATCGTGGAGAAGGACAGCCTCGAAGAGGAAATCGCCTCATTCCTGAAATCGGTCCGCACGGGTGAAAAGCCCGTCGTAGACGGAAGGCAGGGACGACACGCCCTGGCCGTCGCTCTGAGTATTTCACGGCAAATAGAAGAACAGATGCGGGAAGAATGGAATCTAACGGCGGAAAGACGGTCAAGATCTTCATAAGCGCGGGGGAGGCCTCGGGGGACCTTCATGGTGCCCGCCTGGCCCGGGCGCTCCGAAGCCTCGCCCCCGGTTCGCGCATCACGTGCCTGGGCGGCCCGCAGCTTGAAGCGGCGGGTGCCGAGGTGCTGGCGGACAACCGAAAGCTGTCCGTCGTGGGGATAACGGAGGTCTTTCGCCACCTGAAGGTCATCCTGGATGCCTGGAAGGCCATCCGGAGGCATCTCGTCCAGGATCGTCCCGATATCGTCGTCCTCATCGATTATCCCGAATTCAACATCCGCCTGGCCCGAGTGGCCCGGCGGCTCGGCATAAAGGTCTTCTACTACATCGGCCCGCAGGTCTGGGCTTGGAGGGGCGGAAGGGTCCGCACGCTGAAGCGCCTGGTCGATGAAATGGCGGTCATCCTGCCTTTCGAACCGGCGTTCTACGAGCGCCGGGGCATGCGGGTCCACTTCGTCGGCCACCCGTTGCTGGACGTGCTGCGGGACGCTCCCTCGGCCCGGGAAGCCGGGGAAAAATACCGGGCGCTGTGCGCCCGCGCCGTCATCGGACTGCTTCCCGGAAGCCGGCAGAGCGAGGTCCGGGCGCTGCTGCCGCTCCTGCTGGATACGGCGGAAATCCTGACGAAGGCCGTACCTGGCATATCCTTCCTGATACCCGTCGCCGATGCCCTGGATTCCTGCCCCATCGAAGCGGAAGTCGCCCGCCGAGGGCTGTCCGCCCGCATCGTTTCGGGGGATACCTACGGAGCGGTCCGCGCCTGTGACCTGGTGATCACGGCCTCGGGGACCGTCACCCTGGAGACGGCCATTCTCGGGACGCCCATGATCGTGACCTATCGCGTGTCCAACTTCACCTACCACTCGGGACGGCACCTGATCAAAGTCGAGTACGTGGCGCTTCCGAATCTCGTTGCCGGGCGCAGGATCGTGCCGGAGCTGCTCCAGGCCGAAGCGAAGCCCGGGCTGATTGCCCGCGAGGCGCTTTCGTTTCTTGCCGACCCCCGGAAGCTGGAGAAGCAAAGGGAGGATCTTGCCGCGATCCGGCTGCGTCTCGGGCGGGAAGGAGTCGCCGAACGGGTCGCGTCGATGGTGCTGAAAGCCGTCGAGCCATGAAAGACCCTGGAGCGCAGCATTTCCTTCGATACGGCTACTCTGCGGCCATGACTCTCGGCTGGCCGCTTTTCCTGCTCTACTACCTCCTTAGAACGAAGACCGGTGGAAAGTACCGGACGAACTGGCGCCGGCGGATGGGGTTCGGGCTTCCGCAGCGCACCGGTCCGGAAGGCGTCGTGTGGTTTCATGCCCTGTCCGTGGGCGAAACCCTTTCCGCCATCCCCCTCGTCAAGGCATTGAAAGACCTGCGCCCGGAATTGAAGATTGTCTTTTCGACTGCGACGGAAACCGGCCAGGTGATGGCCCGCCGAAACCTCGGGAAGGACGTGGACGCCTTCTTCTTCCTGCCTCACGATTTTCCCTGGATTCCGGGCCGGCTCGTCAAGCGCCTGGCCCCGCTGCTCTTCATACCCGTCGAAACGGACCTGTGGCCAAATCTCCTCCGGGGAACGAGGCGGCGCGGCGTACCGGCCGTGCTGGTGAACGGCCGGCTGTCGAGCAGATCCTTTGGAAGGCTCTTCCGGTTCAGGTCCTTCGTACAGGGCGTCTACTCCTGCCTGGATCACATTTTCGCCCAGTCCGCCGAAGACGGTTTCAGATTCGAGGCGCTCGGCGTTTCCAAAGAGTGTGTGCATACCGCCGGAAACCTGAAATTCGATTCCGCGCTGAGCCGGGTTGGGGAAGAGGAACTGGCCGCGATGCGGGAAAGCGCGGGGATACGGGCCGGACGCGCGGTATGGATCGGTGGGAGTACGCACGAGGGAGAGGAGGGCATCCTGCTCGGAGTGCACCAGGAGCTTCGAAACGCCCATCCGGATCTGCTCCTGATCCTCGCGCCGCGCCACATCGAAAGGGCCGCCCAGGTGGCTGTCCTGGCGGAGCGCATCGGCCTCCCGGCGGCAATGCGGTCGCGCGGCGAATCGGCCGAGGGCAATGCCGTCTACATACTGGACACACTCGGAGAACTCGGCCGTTTCTATGGCTTGGCGGATGCGGCCTTCATCGGCGGCAGCCTCGTCCGCTTCGGCGGACACAATCCTCTGGAGGCCGTGGCCCAGGGAAAGCCGGTCCTGTGGGGCCCTCATCTGTCGAATTTCCGGGAAATGGAATCGAGCCTCCTGCAGGGAGGGTGCGGCCGGGTCGTCTCCTCGAGGCAGGAACTCAAGAGCGCCTTGCACGAATGGTTGAGCGATCCGGGGCTGAGGGAGGAAACCGCCCGGACGGCGCTGGATTTCATCGGGTCCCATTCGGGGTGCAGCAGGAGAATCGCGGAGTTTCTGGCACGGCTGCTCGGATGAGAGAAGGCGGGCGAAGCAATCCCGCGCGGGGATTGCGAGCGGGCTGGTGAAAACCTGCCGGGGAGGGGCCTTCCTGCCGTCGAGTGGAACCGTCAGGCGTTCGATTCGGCGTACAGCCCCTTGATATTGCGGTGCAATTCCCTGGTCTTCTGCATACGTGCCCGGTCCCGTTCCCTGCCGATCTCATCCAGTTCCCGCTGCAGGGGGGAAAGATCCGGGCTGGTATGGGGCATCTCCGCGGCATGTGCGTCGATGAATGCCCGGTAGATGGAGATCATCCGGCCGATGAGTTCCACGGCGTATTCCCGCCCCTGCACCTTCAGGGTCTGCAGCCCGAGGTCCAAAACGTCCCAGAGTTCCTGCCGGTTCATGAAAAACGCGACGTTGGGATGGAGGCGGATGCGTTCGTTGATCGCTTCGATTTCCCTGTCCTGGTGCTTTCTCTGCTTTAAAACCTTCCGGCGCTGTTCGTCGGTGAGCAGGCAGAGACGGAAGCAACTGCCGCTTCGGTCCGGCCATCCTTCGTATTCCACAATTTCGTTGCCGTCCTCGTCGGTATGAATCCGCTTGATGTAGGAATCGGCGATCAGTTCGTGAAAAAGGCAGTTTCCCACGCCCCCCACGCACCGGTTGCCGTGAATCAGGATTTCCGTCGCGACCCCGAGAGAGTCCGCGCTTTTCTTGAAGGCCCGGAGCTTGTCCACCGTATCGATTTCCGTGCTGGCCACCACCTGGGTCGCGCCGTAGCCCTTGTACTCGGAAATCTGTGCGGCCGTCTGTATGTTGCACCCAACGCTGGCATGGATCACCAGTCCGGGAAAGTTTTCCTTCACCAGCAGCATGACGGCGGGTGTCTTCGCGATGATTCCCTCGGCTCCCCATTCGGCATACCTGCCGATCTTGCGAAGGAGTCCCCGGAGGCTTTCTTCGGGCACATCCGCGTTGACGGCAATTCTCACCTTCCCGCCGTAGGGCCGCGCAATCTCCAGCGTTTCCCGGATCTGGGAATCTTCGAGTTCCCAGGCACACTTGCGGCGGCTGAATCCTTTGGATCCCACATAGACGGCGTCGGCGCCCCGGGCGAGCACCGCCTCGGCCATGGCCAGGCTGCCTGCGGGAGCGAGGAGTTCGTTCACGGGAGTTCCTCCTGGGATGGGTGAGTGAAGCGAAACGAACGGTTCTGCAGCAGTTTCAGGATAAACAATTTAGTTCCAGGAAATCAAGGAGCAAAGAGAAAAAATGGGGAAGAGGGGTTACAGAGAGCCGCGAAGGGACGACCAGGGAAAACGCCTGCCCGGGCAGTCGGTGGCGGCGCCGGGCACGTCCCGGTGCCCGAGGATGTTCTGGCCGGGAACATGATAGTACCTGCTGAGCGTCTTCAGCAGGTAGACCAGGGACTGGATCTGGCTCGCGGTGGGGAGTTCCTCGTTGAAGTTTCCCACGAGAGCGATGCCGATCGCCTTTTCGTTCATTCCCCCCGCCTTGCAGTGCGCTCCGTTTTGCTGCTTGATCCAGCGCGGGGCCACCTCGATCTGCCCGTCGCCTTTGCCCAGCGTGCCGTTGTCGATCAGGAAATGGTAGCCCAGGCCCTGCCAGAAGCCGCGGTCCGCATGACTGCGGTCGATGATGCTGGCTTTCCCGATGTCGGTCGCCGTGTGATGCACGATGATGTATTGCCATCGGGTGTTGGGATAGAGTGCGATTACATGGCGAAGAGCTTTCGCGTTGGGTATGACCAGTTTCTGCCCTACGCTGATTGCCGTGCCCGGTTTCAGATTGTTGGCCGCATAAATGGATTCCTCGGAGACTTCGTACATGCGCGCAATGCGCCAGATGGTCTCGAGGGGGCCGACCTCGTGGGTGATGGTCCTCGGGGTTTCGAGTTTCATGAGCGGCTTTTCCACCACGTCCTTACTCGTCTGCGGCCTGCAGAACGTGGAGGAGGCCGGGGATTTCGAAGAATTGCGGGGTTCCCGGGGCTGTTGCGGTCCTGTGGCTGTACTGGGGTAGGGATAGGGTTCCTGGACGGGCGGACAGACGCTCCTTCCGCAGGCATTCAGGATGAAGGCGAGCGCCAGGGAGAGAAGCAATCCGAGCAGCTTTTGGGAACGGTCATCCAAGGCGAGGCCTTCCATACGGGTTCGTCCGAGATGCGCGATCGGCTACTGACAACCGAGCGCCTCCATCATAGTAATGTTTTCCCCGTTTGCAAGCCTGAAATGATCGGTGCCCGGGTTGCGGGGGAGGGACCCCGCGGGCACGTGTGGAACCCTACCGCCCCGAAAGGAATTCGGAGATTTTGGCGGCCTTCTTCACGTCCATGCTGGAAAGTATGGCTGCCGCCTCGTCGGAATTCATGGTCTGCATGATGCCCATGACCAGTTTTTCGTCCAGGTTTTCGAGAAGCTTGGCCGCCTCCTTGGGTTTCATGGTGCCGTAAATCTTCGACAGCGCGCGGACCTTGCCGGTGAGGGCTTCCTCCTTCTCGTTCCGATACGCCTGGATTTCCTTTTGGATGCCGATCAAGTCCTTGAGCTTCTGTTCGACGTCCTTTTCGAGCTTTGCGAGGGACTCTTCCTTCTCGCGCAGTTGGTCTTCCTTTTTCTTCAGATCCGCTTCCCTCTGCTGGAGATAGGACATCGTCTCTGCGACCGATGAAGGATTGGCCGGCTTTGCGGGAGTTTGTGCGGCGGAGCGCACGTTTTCCCTGGAAGCCTGGGCCTCCCTTTTCGATGCGGAGGAGGCGGGTGCGGCCACGGGGGCGGGAGCCGGGGCGGGTGCGGCCGCAGGAGCCGCGGCGGGTTCCTGGGCTTTTTCCTTTTTCTCGCCTGCTGCCAGGACCTCCGGGGGCGAAAGCTGCAGGTGGCCCTTGTGGAAAGAAGTGCCGACGGTGAGGCCGATCTTGAAAAGCAGCAGCACGACGACGAAAAACAGTGTTACGGACAACCATCGAAATTTCGAGCGGTTGGGTTTCATATCAGACCTTTTCGAATTCTGTTCGATCCCGAAAATCCTTGAAAACAGCGACATCGTCCAAGTGTTTCTGTTCTTTCCGGCCCTGCATGTACCGATAGATTTCTCTGTCCTGCCCCTCCAGCGTCTCGAGCATCTTGACACCCACATCCCTTTGGATGACGATCTCTTTCCGCCTGTTCAGCTCGTTCGACGCCTCGATCTTCCGCTTTTCCATGAGTTGCAATTGTCGTTCCACCGCATCGAGGTATTCCCGGGACGAGAGATAGTCAAAAGCCGTGACGCCGTGCTTTTGCTTTTCCTCCCAAAGGAGCCAGTGCCGCGAGAGGGTCTCCCGCATATCCGCAATCTCCGATTCTATGAGGTTGTACTCCGATTGTGCCGCCGCGAGGGCCGTCTGCGCCTCTTCGAGCAGGAACCTGCGCTGCCGCAGCATGGAATGGAACCGGAATCGAAAAGGCATGGCGGGCTACCCGATCATTTGAACAGTTCGTCGATTTCCGTCCGGGCTTCATCGATCGTACATCTTTCCTCTACGGCCTGGCGAAGAAACGCGTTGAGGCTGTCGATCCTGCCGATGGCGTAGTCCGTGTCCGGGTGGCTGCCGCGAACGTAGGCGCCGATCCGGATCATGTCCTCGGCGTTCTTGTAGGTGGAAAGGACGCGGGTGAATTTTCCCGCCAAAACTTTGGCTTCTTTGTCAAGCAGGCGATCCGTCAGACGGCTGACGCTCTTCAGGACGTTGATGGCGGGAAAGTGACGACTCTGTGCGAGTGTCCTGTCGAGGACGATGTGCCCGTCGAGGATGGACCGCAGTGCATCCGCGATGGGGTCTTCCATGTCGTCGCCTTCCACGAGCACCGTGTAGATCCCCGTGACGGACGCCCGGTCGAAGTTGCCGGACCTTTCCAGCAGGCGGGGCAACTGGGCGAAAACGCTCGGTGTATATCCTTTGGTCGTGGGGGGCTCTCCGGCGGCGAGGCCGATCTCCCTGGCCGCCATCGCAAAGCGGGTGACCGAGTCCATCATGAGAAACACGTCCATGCCTTCGTCGCGAAAGTACTCGGCAACGGCGCAGGCCATGTAGGCGCCTCTCACGCGGACCGTGGCCGGCTGATCGGACGTGGCCACGATGACGACGGAGTGAGCCTTCCCCTCCGGACCCAGTTCCTTTTCGAGGAATTCGTTCACCTCTCTTCCGCGTTCGCCGATCAGGGCAATGACGTTGACCGGCGCGCTGGTGTACCTCGCCATCATTCCCAGCAGGGTACTCTTGCCGACGCCCGACCCCGCGAAGATCCCGACCCTCTGGCCCTTTCCGATGGGCAGCAGGGTATTGACGCTTCGCAGCCCCACATCGAGTTGTTCCTGGATCAAAGGGCGTTCCAGAGGGTTGACGAACTGACCGTGGAGAGGGTAGCAGCGTTCCGGCCGGATGGGGCCGAGGCTGTCGATGGGCTGGCCGAGACCGTCCAGGACGCGTCCCAGCAGTTCCCTGCCCACGGGTACGGAGTTTGCCTGCCTGTGGGGCTGGACGGGGTTGCCGGGGGAGATGCCCGTCAAGGGGGTGAGAGGACTCAGCTTCAGCCGCTTTTTCTGAAATCCCACCACCTCGGCATAGATGGGGGCGGCGCCGTCCGGGGGGGTGATCCTGCAAATGTCTCCGAGAGCGCACTTCACCCCCTCGGCTTCGATCAGATTGCCGGTGAGCTGGATCACCTTCCCGAATTTTTCGAACTCCGGGCAGTGTTCGAGCCTCCGGGCCGCCGCGCCCAGGCCCAGGTAATCTTCATTCATCGCCTGCATCCCCGGCGGGTTCTTCGCCGCGCAACGTCTTTTCCAGCAGAGCGAACTGAGTGTCCAGGGTGGCGTCGACAATCTGGATGTCGCTTTCGACGCGGCATCCGCCCCTTTCGATGTTCTCGTCGACTTTAATGGTGAACGATCGGCCCGTCTGCCGGGACCAGTCCTTCAAATCCGTATGCCTCTCGATCATCTCGATGTCCCTGGGATTGAGGGACAGGGTAATGCCCTGGTGCTCCTCTGCTTCGCCGAGAACGGCTTCCATCATGCGCAGAAGCGCCTCCCGGCTTGTTTCCAGCTCTTTCCGGACGATTTTCCTGGAAACGGCGAGCACCGTGTCGATCATCCAGTCCCGGTAGTCGGAAAAAACCCGCTGCGGCAGCGTTTCCAGGCTGTGAAGGAGTTCTTCCATGTGCTCCTGCACCACCTGCATGCTCTTGCGGCCGTATTCGGAACCGTCCTTTTCTCCCTGCGCGTACCCCTTCTCGTAAGCCTCCTTCTCGAGTTCGTCGGCCCTTCGCTCGACTTCAAACAGCCGGTTGCGAATCGTCTCTTCGAGTTCCGCCAGCGGATCCGGGGCGGGTTCCTCCTCCACCGGGGCATCCTCGGCCTCGGCGGTGCAGGACGGATGCAGCGACGGATTTTCCAGGTACGAACACGTCCCTTCCATTTCGATGGACTGGAAATCGAAAACCTGGATGCTCTCCGTCGCTTCATGGCTCTTGATGATCCTAGACAAGGGCGTCTCCTCCCTCCTTGCCGGCCAGCATGAGCTTCCCTTCCTTCTCGAGTCTTCTGGCGATGTTCAGGATACTCTGCTGCGCGGCTTCCACGTCGCTGAGACGTGCAGGACCCATGATGGCCAGGTCTTCCTGGAGCATTTGCGCCGCGCGCTGCGAGAGGCTCTTGAAGATCTTGCCCTTCAGTTCGTCGGAGGCCGTCTTCAGCGCGAGAGTGAGTTCCTCGTTCCGGACCTCCTTGAGCAGTTCGCGAATCCCGGCGTCGTTGACGGTGACGAGGTCTTCGAAGACGAACATGAGTTTGCGGACCTTCTCGGCCAGATCCGTATCGTAATCCTCCATCGCCTGAAGGATGTTGTCTCCCGTGCGGCGGTCGCAGAAGTTGAGGATTTCCGCCACGGTCTGGATGCCGCCCAGAAGCTGATGGCTTTCCTTGCCCATCGAGAGGAGTTCCTGTTCCAGCACCTCGTCCACGTCGCGGATCAGGTCGGGGGGAACCGTTTCCAGGTGGGCGACCCTGTTGATCACTTCGAACTGCAGGGATTCTGGCAGAAACCCGAGAACCTGGCTCGCCTTGTCATGGCCGAGGTGCACCAGGATCACCGCCACGGTCTGCGGGTGCTCGTTTTTGATGAAGTTCGCAAGAAGCCGGCCGTCGAGTTCCTTTACGTGCTTGAAGGGGACTTTCTGCTTTTCGAGTTCGATCTTCGACATCACGTCGCTGGCCTGATCGCCGTTGAGCACGTTCGGAAGCAGGTTCCGGAAGAAATGGTCTCCAATGACGTGGATGTCCTCGTCGGATTGGAACCGCGTGGCAAATTCCTGGAGCAGTTCGTCGGAGACTTCCTTTTTCACCCCCTGGATCAGAGACATCTGCACCCCCACCTCCTTGATCTCTTCCGTGGTGAGGTTCTTCAAAATCAGCGCCGAAGTCTCTTCGCCCAGGGAGAGCATTGCAACCGCCGCCTTCTGTGCGCCCGTCAGTTTACCCATGCTTCTATGACTCCTCTCTCAGCCATGCGCGCACAATCTCGGCGGCCCTGACCGGATCCTGCTGCACCATGATCGCCGCCCGTTTTCTCAGGGGCATTTGCGCTTCAGCCGTCGGGTCCGGCAGTCCGAGTTGCTGTCCGCTTCCCTCAGGCAGGGCCTGGAGTTGCTCGGGCTGCGCCTTCGCCTCCTCGGCCAGCTTCTGGAGCCTGCGCGTAAGAGGGCGGACGACCAGGAAGAAGATCAACCCGATGACCAGGATCTTGAGGAGGAGCGCTTGGTAGTTCTTGAAAATCTGGTAGTACTTGTTTTCGGCCTTGACCATCTCTCCGCCGGCCGAATCGGTCGCGAAGGGAATGTTGGTCACCGTGATCAAGTCGCCGCGGGCCTCGTTGTAGCCGATGGTCCGCTTGACCACTTCCTCCAGGGATTTGATCTCGGCGGGTGTTCTGCCGACGAAGACCGATTTCATCTTTCCGTCCGCGTCCGGTTTCATATCGTAAGGGCCGTCGACCATGACCGCGACCGACAGTTTCTTGATATTCCCGGGAGATTGAACGATCTGTTTGCTGACCTTGTTGATCTCGTAATTCACAACCTCCCGCTGGCGGTTGAACTGCTTGGATTTCCCGCCTTCACCCTGCGGCTGGCTTTGCAGCAGTTTGCTTTCGACGTTGATCGGCACGTCGGGATTGCCCTTGGCTCCGCCTTCCTTCCCGTCCGTGTTCTCGGTGCTTCGCTGCTGGCTGCGGATGACGGTGCTGTCCGGGTCGTACGTCTCCTCGGCGATGCGCACCTGGTTGAAGTCGAGGTCCATCGTCACCCGGGAAAGCACGCGGTTGCTTCCCAGCACCTGCTCGAGAAGGCTCTGCAGTTTCTGGCGCAGGTCCTCCTCCATCCGGTTCTTGCGTTCCAGTTGGAGGTTGGTCATCTGCACTCCCTGCTCCCCGGCGTTCTTTCGGTAAAGCACCTGGCCGTCCGTGCTCATGATCGATACTTTGTCTTCCTCGAGTCCGCGAACCGTGCTGGCGACCAGGTGCACGATGCCCTGGATCTGCTTGTCGCCGAGCTTGGAGCCCGGGCGAAGTTTCAGAACGACGGCCGCGCTCGGCGGCTTGCGGTCTTCCTGGAAGAGGCTCTCCTCGGGAAGGACGAGGTGTACCCTGCTTTCCATGACCTCGTTCATCTCGTTGATGGTGCGGGCCAGTTCCCCTTGCAGCGCGCGCTGATAATTGACCTTCTGGACGAATTCGGTGCTTCCGAGTTTCTGCTGATCGAAAATTTCGAAACCGATGCCCGATCCCTTGGGGATTCCTTCGGCGGCGAGGGCGAGGCGTGTTTCGTAGAGCTGTTCCTTGGGGACCTCGATGGAGTTGCTCGAGAGTTGGTAGGAGATCTTCTTCGCCTTGAGTGAATTGGCCACTTCCCCCATGTCCGACTGGGAAAGCCCGGTAAAGAGGGGTACGTATTCGGCCCTGTTGCTGAAGTAGAGGATATAGGCGAGGCTTCCGGCGAGCAGAAGAGTCGCTCCGGTGTAAAGGATCTTCTGGGTTCTGGAAAGTCCCGAGAAGATCGCTTTCAGCTGTTGGAGATATATTTGCAGCGTGTTCATAGATCAGTGACGCCCCTTCATGCCGGTTGCCATCCACGGCGAGCGGCGGTCCGGGGATGCACCCGTCCGGCTCTCCTCCGTTCTCTCGACGCTGTTTCCGTTCAGGTTCAGAACTGCATGCGCATGATTTCGTGATAGGCATCCAGGGCTTTGTTGCGCGCACTGGAGAGCAGCCGCAGGCTGATATCGGCTTCGTGGATCTTGATCATGGTTTCGTGGATTTTCGTCGCGCCG
>JAJFUA010000344.1 GCA_021372635.1 Desulfobacteraceae bacterium | reverse complement strand
AGTATCTGGTAAGCCAACATTCTGGCATTAACCATGGGAGTGTCGATTCTTCGCGGTGACATCCCTGAGCACCGCTTCCACGTGCTCGATGGCCACCCGCGTATTCACACACGGCCCGAAAGGCCGTTCGTTGAAGATTCCATAGACGGGAAGAGGCGTCGTATCCTGGATGCCGCTCGTAAGGTCCCGTTCGCAGGCCACGGCGATGATCAGGTCAGGGCGCGTCTCGATCACGATGCGGCGCGCAAACGTGCCTCCCGTGGCAACAGCCATGTTCACCCCGTATTTCCCCGAGAGATCCAGCAAATCCTTGATGGGACACTTGCCGCAACGCTTGCAGTTCTCTGCGCGATAGGTGATCTTGACGGTGCAGTCCTTATCCTGGAGGCAGTGCGGCATGAGCAGGAGTATGGATCGCGGGGGATCGCCGTTCCGGCAGTGCGCGAGAACGAGCTCGTTGTTGACCGCGACGAAAGCGTGCTGGATCTCTTCCTTCCGGAGCCCGATCAGCTTTCCGACAACGGTGAGTATGGGAAGCAGGACCTTGATCCCGAGGCTTCGCACCTTCCTGGAGTGAGGGACGTCATGGCCGAGAATGACGACCACGGCAACCAGGGCCAGCAGGGAAACCACCGCAGCCCCGAGTCCCCCCATGAGCCAGCCCATGATCTGAGGCATCCGCGGATGGATGCCGCTGAAGCCATAGTAGGGCACGATATAGAAGACCGTCAGGACGGTGACCGCGAGAACCGCCGTGAGGGCCAGCAGGCTCAGAAGAATCTTCTTCTCGGGTTTTCCGGCTGAAGCGGCCGGACCCGGGGTGTTTTCCTTTTCCGTGGACATTGTCCCGCTATCTCTCCCTGTCACTCGAGGACCGAGCCCGGCGCAATGGGCCGGCCCCGCAGGAATTCGCCCGCCGAAAGGCGTCTCACCCCTTCCAGTTGAAGCTCTCCGACAGCCACCGCGCGGCCGTCGCCCGCGAGCACCACTAGGCCTTCCTCGGTGCTGCCCACGATCTCTCCCGGGCGCCCCTCGCCCTTCCAGGCCAGGGTCGATCCCCTGAAGCACTTGATACGCCTGCCGTTCAGGATGGAAAAAGCGCCAGGCCACGGATCGAAGGCCCGTATGGCATTCACCACCTGCTGCGCGGGGGCTTCCCACGCCAGGCGCATTTCCTCTTTGCGGACGGGCGGCGCGAGGCTGACACCGGCTTCCCCCTGGGCGACGGGACGAACGCGCCCGGCTTTCCATTCGATCAACGTCTCGAGCAGGAGTTCGGACCCGGCCGCGGCAAGTTTGTCGTGAACCGCTCCAAAGGCGTCCGCCGGTTCGATGGGCACCTCCCGCCGGGTGAGAATCGGGCCGGTGTCCATTCCCGCGTCCAGCAGCATGATCGTCACGCCCGTCACGGATTCGCCCGAGAGAATCGCCCGCTGAATGGGAGCGGCCCCCCGGTATGCCGGCAGCAGAGAGGCATGTACGTTGATGGCGCCGAGTGGAAACGCGTCGAGCAGATCCTGGGGAAGGATCTGGCCGTAAGCCACAACCACCGCGCATTCGGCCCCGCAGGACCTGAGCCGCTCGATGACTTCGCTTCTCCGGACACGCTCCGGCTGGTAAACCTCAAGCCCCAGCGCCTCGGCCGCAAGCTTCACGGGAGGGGGCGTCAACCGCTTGCCCCTGCCGCTCGGGCGATCGGGCTGCGTCACGACCAGTCGAACGGCGGCCCCGTGAGCGCACAACCGCTGCAAAGAAGGCACGGCAAAATCGGGAGTACCCATGAATACCAGGCTCGGCAATTCCCCGCTCATGCCACCTCTTCTTTCATCCGCTTCTTCCATCTTCGCTTGAAAATGTCCTTTGCGATAGGACCGATGCGGTCGATGAACAACCTGCCTTCGAGATGGTCGATTTCGTGCTGGAGCACAACGGCCAGGAAACCGGTCGCATTGATTTCCACCGGGTTCCCGTTCCGGCCGAGCCCCTTTACGACAACCTCGCTGAACCTCTTGACGTTCGAAAAGTAATCGGGCACGCTGAGGCACCCTTCCTCGCAGGTGGTCTGCCCCTGCGCGGAAACCACTTCGGGATTGAGCAGGACGATCAGGCCGTGCTCGTCGTCCTGCCTCTGGACATCCACAACGATGATCCGCAGCAGCGATCCGACTTGGTTTGCGGCCAAACCGACACCGGGCGCCTCATACATGGTTTCAGCCATGTCATCTATCAACTTGCCGATCGTCCCGTCCACCTTTTCAACGGGCAGACACTTCTGCCTCAATATGGGATCGGGATACACGCACACTTGCAGCAGAGCCATTCGAAATCCCTTCGTCCGCGGGGCAACCCCCCGCTCCTCCTTTTTAAACGACAAGCATATATACTGGAATGTGAAACCGGAATGCCAGTAATTTTCATTGTCTTGA
>JAJFUA010000053.1 GCA_021372635.1 Desulfobacteraceae bacterium | reverse complement strand
ATCCGACATTACCCTAAGGGATTGGATCGAAACAATAAAAAAGTACGGGTGCAGGCTTCAAAGCTCACGGATTGACTTTGAAGAAGGCGTTTCTTAGATTTACCCTGCAAATACGTAAGAGTTCCATTCAACCGTCCGGCGCACGATTCCGGACACAGCACAAGAGGCAACTATCCCTGGAATGCGGATTCATGCCGGCGGGGCTTTCGACGGGCCGCCGGGGAGTGGCCGCCTCACAGGAAAAGCCGCGCTTTCATGCATGATTCGCCGCGGGGATCGGGCGAAGGGAACCGGATCGCCCGTGCCGGGCGTCGGGCGCGCAGGGAGACATCAGGTCGCAAACCATTACAGAGAGGGAGAAAGGGAATGTCGAAAACGGAGGAGAATCTGAAAGAGGCTTTTGCAGGGGAATCCCAGGCAAACCGCAAATACCTGGCCTGGGCCGCCAAGGCGGAGAGCGAATCGCTGCCCGGGATCGCCAGGCTTTTCCGGGCGGTGGCCGCCGCAGAAACGGTCCACGCCCACAAACATCTGCGTACGCTCGGCGGGATCAAATCCACTGCGGATAACCTCCAGGCGGCCCTTGCCGGCGAGGTGCACGAGTTCACCAAGATGTACCCGCAGATGATCGAAGAGGCGAAGGAAGAGGCCCAGAAGTCCGCGGAGATCAGTTTCAAATATGCCAACGAAGTAGAAAAAATTCATGCCGAACTGTACAGGAAGGCATTGGAAAACCCTGCCGCCTACCCGGTTCACGACTATTATGTCTGCGATATTTGCGGCTATACGGTAGCCGACGAGGCGCCCGACAAGTGCCCCGTCTGCGGAGCCAATAAGAAGAATTTCAACAAGGTGGACTAGCCGCTTCCCACCGGGCCGCACCCGCCGTCCGGGCTTCCGCCCGCCGGACGGGTGTGCGCCGGTGCGGCTCTTTCAAAAAGCCTTCCTGCTGTCCAGGAGCAGCGTTACGGGCCCGTCGTTCACCAGGGACACGTGCATCGTCTCCTGAAACATTCCCGTCGCCACCTGCCGGCAATATCGGCGCATCTCCCCGACGAATTCCCCGTAGAGCGCCCTGGCGAGTTCCGGCGGCGCCGCGCCCGAATAGGAGGGACGCCTCCCCTTGCGGCAGTCGCCGTAAAGGGTGAACTGGGAAACCACCAGTATGCCTCCTCCCACGTCTTCCAGCGACAGGTTCATCTTGTCGTCTTCATCGGGGAAGATGCGAAGGCGCGCGATCTTTTCCGCGAGATACGCCACATCTTCCTTCCCGTCTTCGGGACCGACGCCGAGAAAGACCAGGATGCCCCTGCCGATCCTGCCCACCTCCCGGTCTTCCACCCGCACGAAAGCTTCCGCAACCCTCTGGACTACCGCTCGCAAATTCTCTCTCCGCCCGATGAATGAAACGATGCGTAATCCCGCCGGGGCGGCCCGATAAATTGACCGCCGCACGGCAAAGAGATATAACGTGACGGCCGTGCGATGTGCACGACGCATGAATTTCATACCTCACAGACGAGCGCCATGTCAAAAGCCCCTTTCATTCTCCTGGTGAATCCGTGGATCGAGGACTTCGCCGCTTACGACCTCTGGGCCAAGCCCCTGGGACTGCTTCTCCTGGGCGCTCTGCTCCGGGATGCCGGCTGCGGCGTCTCCCTGGTGGACTGCCTGGACCGCGACGATCCGTTTACGAACGGGCACCCGGACGTGATTTCCGGGGTCGGCCGGGACTTCGGGCTCGGGAAATACCCCCGGATGCGTATTCCGCTGCCGGATGCCTATGCGGGGATGCCCCGCCGCTATCACCGCTACGGCATACACCCCGAAAGCTTCAGGCGCAGGGTCCTTGACCTCCCCGTTCCGGACCTGATCCTGGTGACTTCCTCCATGACCTACTGGTACCCGGGAGTCGTGGAGGCCATCGCGCAGCTCAGGGAACTCCGGCCGGGCGTTCCCATCTGGCTGGGGGGCATCTACGCGCGGCTCTGCGGAGAGCATGCCGCGCGGCGGAGCGGCGCCGACGCAGTGGTCCCGCTGCGCATCCCGGAACTGGCCACCCGGCTGGAAGCCGCCCTGGGGATCGCCTTTCGCAACCGGCCCTGCTGGGATTCCTTCGAAGCCGCGCCCGGCCCCGCCCTGGAACTCGTGCCCAACCTGCGCTACGCGCCTCTGGTAACGGGGATCGGCTGTCCCTACCGCTGCCCCTACTGCGCTTCGGGCATCCTGCAGCCGGTGAACGGGAAAAAGAGCGCCGACGCCATCGTTGCGGAGATCGAGCACTGGCACGAGGAACGCGGCGTCGTGGATTTCGCCTTCTACGACGACGCACTGCTCCTGAATGCCGGCAGGGGGCTGAAGCCTGCTCTCGAGAGGATATGCCGCGACGGTCCGGCCGTGCGGTTTCACGTGCCCAATGCGCTCCATGTCCGGGCGCTCACCCCCGAATGGTGCCGGTTGCTTTTCGACAGCGGGTTCACCACGCTCCGGCTGGGGCTGGAAACCACCCGCCCGGAGAGGCAGAAGGACTGGGGGGGCAAGGTGGAAACGGAGATGTTCCTGGCCGCCGTGGAGCGACTGCACGAGGCGGGGTTTTCGACCGGGAACATCGGGGTGTACCTGTTGTGCGGCCTTCCCGGCCAGACTCCCGGAGAAGTGGCGGAGGCGATCGAAACGGTCCGGCGCTCCGGCGCGCAGCCCCACCTGGCGGAATATTCGCCGGTCCCGGGAACGCCGATGTGGCGCGAAGCCCTTGCCGTCTCCCCCTTCGATATCGCCGGCGAGCCGCTCTATCACAACAACACCTTCTTCGCCTGCCGCAGGCCGGACTTTACCCGGCAGGACCTGGCGGCCTTGAAGAGGCTGGCCCGGGAGGCCCGGCACGGAGGGATCGAGGCGGAAGAGTGAGCCGAGGCCGGGAGGATCTTCGTGCAGCCCGCCTGACGCGTCCGGAACGTTGGGTTCATGCCGGCGGCTGGAGAAAAAAGTTGAAGATATTCCTTCGGATCACTATTAGTAAGTGATGGCCCCGGAGTTTATGGGACGGGACCATGTGAAACGGGCCTTTTGAGCGGGGATGACCGGAATGGCGAATGAGCGGAAGACGGCGGCGGTCGCATTGACCAAAGGCGCCAGGTCGGGCGGCTGAGCATCCAAAATCAGCCCAGGGGACCTGGCGGAGATTCTCGAGGGGTTGCCACGCGAAACCGACCCCAACCTGATCGTCGGACTCGAAACGTCCGAAGACGCGGGAGTGTATCGTTTGAGCGACGACTTGGCGCTCATCCAGACGGTGGATTTCTTCACCCCGATCGTGGACGACCCGTACGATTTTGGAAGAATTGCGGCGGCCAACGCCCTGAGCGACGTCTACGCCATGGGGGGGCGGCCGGTCACGGCCATGAACCTGGTCTGCTTTCCTATAAACCGGATGGACCGGAAAATCTTGAGAGAAATCCTGCTCGGGGGGCTGGAAAAGGTCCACGAGGCGGGGGCGGCGCTGGCCGGCGGGCACAGCATCGACGACGAGGAGTTGAAGTACGGACTTTCGGTCACGGGAATCGTCTCTCCGCGGAGAGTGCTGCTGAATGCGGGGGCCAGGGCCGGAGACGCACTCATCCTGACGAAGCCGCTCGGCACGGGAATCCTGGCGACCGCTGCGAAAGGTGGGCTGGCTTCCGAAAAAGCCCTGAGGCGCGCCGTCGAGGTGATGGCGACCCTCAACCGGAAAGCCGCGGAGGTGAACGAGCGCCACCCCGTAAGCGGCTGCACCGACGTCACCGGGTTCGGGCTGCTGGGCCACGGCCTGGAAATGGCCTCGGCGAGCAGGGTCACACTCTCCATCGATCCCCGGAGCGTGCCGCTGCTTCCCGAAGTGTACGATTATGCGGCCATGGGGCTGGTGCCGGGAGGGACCTTCGCGAACCGGAAATACTGCTCCAGCCGGGTGCGCAACGCCGAATCCGTGGACCCGATTCTCCTGGACGTCCTCTCCGATGCGCAGACCTCCGGGGGGTTGCTCATTTCCATTCCCGGGGATTCCGCCGCGTCCCTCCTGGCGGACCTGCACGACGCCGGAGTGGAGGACGCTTCGATCATCGGTGAGGTTACGGGCGGGGGCGAAGGAGCGATCGAATTCAGGCAGGAGGTATAGGCGACGGTCTTTTAGGCTTTCGGGCGAGGACGTTTTTGTAGATGTTCAGGTACTGCCCGGCCGAACGCGTCCAGGAAAAATCCTGTCCCATTCCCCTTCTTTGGATTTCCCGCCATTTGTCCCGATTCCGATAAAGGTCCAGGGCGGCCTGGATCGAACCCAGAAAGGCGAAAGGTTCGTAATCGGCGAACTTGAATCCCGTGCCGGTGTCCGGGTTTTGGACGGCGTCCACCACGGAATCCTCCAGCCCGCCCGTGGCGTGCACGACGGGAACGGTGCCGTAGCGCAGGCTGTACATCTGGTTCAGGCCGCACGGTTCGTACCGGGAAGGCATGAGGAAGATGTCCGCGCCGGCTTCGATCCGGTGGGCGAGCGCCTCGTCGAAGGCGGTGAGGATTCTCAGGCGGTCGGGAAACGAAGATTCCATTTCCTTGAGAGACTTTTCGATGGCGGCGTCGCCTGTTCCCAGGATGACCAGCGATACCGGCAGGTCCATGAGGTTGTCGAGGATCTCTCCCATCAGGTCGAATCCCTTTTGGGCGGCCATGCGGCTGATCATTCCGAGCAGGGGCTTCCGGCGGCTTCCTTCGGGAAAGCCGAGGTCGGAAAGCAGGACTTCCTTGCAGGCGCGCTTTCCTTCCAGGTCGTCCATGCTATAGCGGGCCGGAAGGTACGGATCGGCTTCGGTGTTCCATTCCTCGCAGTCGATCCCGTTCAGGATGCCCACCAGGCTGTTGTGGCGGTCCCGGAGCAGTCCGTCCATGCCGCAGCCGAATTCCGAAGCCTGTATCTCCTGGCTGTAGCGGGGGCTCACCGTGGTGAGCATGTCGCTGTAGACGAGGCCGGCCTTGAGGAAATTGCACTGCCCCCAGAACTCCATGCCCCGGAAGGAGAAAACGTCGGGGGGCAACTGGGTGAGGCTGAAATAGTCTGCGGGGAAGACACCCTGGTAGGCCAGGTTGTGTATGGTGAAAACCGTCCCGGAGTGGATGAAATTGGGGTCGTAGCGCCAGTTGAGCCGGTGATATGCCGCGACCAGGGCTGTCTGCCAGTCGTGCAGGTGGAAGATGGAAGGGTACCAGTGCAGCCGGACGCAAAGGGTATGCACCGCCCGTGAGAACGCGATGAACCGCTCCGCGTTGTCTTCGTAATCCCCGTGCGCCGGCGTGCCGTAAAGATGCGACCGGTCGAAGAATTCGTCCTTTTCCAGGAGATAGAGGGGGATTCCGGCCGGCGTCAGCGTTCTCAGGATATGCACGTGGTAATCGTGTATTCCGATGGGGATCGGGCTGTCTTCGGCCAGGGGCTTCAGCGCCTTGAGCTTTTCGCGGGCGGAGCGGTAGAGGGGCATGAAGATGCGGACGTCGCAGCCCAGCTTGCGGAGCGCCTCGGGAAGCGCCCCCGCGACATCGGCCAGCCCGCCCGTTTTGGCGTAGGGAGAAACCTCGGACGCACAGAAAAGGATTTGAATCTTCGACATTGTCGGATACTCTGCTCGGGAAAAGATACGGGAGAATTCCGGTTGCCGCCTGTCTTGTTTCTCTTCACCTCTCTAATTACTACGAAGGCGAACATCAATAAAGAGACTTTTGTCGGAACGCGCAGAGAGGTTTTTCCTGTCGGAAGGCGGCTCACGCTTCAAGACGGACCGGATATGCGTTAAACTTGAATACGTTTTGAGTTGGCGTCTCACAAGGCGAACCAATGAAGTCCGACGGGGAAGAAAAACGTCTGCCTCCCTTGCGGGGCGCGGTTTGCTTTTCCCTTTGAAATTTCTTTAGACAGGAGCGGAAAGTGGGTCCAATCGCGCAGAAGCGCATCACTCGGCGTATATACATCGGAAACGTGCCCATCGGCGGAGGGGCGCCCGTCGCCGTCCAGTCCATGACCAACACGGATACGCGGGACTGGCGTGCCACGGCGGCCCAGATCTCACGGCTGGAAGAGGCCGGGTGCGAAATCGTTCGCGTCGCCGTCCCCGATGAAGAAGCGGTCGAACAACTGCCGCTCATCAAGAAGGCCATAGGCATTCCGCTCATCGCGGACATCCACTTCGATTACCGCCTGGCCCTGGGAGCGCTCCGGGCCGGAGTCGACGGACTGCGGCTCAACCCCGGAAACATCGGCGGTCCGGACAAGGTGAAGCAGGTGGCGGCCGCCGCCGGGGAGCGAAAAATCCCCATCCGCATCGGGGTCAACAGCGGTTCGCTCGAAAAGGACCTCCTGGCCCGCTTCGGACGTCCCACCCCCGAGGCAATGGTGGAAAGCGCCCTGCGCCACGTGAGGCTCCTGGAGGATCACGGTTTCGATCTCATCAAGATTTCCCTGAAATCTTCCGACGTTCTGAATACGATCGCGTCGTACAGGCTGCTGTCCACCCGGACGGAATATCCCCTGCACCTGGGGGTGACCGAGGCGGGAACACGCATCGACGGGGCCGTGAAGTCGGCGCTCGGGATCGGAATCCTGCTTTTCGAGGGCATCGGCGATACGCTCCGGGTATCCCTCACGGCCGACCCGGAGGAGGAGATCCCCGTCGCATACGGCATCCTGAGGTCGCTGAAGCTCCGGGAGCGCGGCGTGGAACTCATCAGCTGCCCGACCTGCGGGCGCACCGAAATCGATCTGATCCCGATGGTGGAAAAGGCCGAACGGCTGTTCCGGAAGGTGCGGACCCCGCTGAAGGTCGCGATCATGGGCTGCGTGGTGAACGGTCCCGGCGAGGCCCGGGAAGCGGATGTGGGGATCGCCGGGGGGCGGGGGAAGGGGATTCTCTTCAAAAAGGGCGAGCGCGTGGCGTCCTTCGGGGAATCCGAACTGTTGCCGCGGCTCCTGGCGGAAGTGGAACGGATGACGGGAGAATCGCTGTCGGACTGATCGCAGGCCCCGGACACGGGCGCGAGTGGGGAACAAACGATGCGTTTCTTTGAGATTGTCGACCAGGTGCTGGGCTACTATCCTGGGGCGAACACCTCGCTCATCGAGAAGGCCTACGTGTTTGCCGCCAGGGTCCACAGCGGCAGGCCGGGCGTTGCGGGA
>JAJFUA010000312.1 GCA_021372635.1 Desulfobacteraceae bacterium | reverse complement strand
CAACTGAGCGGATTTGCCGACCGCGGACCAGAGCAGCAGCAGACCCAGCAGGGTCGCGACACCGGCCGGGACCGTCGCGGCGTTCGCGTTGACGGCGGACAGGGAAACCCCTCCGAAAACGGAGAAGCACAGACCGATGGCGATGCCGAAAGCCACGTCTCCGATCCGGGTCAGGATAAAGGCCTTCCTCCCCGCCGCCGCGTTCACCACGTCGCGGTACCAGAAACCGATGAGCGCGTAGGAACAGAAGCCGACCCCTTCCCATCCCAGGAACAGGAACACCAGGTTGTCCGCGAGCACGATGGTCAGCATCGAAAAGACGAACAGGTTAAGGTAGCAGAAATAGCGCGCGTAATCCTCCTCGTCCCGCATGTAGGCGACGGAATAGACGTGGATGAGCCCCGAGACGAAAGTCACCATGAGGGCCATGACGGCGGCCAGCGGATCGTAGAAGACGTCCATGGCGGCCGAAAAATCGTCGACGGTGAACCAGTGCAGCAGCGTGACCTTGACGCCGGTCCGCGGCGCAAGGGCCATGGCCGCGGCGGCGGACAGGAAAGAAACGAGGATGACCGCGCAGGCGACGGTTTCCACGGTTTTCCTGGCCGCGCGTCGTCCCAGGAGCGCGTGGAACACCCCGCCCAGCAGAGGGGCGGCGAGGAGGACGGCAAGGAGAATCTTCACGCCTATCCTTTCATGCTGTCGTAAGCGTCGGCATCGACCGAACCGGTTCGCCGCTGCGAATAGACGATCAGCGCCAGTCCGATGGAGACCTCCGCCGCGGCGAATCCCATGATGAAAATGACGAAAGCCTGGCCGTCGAGCGCGTTCCAGCGGAGCGAAGCCCCCACCAGCGCGATGCCCGCCGCGTTCAGCATGATTTCCACTCCGATGAGGATCATGATGAGATTGCGGCGCGAGGCGGCACAGGCGGCCCCCAGCAGGAAAACGACCCCCGCGAGCAGGAGTACCTGGCCATGCGATACGATCATGCCGTCTCCTTTTCCCGTTCGGTTCGAGGCGCGCTACTCCCGCGCCTTCCCAGGTAGAGGGCGCCCACCAGGCCGACAAAGAGCAGAAAGCTCACGAGTTCCACCGGGAGCCAGTAGTATTCGAAGAGAAACCGCCCGAAGTCCGTCGGCGACGCCATGGCGGGAGCCAGCTTGCCTCCCGTGGCCCCGGCGAAGATCAGCACGGCCATCCCCAGGAGGCAAATCCCCCCGAATGTGATCGCGATCCCCCATTGCCGGAGAGGCAAACGCACGGCCACCGGCTTCTCCGCCTTCCGGGTCATCACGATGAAGAGGAACAGGACCATGATCGCCCCCGCGTAGATGATCACTTCCAGCGCGGCCAGCAGAGGGGCGCCGAGCAGGTAGAAGAGAAGAGCGGTCCCGAAAAAGGAGGCGACGAGGTAGACCACGGCGTGGACCTCGTTGCGGCGCGTTACGGCCATGGCAGTGGAACCCGCCACGATCAGCGCCAGGAGATAAAAGATGAGGCTGAACAGGAAATTCATATCCACTCCCGCCCGAATGCCCGCAGCGGCACGGGCATGGTCAGGGCATGTTTCCCGTCACATCGACGGGGTCCTCCTCGTTCAGATGGGTGCCTTTCGGCCCCCCTTCCTTCACGCCCGCATGCCGATAATAGTTGTAGGCATCGTTCTTGCCCCCGTTGTCGATCAGGAGGTCCTTCTTCTCGTAAACGAAATCCAGGACGTGGTACTTGGAAAACTCGAAATCGGGCGTGAGCTGTATGGCCAGCGTGGGACAGGCCTCCTCGCACAGCCCGCAGTAAATGCACCGGGCGAAGTTGATCCGGAACCACGCGGGATAACGCCTCCCGTCCTCGCGCTCGGCGGCTTCGATGGAAATGCAGTCGGTCGGGCAGACCGCCGAGCAGAGATAGCACGCCACACAGCGCTCATCCCCCGTCGGGTCCCTCGTGAGCACGATCCGGGCCCGCGACCGCTCCGGCCTCGGACGCCTGTACTCCGGGTACTGCTCGGTAATCGGCTTTCGGAACAGGTGCTTCAGGGTCACCAGGTAGGAATCGGCGAGGCCGGCGACCACACCGGAAAAAACCCTTAGGCCTTCGAAAAGCTTGCCTTTCATTTCCACGCTCCCGACAGCAGGATCACGCCCGCGGTCACGACGATGTTCAGCAGCGACACGGGCAGCAGGATCTTCCACCCCAAGTGCATCAACTGGTCGTAGCGCAGACGGGGCAGGGTCGCCCGGGTCCAGATCCACAGAAAAGGCACGACCATCATTTTCAGCAGGAACCAGACCACGGGAGGCAGCAGCGGCCCCCGCCATCCGCCGAGGAAGAAGACGGCGGTGAGCGCTCCCACCACCAGCATGGTGAGGTATTCGCCGACGAAATACAGGGCGAAGCGCATTCCGCTGTACTCGGTATGATAGCCTGCGATGAGTTCGTTTTCGGCCTCCGGCAGGTCGAAGGGCAGGCGGCTGGATTCGGCCATGGAGCCGATGAAGAAGAGGACGAAAGACACGGGCTGCAGCAGGATAAAAGGACATCGGGCCTGCGCTTCGACGATATCCACGAGGCTGAGGGACCGGGCCAGGAGAACCACGGGGACGAGGGAGAGGGAAAGCGCGAGTTCATAGCTGATCAACTGCGCTCCGCCGCGCATGGCCCCAAGAAGGCTGTACTTGGAGTTGGAAGCCCATCCTCCCAGGGCGATGCCGTAGATGGAAAGGGAAGAGAGGGCGACGACGTAGAGAAGACCGACGTTGAGGTCGGTTACGACCAGGGGGACCCGCTGCCCCATGAACGTCAGGTCGGCCCCGAACGGAACGACCGCGAAGAGGAGGAGCGACACGACCATGATCAGCGACGGGGCGAACAGGAAGATGCTCCGGTCGGCCCCGGCGGGAATCGTGTCTTCCTTCAGGAGGACCTTGAGCCCGTCGGCGAGAGGCTGCAGCAGTCCGAAACGTCCCACCCGGTTCGGCCCGTACCGGATCTGAAAACGCGCCAGGAGCTTCCTCTCCAGGAGCACCAAGTAGGCAGCCATCAGGAGCAGGGCTCCCAGGGCCACCCCGATTTTCATCAACAGCACGATAAACCCTGCCATCCACAACATGACGTCTGCTCTCATTCCCGCCGCCGGCGCACTAGATCTTCTCGATCCGGTCCAGGGAAATCGTTGGGGAAACCCGTTTCAGCCTCTGCCAGTCGAGCCGCCGGTGTCGGGGCAGAAAAGCCGTCCCGGGAGCAGCGTCCGGCGATACGCACAGCACGAGTTCCAGGAAACCTTCCTCCAGGGGCACCCGAACGGCCTCACCGTCCGCAAGGCCCGCTCCTTCGGCATCCGCCGCATTCAAGACAAGGCACGGGTCCTTCACCAGCGGCTGCACGATATCGGAATAGCTCGAAAGCTCCTCCGTGCCGTACAGCCACTCTACCGTGAACAATTCGACCGTTTTCCCCGACGGTTGCCGCTTCTGAGGGGAAAACGGCCGTGCGGCAAAGAGCCCCGGGGGGGGTTCTCCTGCGGCGATCCGCAGGCCGTTCAGGGGATAGTTGTCCTCCCGAAAAATCCGTAACAGTTCGTGTTCTTCCGCCATCAGCCGCCAGGGGGCTTCGACGGGCAGGTCCTCTCCCTTCGGGCACAGGGCCGCGGCAATGTCCGCGAGCGCCTGCCAGGCGGCCTTGTGTTCCCCGCCGGGAATGCGGTCCCGGAACGCGCGCGGGGGCTGCCCGCTCCCCCAGAGGGGAATCCCCCCGTGATGCACCGGCGACGCGTACTGCACGCGGCCTTCCCGGTTGACGTAGGTTCCCCCCGCTTCGAATAAAGTCGCGGTGGGCAGGAACACGTCGGCCCGCCGCGCCGTCTCGGAAGGCAGGTAATCCAGCACGATGAAGTCCCGGAGCTTTTCGACGGCCTTCTCCCACCTGGACCGGTCGGGAAAAGACCGGAAGGGATCGCTTTCCACCACCAGGAGGGCACGGGTCGTCCCGCTTTCGATTCCTTCGAGAACGTCTTCCAGCGAACGTCCACCGGCGCCGTTCAAGAGCGCCGCGCCGTAGGCGTCGGCGCCCGGAAGCAGGGCGAAGAAGCCGGAATCCGGCCTCGTTCCCGCGAGCAGCACGGCCGCATCCGCCGCGAAGGCCGGCGTCGTCCGCCGAACCACGTCCGTACCGCAGACGATCGCGGGACTGCGGCTCGCCAGAAGCTTACGGGCCGTTTCCTGCACCCGGTTCCCCATCCCCGGGTCCGGGGCATACTCCTTCGGAAGGGCATCGTAGAAGTCCAGCGCCTGCGGCCCCAGTTTTTCGGCATCGGCCCGGCCAACGGCCCCCCTGACGATCGCCCCGAGGCAGGCTTCGAAATCCTGCGGCGAGGCAGCGATATGTTCGAATACCATGGGAAGGGATACGGGCCGAGGGTCGATGACGACAACGGGAGCATCGTTCCGGAAAGCCTGCCGCATGAAGTACGCCAGCATGGGCGCTTCATTGATGGGGTCCACCCCCACCGCGAGCACGAAGTCGGCCTTCCGCAGACCGTCCAGGGACAGGACGTTCCTTCCGTTCCCCTTCGTCACGACAGCCCCCGACTTTTCGGCCGCGGCCCGCGTCTCGAACCAGGAAGGCTCCTGCCAGCCCTGGAGTCTGCTGAGGCGCCTGAGGGCGCAGAGCGTTTCCAGGCTGCTCCGCGTGGAGCCCACAGTACCGACGACACCCGGACCGTACTCTTCGGCAACCCGGGAAAGCCTTTCCGCAGCCGCGCGCGCGGCGGCGCCCCAGCTTACGTTCTTCGCGTCGCTTCGGGGTTCCCGGGGCCTCTGCCCGTGATCCGGACCGCCGTTCGCGTAGGCGAAGCCGTACCTGCCGCGATCGCAGATAAAATGGCCGTTCACAGCGGCATTGAGGCGGCCCTCCACGCGAAGTACCGCCCTGTAATGGGCGTTGGCCACCGTGTTGCATCCCAGGGAGCAGTGTATGCACAGGGAAGGTGCCCGCTGCAGGTCCCAGCGCCGCACCCTGTAGCGGGAGGGTTTGTCGGTGTAGACCCCCGTGGGGCAGAGATCGACAAGATTGCCCTGGAAGGGGCTTTCGAGCTGCCCGTCCTCGAAGCGGCCGAAATACACGCGATTGGAAATCTGCATGGCGCCGAGGTCCCGGTATCCCGCAAAATCCTGGTAGAAGCGCGCGCAGCGGTAACAGTGGATGCAGCGGTTCATCTCGTGGGCGATGTAGATGCCCAGGTACTGGTCCCGGTACGTCCGCTTCTTTCCGAAGTAGCGCCGGCTCCCATGGCCGCTCGAGACCGTTTCGTCCTGGAGCAGGCACTGGCCGCCTTCGTCGCAGACCGGGCAATCGTGGGGATGATTCAGCATGAGCCACTCGATCACCTGCCTGCGGAACGCCACGGCCTCCTCGTCCGTCGTAGAAACGACCATGCCGTCCTGCGCATCGATCATGCAGCTCATCTGGACCCCCTTGAACGGCCCCTGCAGGAATTTCACGGCGCACATGCGGCAGGCGCCCACCGCTCCCATGGCCTCGTGATAGCAGAACCGCGGGATCATGATTCCCAGGCGCTCCGCCGCCTCGATGACCTTCGTCCCGGCGGGGACCTCGATTTCCCGATCGTCTATGACCAGTCTGGGCATGGCCTTCTCTTCTTCACCGCACGGTTTCTAGGAATACGGGCACTTCTTCCGGACGATATGCTCCCGCACTTCGTCTTCGAAATACCTGAGCAGGCTCTCGACCGGCGTGACCGCGCCGGGGGCCAGGGCGCAGTAGGAATTCCACGTAAACCTGCACAGCTCCCTGATCCTCGGGATGAACTCCTCCTTCCCCTCCCCCCGCTCGATCAGTTCGAACAGGTCGCGCAGGTACGGGAGTCCTTCCCGGCACGGGGTGCACCAGCCGCAGGATTCGCGCGCGAAGAACCGGAGCAGGTTCAGCGTGGCGGCGACGAGGCACGTCTTGTGGTCGAACACGATGATCGCCCCGGTGCCCAGCCTCTGCCCCGCTTTCGACATGCTCTCGAAATCCATCGCGACATCGTAGAAGTCCCTGGTGATAAAGCCGGTGGATGCGCCGCCGGGCAAGCAGGTTTTGAACTCGCACCCGGGGAGCATGCCGCCCGCGTGTTCCTCGATGATCTCCCCCAGGCGCGTTCCCATGGGCAGCTCGAAGCAACCCGGCCGGACCACCTTACCGCTGACGCAGAAAAGCTTCGTTCCGGCGCTCGCCGGGCTTCCTGACAGCCCCTTGTACCACTCGGGACCGAGCCTGAGGATATGGGGAACGTTGGCCAGGGTTTCCACGTTATTGACGACCGTGGGCCGGTCCCAGAGTCCCCTGACGGTCGGATACGGAGGGGGTCTCTTGGGGTTGGGCCGTCTTCCCATGATGGCGTTCAGAAGCGCCGAAGCCTCTCCACAGATGTACCGCCCGCCGCTTCGATGCACGTGGATGTCGAAGGAGAAGCCGGTTCCCAGGATGTTTTTTCCGAGCAGGCCCGCCCGCCTGGCCACCTCCACCTCCCGCTCCAGGATCTCCGCGGCGCGCCCGTAGGACGGGCGCACGAACAGGAAAGCCTTCGAACCCGAAAACGCATACCCGGCCAGGGTCATCCCTTCGATGATCATGTGTGGATCGGCGTGAATCAGCATGCGGTCCTTGAAGGTGCCCGGCTCCATTTCATCGGCGTTTGCGGCCAGATAGCGGGGAAAGGCGGCGGCGTCCGGGACCGAAGCCCACTTCTTCCCCGCCGGGAAGCCCGCGCCGCCCCGGCCCCTGAGGCCCGCTTCGCCCACAATCCGGATCACCTCTTTGGGGGACACTTTCCCGATGGTATCCTCCAGTGCCCGATAGCCTCCGCTCGCCCGGTATTCGTCGAAGGTCGCGATGCGGTCGGGTTTGCGGTTCTGAAAAAGCACCAGTTCTGACATGCCTGCCGTTCCTATTCGGATTGGGGAAACAGCGCCTCGTCCCTAAGCTGCCGGAGGATTTCATCGATCCGCTCCGGAGTCAGCCGCCCGTAAACCCTCTCGTTGACCGTCATGGCCGGGGACCGGTCGCAATAGCCGATGCAGACCACGGGCAGCAGTGTGAACAGTCCGTCCGCGCTGGTGCCTCCCATCCGGATGCCCAGGAGGGACGAGATGTAATCGACCACCCTCTCGTGGCCCTCCATCCAGCAGATGGTGCTGTCACACACGCGAATCACGTACCTGCCGACCGGGCTTCGATAGATGTGATCGTAGAACGTGGCCAGCTCCTCCAGCTCCAGGGTCGTCATGCCCAGCAGGGCGGAAGCCTCGCGCATCGCCTCGTCGGTCATGTACCCGTAGTGGTTCTGGATTTCGAACATGACGTCCACGGCCTGCTCCCGCGCGTCCTCGGCCCGGGCGATCCTGTCGGCGAGTTTCTCTCTCAGCGGTTCCGGTATCATTTCGGGAATGCATCCTAACGGTCGGTGTCCGGCATAATGTAGTCCAGGGATCCGATGATGGCCGCGAAGTCGGCGACGCTCCTGCCGACGGCCATGAGCGGCACCGTCTGCAGATTGGCGAAATCGGGCGCCCGTATCCGCATCCGGTAGGCCATGTCGAGGCCGTCGCTCACCACGTAGTAGCCCTGCTCGCCCCGCGGCAGTTCCGTCGCGGCATAGGCCTCCCCTTTGGACATCTTCGGCCCGCGGGTCACGTTGACGAAATGATGGATGAGGCTCTCGATATGGTTGAGCGTTTCTTCCTTCCGGGGAAGCGTGTAACGGCAGTCGTCCGTAATATAGCGGCCGGGGGGCATCCGGGCGGCCGCCTGGGAGATGATCCTGTGACTCTGGCGCATTTCTTCCACATGCACCAGGAATCGCGCGTAGCAGTCTCCTTCGGGAAAGTTGGGGATTTCGAAGTCGAAGGCGTCGTAGGCGGCGTACGGCATTTTTTTCCTCAGGTCCCAGTCGATGCCGCAGGCCCTGAGCGCCGGGCCCGTAACGCCCCATTCCATGGCGTCGTCGAGGGTCATGAGGCCCACTCCCCTGGTGCGTGCCCTGAAGATGGGGTTCCCGCTGATGAGTTGCTCGTATTCCTTCAGGCGCAAGGGAAAGACCTTCAGGAAGGCGTCCACCTGCTCCTTCCAGCCTTCGGGAAGATCCTGGGCCACGCCGCCGATCCGGAACCACGCGGGATGCAGGCGGCCGCCGGTGATCAACTCGACGATGTCCATGATCTGCTCGCGTTCCCGAAACGTGTAGAAATTCGCGGTCATCATGCCGACGTCGTGGGCAAAGGTGCCGAACCAGATCAGATGATTGTTCAGCCTGAAGAACTCAGCGAGCATGACCCGGATGAACTGCGCCCGGTCGGGCACCTCGATGCCGGCAAGGGTTTCCACCGCCGAAAGGTAGCTCAGGTTGTTCATCACCCCGCCCATATAGTCCACGCGGTCCGTATAGGGGATGAACTGGTGCCACGACTGCCGCTCGCCCATCTTCTCCACGGCGCGGTGGTGGTAGCCGATGTCCATGCCCACGTCCAGGATTTCCTCTCCGCGAAGGGCAAGGATGAACCGCATGACACCGTGGGTTCCCAGGTGGTGGGGGCCGTAGTTCAAAACCAGCACGTCCTCGCGGTCGCCCCCCCTGACGAAGTGCCTGCCGTCCAGTTCGGAGTGCCTTGAGGCGTCTTCGACAGTATAGGGCGGCATGGACGTCGCCCGGTACGGATAGCTCTTCAGCAGCGGGTGCCCCGTCCAATCCGGGGGCATGAGGATCCGGCGCAGGTCGGGATGGCCTTCGAAGCCGATGCCGAACATGTCGTACACTTCGCGCTCGTACCAGTTGGCGTTGGGCCAGAGGTCCGAAATGGTGTCCGCCGCGGGGCGCGAGCCGTTGAGTCCCACCTTGAGGCGCACCCGGCTCGCCGCATCGAAGGACAGCAACTGGTAGACCAGCGTGAAATCAGGACAGGGACGTCCCCAGTGTTCGAGCTGGTTCGTTCCGCCCGAATCCGGGCACCCTTCCGCGGCGCTCTGCGCCCATTCGCCCGAGGGAGACCGGTCGCGGCGCGCGGATTCGTCCAAGGCGGTCAGGTCGTCGAGGCGCTGAAACCGCGGCGAAGCTTCCGTCTTCAGGAAGCGAAGCACGTCCCGGATGCGTTCCCGGTCGACCTCGAAGGAAAGCATGTCGGAGGTGCCCGGCGTCTGCCTGACGGAATCCCCGAAGCGTTCCCGCATGACCTCGGAAAGCGACCGGTCCCGCTCACTCAACTCGATGCTCCGGGCGGGCGGGGTCCACATCACGTCGGCACGGTTCCCCCAGAACCGGGGCGGGACGATGGACGTGCCACGCGGGGGGACCCCCTCGTAACCGGGTCCGCGTGTATCCCTCGTCTTGGTCAGGCCATCGACGAGAACGGGCGCCGTGGTCCCCTGGGTGCCGCTTCCCAGGTGAAAAACGGGACCGGCGGGTTTTTCCCTGGCGGCGATCTTCTGTTGCAGGAGAATGAGGCCCTGGATGAGCGCCTCCGGCCTCGGCGGGCACCCCGGGACGTAAACGTCCACGGGCAGGATCTGGTCCACGCCCTGCACCACGCTGTATACGTCGTACATCCCGCCGCTGTTGGAGCACGATCCCATGGAAACCACCCATTTCGGCTCGGCCATCTGTTCGTAAAGCCTGAGAACCCACGGGGCGGTTTTCTTGAACACCGTTCCGGAGATGATGAGAAGATCCGCCTGGCGGGGGGAACCCCGGAGGACTTCCGCGCCGAAGCGGGCAAGATCGTAGCGAGCCGTGAAGACCGCGGCCTCCTCGATGAAACAGCACGACAAACCGAAGAACAGGGGCCAGAGGCTGTTTTTATGGGACCAGTTGATGATGGTGTCCATCGCACTCTGGATCCTGCTTTCGGGATGGCCTACCTGATGCGGGTCGACGGTCCCCACTCGAGCCCTCCCTTGGTCCAGACATAGAACAGGCTGACGAGCAGCACGAGGATGAAGAAGGTCATCCGGAGCCAGCCCAGCCATCCAAGCCGCTCAAAGGCCACGGCCCATGAAAAGATGTATGCCGCCTCGACGTCGAAAATGAGGAAAAAGGTGGCGACGAGGTAGAACTGAACCCAGTAATGAACATTGTCCCAAGGGGTCGGAATGCATCCGCTCTCATAGGGCATCGCCTTCGCGGGGGTCCGGTTCCTCGAGCCGAGCCAACCGGTGAGGAACAGGACCGCCGCCGCAAGAACGAACACGATGATCGCGTACAGGGTCAGGCTCAGGATTCCGGGCTCCCAGGGAGACAGGGCGCTGGAGGCCTGCAGCGGCATTGGGTTCATGCATTCTCCTCCGATGAAAGATGCAGGGGATTTCGGGAATCCGCACGCCCTGGCGGATGCTGGGAAAAACCATGCCAGGGCTCGAAATGACAGTATCGAATCTAAGGACAGGACCGGAAAAGTCAAGGCAACCGGCCGGGTGGGAACGGCCGAGGGAGGGAAGTCAAAGCCTGCTCAACAGGCGGAACCGGAGGATCGGGATTCTCCGGAGGAATTGGGTGAGGCGGGAGCGTCGGACCAGGCATGACACTCTCCGCTGGAAGGGCCGGATGCGGAAATGGCCGCCCTGCACGAAGACCGTATTGACTGTTGCGGGCCGAGTATATAATCATGGATCGAATCGCATCGCCGGGGGCACGGCAGTCGGCCCCCGCACCCCCAAACAGCCGAGCTGCCTTATGATCGCGAACATGTGGGATAAATTCAAAAGGGTCCGGTGCACGCATCTTGCCGCGGAAGCCGGTTTCTGGTTTATGTATTCGCTCTTTCCCTTCCTGATCTCCATTGTCGCCACGGCAAGCACGATACCCCGGGCACGCCAGTCCGGCGTGATTACCCTCATGCGCCGGGTGCTTCCGAAGGCGGTTTACGACCTGGCCGAACCGACGGTCACGAACGTTTTCGCAGGAGCCAGCATCACGTTTGCGGCAGGCACGTTCCTCCTCGCCCTTTGGGCCGCCTCGCGCGCCGTCATGGGACTCATCCGGGCACTCAACGAGGTGTACGAAGTCGAGGAAACCCGCCCTTACTGGAAGGCCAGGGGCATTGCCGTCCTCCTCACCGCCACGCTTCTCATCGTCTATCTGCTTGGCTTCATGCTGCTGGTCATCGGGCCCGTCATCAGCAATTTTCTCATCAAACACACCGGCTGGAGCGACAGCATCACGCTCCTCCTGGAACTTTCCCGTTTCGGCATCATCACCCTGGCCATGATCACCGGTTTTTCGCTCATCTACGCCTTCGCCCCCAATCACAACGGCTTCCGGAGGCCGATCCTGCCCGGAGCCGCCGTCGCCATGCTCGGCTGGTTCGGCGTCTCCCGGGCGTTCAGCTATTACCTTCAGAACTTCGCCAACTTCAATCGCCTCTACGGTTCGCTCGGCGCCGTAATCATCCTCATGACCTGGCTCTATCTCATCAGCCTCATGATTCTCATCGGCGGAGTCGTGAACGGCGAAATCGGCAGGAGTCCCCGAAACCGCCATTCCGGGCGCTGAGGCGCCGTAAGAGAAGCGGGAGCGGTGGTTCGAACGCAATGGACATATCTACGCCATCGAAAAGATGAATGAACCTGGGGAAAAAGGGACGGAAACGAACCTGGGACCATTGAAAGAGGAAGGATTTCCCACGCTAAAGGGCGGGAAAGCCCTTGAAACGCTATTAAAACGGCTAGCGGGGAGGACACGAACATGAAAGAAGAAGGAAACCGGCGGCCGAACAAACCCCGCCATCTCATTTGGCTGCCCGAAAAGGCAAACCGGGGAACGACAATCGCATGGATGGCCCCAGCCCCTCAGGAAGTAATTACCCGAGGGGCATCTATAGCGGCCTAATCCGGAAATATCTATCTAGATCAAGAGAAATCAGCTTCTTTGGGTGGGATGGACACCCTTCTTGGTACCGTCGTTCGACTTGTCCTGCTTCCAACCCGCGCAACCTGCGGCAACGGTAACAAATGCAAGAATCATAACCCATGCTGCAATCTTCTTCATGTTAGCCCCCTTTTAAAGTCTGTTTTTATGAACTACTTCAGTCTTACAATGGTT
>JAJFUA010000051.1 GCA_021372635.1 Desulfobacteraceae bacterium | reverse complement strand
GGCTTTTCTCTTGAACCCGTTTTACAAGAATCTTGCACTCTGGCTGGTGATCAGCCTTATGGTCATCCTTCTCTTCAACATGTTTCGCCAGCCCCCGCGGTCGAACATGGAGGCCACGTACAGCCAGTTCCTGACTTCCGTACAAAAGGGGGAAGTCGCCCAGGTGACCATCCAGGGCGATCATATCCTCGGCACCTACACCGACGGCAAAGCCTTCAAGACCTTCATGCCCCGGGATTCGGACATGATCCGCATCCTTCGCGAGCACAACGTGGACATCGTGGCGAAGCCCGAGGAGGACAACCCATGGTACATGACCATCCTCATCAGCTGGTTTCCCATGCTCCTCCTCATTGGCGTCTGGATCTTCTTCATGCGCCAGATGCAGATGGGCGGAGGCAAGGCGATGAGCTTCGGGAAGAGCCGCGCGCGACTGCTGAACGAGACCTCGAAGAAGATTCTCTTCAATGACGTCGCGGGCGTCGACGAAGCGAAGGAAGAACTGCAGGAAATCGTCGAATTCCTGCGGGATCCGAAGAAATTCACCAAGCTCGGCGGGAGGATTCCCAAAGGCGTGCTCCTGGTCGGAGCTCCCGGCACCGGAAAGACTCTTCTCGCCAGGGCGATTGCCGGGGAAGCAGGCGTTCCCTTCTTCAGCATCAGCGGTTCCGATTTCGTGGAGATGTTCGTCGGCGTCGGCGCGTCGCGTGTCCGCGACCTTTTCATGCAGGGCAAGAAAAACGCTCCGTGCATCATTTTCATCGACGAAATCGACGCCGTTGGCCGTCATCGCGGCGCCGGACTCGGCGGAGGCCACGACGAACGCGAGCAGACTCTCAACCAGTTGCTCGTCGAAATGGATGGTTTCGAATCCAACGAGGGAGTGATTCTCATCGCGGCCACCAACCGGCCCGACGTGCTCGACCCGGCGCTCCTCCGCCCCGGCCGCTTCGACCGCCAGGTCGTGGTCCCGATCCCGGACATCCGTGGACGGGAATGCATACTGAAGGTGCATCTGCGCGGCAAACCCATCGCTCCCGACGTGAACACCAAGACTCTGGCCAAGGGAACGCCCGGGTTTTCCGGGGCAGACCTTGAGAACCTGGTGAACGAGGCGGCCCTGCTCGCCGCTCGGAAGAACAAGGAAACTATCGACATGGTGGATTTCGAATCCGCCAAGGACAAGGTGATGATGGGCCTTGAACGCAAGAGCCTCATCCTGAGCGAGGAAGAAAAACGTACGACGGCCTTCCACGAGGCGGGACACGCCCTCGTCGCCCGTCTGCTCCCCAACGCCGACCCGCTCCACAAGGTCACGATCATCCCCCGCGGCCGTGCACTGGGCCTTACGCAGCAACTTCCCCAGGATGACCGCCATACCTATTCGAAGGACTATCTCCTGGACAGCATCGCCATTTTGATGGGCGGCCGCGTGGCAGAGGAAATCGCCTTCAACCAGCGAACCACCGGCGCCTCCAACGATATCGAGAGGGCCACGCAACTGGCCCGGCGGATGGTGTGCGAATGGGGCATGAGCGAGAACATGGGCCCCCTGAGCTTCGGCAAAAGGGAAGAGCAGGTGTTTCTGGGCCGTGACATCGCCCAGCACAGGGATTACAGCGAACAGACGGCGATCCGCATCGATCATGAAGTGCGGCGGATCGTGGAGGAAAACTACGAGCGCGCGCGGGATATCCTGACCGAGCACATCGCCGTCCTCACGAAAATTGCCGAAAACCTCCTCGACAGGGAAACCCTCGACCTGCGGGACGTCGATCTCATCATCGCCGAAGTGAGTCCGGAACTGAGCGCGACTCTGCCGAAGGTGGAGCAACCCGCACAGCCGGCCGAAGTCGTTCCCATGGAAAAGGACATTCCCACTTTCGAAGCCGACAAGGCCGAAACGCCCGTAACGGACGGGAAGCAAGCCGGGGATGATCCCAACGGGAATACCGACCCCAAGAGTTGACCGGGAGTTGTTTTCTTGCGCACGTTGCGGGGCCGCCCTGTGAAGGGCGTTTCCCCGCGCTTTTCAGCCGGCCTGCATAGTCCGGCTTTTTCTATGTGCCCGCGGTGCACCGACTGGCCGAAGCTTGCGAGTCCGCTTCTCTTCAGCGGTTCGGAAAGCCCTGCATCGCGCCCCGTCGCGGCGGATGCGGAATTGAGGACGGGAGGACGACTCCCGGGGAAAGGCAGCCAGTCTATGAGCGTTCATCCTCGCAGGCAATATGTTCTCCGTTTGCAGTCGCGGCGGCTCGAACTGGGCGGCCGGACGCTTCTCATGGGCATTCTCAACGTAACACCCGATTCCTTTTCCGATGCCGGAAAATTCTTCGACCCGGGTTCGGCCGTCCGGCAGGCCACGCACCTGATCGAGGCGGGCGCAGATCTTCTCGATATCGGCGGGGAGTCCACCCGGCCCTTTTCCGAGCCGGTCTCCCTGGAGGATGAGCTTTCGAGGGTCATACCGGTGATTCGGGCCATACGCGGCAGCAGCGATCTTCCCATTTCCATCGATACGACGAAGGCCGAGGTCGCCCGGCAGGCACTGGAAGCCGGAGCGGATATCATCAACGACGTGAGCGCCATGTTTTTCGACCGGGAAATGGCGGACGTCGCCGCAAGCTCGGGCGCCCCGGTAATATTGATGCATATGCAGGGCACTCCCCGCACGATGCAGCAAAGCCCCGAGTATGCCTCGCTCTTTTCCGAGATCATCGCGTTCCTCGAAGAGCGCATCTGGTTCGCGGTCGAACGGGGAGTCGAGCGCGGACAGATCATCATCGACCCCGGGGTCGGCTTCGGGAAGAACATCTCTCACAACCTGGCCATCATCCGGGACCTGGAACTGTTTCAGTGCCTGGACCGTCCCATTCTCCTGGGCACATCCCGGAAGGGATTCATCGGGAAGATCCTCGACCGCCCGGTCGAACAGCGCGAGGTGGGAACCGCGGTGGCTCACGCCTTCGGTATCGCGGCCGGCGCGCATATCATCAGGGCGCACGACGTGTCCTTTCACAAGCAGGCGGCCCTGATGGCGGATGCCCTGCGCAGCGCCTGACAACCTTCCCCGCGCCAGCCTTCCCTCTCTTTCCCTGTGAAGGCTGGCGCAAGGGACTCGATTCATGCTAAACTGTCCAGCCGTTCATGTTCGGTTGGGGCAGGAATGGTTGCTGCAAACCTCTTAGGAGTTCACCATGGGTAAACTGTTCGGGACAGACGGGATTCGCGGCGTCGCCAACAAGTATCCGATGACGACCGACATCGCCATGAAGGTTGGGTTGAGCACGGCGCACGTCTTCAAGAACCTGCATCGCAAAGCCAAGATCATCATCGGCAAGGACACGCGTCTCTCGGGATATATGATTGAAAACGCCATTACGTCGGGCATCTGTTCCATGGGCGTGGACGTCCTGCTGGTCGGCCCGCTGCCGACTCCGGGAATCGCTTTCCTCACCAGCAGCATGCGCGCCGACGCCGGCATCGTCATCTCGGCGTCTCACAATCCGCACGAATACAACGGCATCAAGATTTTCGCCGGAGACGGCTACAAGCTGCCCGACGAAACGGAAAGATACATGGAGGAGATCATCCTGAGCGGAGAAGTGGATCGCCTCCCGCGGCCGGATGCATCCGAAATCGGCCGTGCGCGGCGTATCGACGACGCACAGGGCCGCTACATCGTGTACCTGAAGAATACGTTCCCCCGCTCCCTCACGCTCGAAGGCATGAAGCTCGTCATCGACTGCGCCCACGGGGCCTCCTACCGCGTTGCACCGGCGGTTTTCGAGGAACTCGGGGCCGAGGTCATCCTCACGGGCGACCGGCCCACAGGGAAGAACATCAACCAGGACTGCGGCTCGCTGCACCCCGAACATATGGCGGCTCTCGTCCGGGAACACGGGGCGGACGCGGGGTTTGCCTTCGACGGCGATGCCGATCGTGTCATTTTCGCCGATGACAAGGGAGAGGTGCTCGACGGCGATCAACTGATGG
>JAJFUA010000039.1 GCA_021372635.1 Desulfobacteraceae bacterium | reverse complement strand
GCACTCCGGCTTCACCTCCAGGATGCGCTCCAGGTGACGGATGGCGTGTTCGAACGAATGAAGCGTCTCCAGGTTTTCCAGGTCCCCGACGTGCTGGCTGATAAACGCCTCGTCCCGCCGGATGAGACAGACCGTGTTCTTGAGTTCGGCACCCACGCCGAGAACCGGGCGCATGGGTTCCTTCAGGAAGATCGGAACCGGAACATAGCCCCTGGCACGACGGATCGGGCGCGGCCTGCCGCCGAGCACCCTGGTCACGGAATCGTCGCAGCGCATGTAAATGTCGCGATCGTGCAGAAGCAACAGGTCCGCAATGCCCCGGAGGCGTTCCCGGGCGTCTTCGTTGCTCATTACGATAGGTTCGTCGCTCTGGTTCCCGCTGGTCATGACGAGGGCATCGTAGGAACTGCCGTCGAAGAGCAGGAAATGCAGCGGCGCATACGGAAGGAACGACCCGAGATAACGGTTGCGAGGAGCGACGGAAGGGGCGATCGGCGCCTCACGGACTTCCCGGCGCTGTCTCAGGAGAACGATGGGCCGCTCCATGCCCGTCAGCAGCGCCTCTTCGCTTTCGTCCAGGAAGCAGGTGCGCCGGACGGCTTCCACCCCGGCAAACATGACCGCAAACGGTTTTTCCTCCCTGATCTTGCGGGACCGGAGGCGGCTTACGGCTTCCTCGGAAGTCGCCGGAACCGCCAGGTGAAATCCCCCGAGTCCCTTCACGGCCAGGATGGCCCCGCTTTCCAGACCCCGGACGGCTTCCCGGATCGCCTCATCGCGCTGCGCGACCTTCTCCCCGTCGGAAGTCTCCAGCCAGACCTGGGGACCGCATTCCCAGCAGGCGTTGGGCTGGGCGTGAAACCGGCGGTCCAGCGGGTCCGCATACTCCCCGGCGCAGGAAGGGCACATGGCAAAACGAGCCATTGTGGTCTTGTCCCTGTCGTACGGGATATCCCTGATAATCGTGTAGCGCGGCCCGCAGTTGGTGCAATTGATGAAAGGATAGCGATACCGCCGGTCCTTCGGATCGAACAGTTCCCGCAGGCAGTCGCGGCAGGTGCAGGTGTCGGGAGCGATCAGCGTGGAACGCGCCTCATCGGCATCGCTCTTGACGATGGCGAAGGGCCCCAGGGAAACGCAAGGGAGTTCAAAGATCTCCACGCGCACAATGCGGGCAAGCGGAGGGGCCTGGTCCGGAAGGTCTCGCAGAAACGCCTCGACGCGGTCCGTGGCGCCGCACACTTCGATCTCCACGCCGTCGGGTTTGTTGCGCACCCACCCGTCAAGTCCGTACCGGCCGGCAAGCTGAAAGACGTACGGGCGGAAACCGACTCCTTGAACGATTCCGCGAACTCCGACGCGAATGCGCCGCTTCGCACCTTCCCGCACGGCGTCCCCGTGCGGGCCGCGCATCAAACCCGATCCTTTTCCCTGAAATTCACCCACGCGCGCTCATTCCGCCCTGGCTTTCCTCTGCTCGCGTATCTTATTCTCGAGCCAGGCAAACCATGCTTCCAGGCCTTCGCCGGTGCGGCAGGAAACCTCGAAAACCTGTTGTGTTCCGTTCAACTGGTGCGCCCGTTCCCGAATGGTTTCAATGCTGCAGTCGATGTACGGCAGGAGATCGATCTTGTTGACGAGGAGGACAGAGGAGAGCTGGAACATGAGGGGGTATTTCAATGGCTTGTCGTCCCCTTCGGCAACGCTCAGGATCATGACCTTGTCATGTTCCCCGAGGTTGAACTCCGCGGGGCAGACCAGGTTGCCGACGTTCTCGATGATCAGGAGATCGACGCCGTCGAGGTCGAGAGAATCCATGGCGATCTGAATCATGTTGCCGTCGAGGTGGCAGCCTCCATCCGTATTGATCTGGACGGCCTGCACTCCCTTGCGCTGAATGCGCTCGGCGTCGTAGGAAGACTGGATGTCCCCTTCGATCACCGCCATCTTGACGCGACCGGCAAGGCCGTCGATGGTTTTTTCCAGGAGGGACGTCTTTCCGGCCCCCGGACTGCTCATGACATTGATGACGTACATGCCCGCTTCGTCGAAGCGCTTCCGATTTTCAGCCGCAATACGTTCATTTGCCTGCAAGATGTTCCGCACCACTGGGACATTCACCTGCGCCATCTTCTTCTCCCGTTTCCCCTTCGATGTTGACAATGGAAAGATCCCTGCCGCTGATCAGCTTTATGGACGGATCTCCGCATTCGGGGCATAGAAAAATGTTGTCATCCACTTGAAATTCAACGTTGCACCTGGAACATCGTGCGATGAGCGGAACGGTTTCGATCTCGATGGCGGCACCCGCGGCCAGAGTGTCCTGACTGACCATTTCGAAACAGAACGTCAGGGATTCCGGGACAACACCCGCCAGCACCCCGATCTGGAGCCTGATCACCACCACTTTCACGAGTCCGTGCCGGCCCGCTTCCTCCTGCACGATATCGATGAGACTTCGTGCGATTGCCAGTTCGTGCACAGCCTGTTTCCTCTCGCGTCGAGGTTGATTTTTCCTGACCATAACATTCAAGTCAAGCAATGGCAATTGGATCGATGGGTAAAATGAGGCTCCGCGCGGGATATTGAACTCCGGTCCATGGGCCGTTGCGAAAGCTTCCGACGGGCTTTACCTTTGCGGGGACAGTGGTGCCGATCCTTTCACGGAAGTCCTTTGCCATGGCCGTCTGGCTGGTTTCCATCATCCTTGTCGCGACAATCCTCCTTTTCATGACGGAAAAGGTCCCCCTCGACCTCACTTCCATCGGAGTGCTGGTGGCCCTGATGGTCACGGGGACGCTGCCTTCGGCCGATGCCCTGGCATCCTTTTCAAACCCCGCCGTCATCACCGTGGCGGCTATGTTCATGCTCAGCAGGGGACTCATGCGCACCGGCGCCCTGGGGTTCCTGAGCGAAAAGCTCATCGAGCACTCCCTGGGAAACAGGAACCGCATCCTGATCCTCATCATGCTCGGAACGGCCATTCCCTCCGCCTTCATCAACAACACGCCGGTGGTCATCCTGTTTCTGACCATCATCATGGGCGTCTGCTGCCGTTACGGCCTGAGCCCTTCGGAATATCTCATCCCCATTTCGTACAGCGCCGTCCTGGGCGGCACGTGCACCCTGATCGGCACTTCCACGAACATCATCGTGAGCGATCTCAGCATGAAAATGGGCTACGGTTCGATCCGCATGTTCGAACTGCTGCCGCTGGGCGCTCCCATCATGGCGGTGAGCCTCGTCCTGCTCTACATCGCGGTCCCGCGCCTCATGCCCCGCAGCAAGGCGCCGGTCTGCGAACTCCGGGGCGAAGAAGCACCCCATTACCTTGCGGAACTGAGCGTCCCCCCAGGCAGCCGGCTGATCGGACAAAACGCGTTCGAATACTTCGGCGAACGATTTCCCGGCGTCGAACTGTTCGAACTGATCCGGGGACCGGTCATCCATTACCCCGCCCGCGACGACATCCAGGTCGACCCCGGCGATCTGCTTTTCATCAAGGCCACTGCAAACGACCTGGTGGCCGTCCTCAACCGGAGGGTGGTCGAACTGCCGCACGCCACCGAGGCGGTGAGTCTCAGGACACGCGACGCGCACCGCTCGCTCATCGTCGAACTGGTAGTCACCCCGCAGTCGCGCCTGGTGAATGAAAGGCCCGTGGAATCCGGCCTGCTGCGCCGCCTCGGCGTCCAACTCATCGCCGTGAAGCGGCGGGGAATGCATTATTCGGAACAGAAAATCGGGCATCTCCGCCTGAGTGTCGGCGATATTCTACTGATCCAGTGTTCCCGGGACAAGCTGGAAGAAATGAGAAACCGCCCGGATTTCATCGTGCTCGAAGACCTTCAGCATGAATTCGTCGACCGGAAGAAGGCGCCTCTCGCCCTCGCCATTTTCACCGGAATGGTGGCCGCCGCAACGGCGGGCGCCGCAGATATCACCCTGTGCGCCCTGGCCGGCGTATTCCTGATGCTCGCGACCGAATGCCTCCGCATCCGGGACGCCTACCGATCCGTGGACGTGCAGATCCTCCTGGTCATCGTCGCGACGATCGCACTCGGGACCGCCATGCGGCAATCGGGAGCGGACGTCGTTTACGCGAACGCCTTCCTCGCCCCCTTTCGCGGGCAGAGCCCGGAGGTGGTTCTCGCCGCATTCATCCTCCTGACCATTCTCGTCACCGAACTCATGAGCAATACCGCAACCGCCGTCCTGCTCCTCCCCATCGCCATCTCAACCGCGGCGTCCCTGGGAGTCAGCCCGCGTCCCTTCATCATCGGCATATGCGTCGGTTCCAGCTACGGCTTCGCCATCCCCGCGGGCTACCAGTCCCACATGCTGGTGTACGGTCCCGGAGGTTACAAATTCTCCGATTTTCTCAAGCTGGGCATCCCCCTGGACATCCTCTGCTGGCTGATGAGTTCCCTGCTCATCCCCGTGCTGTGGCCCTTCGACGCTCCTTGACGTTCCCCGCCCTTCCCCTTTTTTCTCTTGAGATTCCGCATATTATCTTATAAGAGGGAAATTGAAGGAATGGCCCTGCTTCGCAGCGGACTGCGGGCATGGTTGCGGGAGGGACAGATATGCAAGGAAGAAAAGGCGGCTTTCTCAGGACCCGGTTGATCGCCATCACATGGTCCCTGATCCTGGGCGCATCTCTGATGGCGCTCAAATTTTACGTCTACGGCATGACGCAGTCCTCCGCCATCCTTTCCGACGCCCTCGAATCGATCATCAACGTGGTGGCCGGCGCCTTCGCTCTGTGGAGCATCCTTCTGGCCGCAAAGCCCCCGGACCCGGGACATCCCTACGGGCACGGCAAGATCGAATACTTCTCCGCGGGCTTCGAAGGGGCGCTCATCATGGTTGCCGCCGTCGGCATCATCCGGTCCGCCCTGCCGCAGTTCCTGACACCGAGGGAACTCCCGAACCTGGAAAGCGGTCTGCTGATCCTGCTGGGCACGAGCGCGGTCAACCTGTCCCTCGGACTGGGCCTCCTGCGCACCGGCAGGAAGACGCGCTCACTCGTGCTGATCGCTGACGGGAAGCATGTCCTGACGGATGTCTACACCTCGGCGGGAGTCGTTGCCGGCCTCCTGGTAGTCCATTTCACCGGATGGTACTGGATGGACGGAGCCATCGCCTGCGCCGTCGCCCTGAACATCCTCGTCATCGGATTCAAACTCGTGCGCAAGTCCTTCGCCGGACTCATGGACGCCGCCGATCCCGAACTCCTCGACCAGATCGCCGTCATCCTCGAAGAACACAAAAGGCGCCACTGGATCGATATCCACGACCTGAGGGCCTGGCGTTCGGGAAACCGCATCCACCTGGATTTCCACCTCATCCTGCCGGGAACGCTCAGCCTCGACAGTGCCCACGAGGAAATCACCTGGCTGCAGCACGAATTGAAAAACCACATGCCCGACGTGGCGGACATTTTCATACACGCCGAACCCCGCCTGGACTCCGAATGCCCCATCTGCACCCGCCAGTCCTGCGAACTGGATCCGTCGGGCGCCGGCCCCTATCCCGACATTTCCGCGTCATGCCGGAAGGATCCGGAGAAATAGCACAGCCCTTCGCACAGCGTGAATCCCGACGGGGCCGGTCCCTATGCTGATGGGAATCCGATCGCCGGCCCTTATTCGAAAGAGGACATGAATCGCCGCACCGGCAGAAAAGAGAGAACGGCATGGGAAACGGCAAAGAACTGGAACCCGGCGTGAAAGGTGAAGCACGGGCGGTGGTGGACGCCCGCAATACGGCTGCGGCCATGGGAAGCGGGGAAATCGACGTCTTTGCGTCCCCGGCCATGATCGCCCTGATGGAGTCCGCAGCCGTTGCGGCCCTCAAGGGGCGTTTGCCTTCCGGGGAGACTTCCGTCGGCGTGCGTCTGGAAGTCTCCCATGTCGCGGCCACCCCCCTGGGGATGCAGGTAAGCGCCGAAGCGGTCCTGGAACGCATTGACGGGCGCCGCCTGTTCTTTCAAGTAACCGCTTGCGACGACAGGGAAAAGATCGGCGAAGGACTCCACGAACGGGTCCTCGTCCAGCGGGAAAAATTCATGAACCGGGTGGCGGGGAAACGGTAAACCGGGTGGCGCAAGCCGCAAAAGTATGGCATATGAAGAGCGACGAAAAAGAGAGACGGGAGCGATCCTCGCCTCCGACGCGAGTCCGGGTGCCCGGCAGGGGCAGAGGGCATACCGGAGCGGAACATCCCCTCAGAAGATGGAAAAACACGATGGAAACAGAACTTCGAAAAGGCATGGTGGACCGGAAGACCAGGGAAACGGACATTCAGGTTTCGATCTCGCTGGACGGCCAGGGGATTTACGACATCGCCACCGGAGTACCCTTCCTGGATCACATGCTGACCCTGTTCGCCGTCCACGGCTTGTTCGACCTCTCCATCAGGGCGGCGGGAGACCTGGAAGTCGACGCCCACCATACCGTGGAAGACGTCGGCATCTGCCTCGGGCAGGCACTGGCGCAGGCACTCGGAGACCGCAAGGGCATCCGGCGCTACGGCCATGCCTCCATACCCATGGACGAAGCCTGCGCGACGGTGGTGCTCGATCTTTCCAACCGGCCGTACATGGTCTACAACGCTCCCCCGCTCGAATCGCGGGTCGGCCGGTTCGAGACGGAACTGGTCCCCGAGTTCCTCCGCGCCGTCTGCCAGCATGGAGGAATCACGCTCCACGTCCGGGTCGACTACGGCAGCAATACACACCACATGCTCGAAGCTGCGTTCAAGGCATTCGGACGCGCCCTGGACGAAGCGACTCGCCTGGATGAGCGGCGAAGCGGCGTTCCGTCTTCCAAGGGTGCGCTTTAGCGGGCTGCCGGCACGCGATCTTGAAACGGCAGTTCGACCGTTTTCTCACCGTTCACCTGGTAGACGGTCTGGGTGGGGAAGGCGAATTCGATCTTCTCCTCCCGGAACCGGTGCATGATCTCCAGGCAGGTTTTCTGCACCCACGCCTGGTACGCCCAGTTGTCCGTCGAATGGTACCACGCGAACACCACGATATTGAGACTCCACTCCCCGAAACCGTCAAAATAGACCCGGGGAGGCAGTCCCTCCTCCATCTCTTCGTGCCTGTCCAGGATTTCCGACACGATGGCGACCGCCCGCTCCACTTTCTCGGGAGGGGTGTCGTAGGTGAGCGTCAGGGTCGTCTTCCAGCGGATGTGCGGTCTCCTGCCGATGTTTTCGAGCGGTGAGTTGATGATCTTCTCGTTGGGGATGGAAACAAGGTTCCCCGTCAAGGTGCGCAGGCGGGTGCTGCGAAATCCGACGTCTTCGACGAACCCGTCGTAGTGGTCGATCACGATCCGTTCGCCAACCTGAAAGGGCTTGTCCAGCAGTATGGTCAGGCTCCCGAAGAAATTGGCGATCGAATCCTTTCCGGCCAGGGCAAAGGCGAGACCTCCGATACCCAGAGAGGCGATCAGCGGTCCGACTTCGATGCCGGTCATGTTCTGCACCACCATGATGCCGCCGACGGCGATGATGAAGGTCCGTAGAGTCTTGTTCACCAGGGGGACCAGCATGTCGTCGATGCTGTTCGCATTGGCGCCCGCCCAACGCTTCAAACGCGCTTCGATCACGCTGATGCACCGGTACACGAACCAGAAGACGGCCACCGTGCCGCCTATGTCCGCCACCTTTCCGGCCACCCGGTGAATGGCGCCGTAGCCCGTCGCCGTGTCGAACACCCCCAGAATGGGGGAAATCGCCCAGTAGATCCCGTAGATGCGGATGAAAAGGGAAAGAGGACTCGACAGGGCCGTTACGAACAGGTTCCACCACTGCGTTCTGGAATCGTCGGTCGACTTCAGGAGCAGCCTCGTCGCGATCAGATACCGGCTGAAGCGTTCCAGCACCAGGACCAGGAGAAGCAGGCAGGCGCACACGATCAGCCGCAGCCATGTGATCCCCGCAAAGGCTTTCGCCGTAATCCATGTGCCGACCTTGCGCGAGGCATCCTTTCCGACTTCGTCGATTTTCTTGCCGAGCATCTGCCCGGCCTGATCGATCTTCTCCGTCTGGATCGGAATGGCGACGTCTTCGAGGACCGTGGATGAGGGGGATTCCGCTTTTTTCTGCCCCGCATCGGCCGGAGCCTCGGAAGCCGGCGATTTCTGTTCGGCGGCCTTCTGTTCGGAGTTTTTTTGCCCGGCCTGCTTCTGTTCCTGGGCGGCAGGTTTCTTTTCCCTGGATTCCGGTTGAGCCGCGGATGCACTCAACAATACAGGCGGGCAGGCAAGAAGGACAAACGCAAAGAGCAGAACAACTGCCGTCGATTTCTTCCTGGATAGCAAGGCAAACCTCCACTGGATGATAAAAATCAAGCCGTGAAACGATATTCCGGTAAAAAGGGGATATATATTATCGACGGCCGAAATTCAACCTGAGGCATGCGTGGTTTGAATCCACGGACGCTGTCGAAGAATCTTGCGTGGGATCGGAGGCGGCTGTTTCCAGCATTCCGCTGCAGAAACCCTGCATGGTGTGTTGACAAGACCTCCGCTTTGTACTATATCTCGTTTTGTTGTTGGCGCGGGGTGGAGCAGTCAGGTAGCTCGTCGGGCTCATAACCCGAAGGTCAGAGGTTCGAATCCTCTCCCCGCTACCAGGAAAGATACAGGGACTTAGGAGCGATTCTAAGTCCCTTTTTCTTTTTTTGAAGAATTCTCCCCAGGCGGCATCCCTCCACATTGCAGCCCAAAGCTGACCGGGGGGTGATATTCATTATTGGACCAAAGTCCAATAGCATTTTTTCCCGCCTCCGTTACATTGAACCTTCCATTTCTCGTCATGTTCTTTTCGGCAAAACAGTTCGGAACCACCTCGGCAGGAACTCTCTCCGAACCCGGATATTGCCCCGCAGGCGTCATTCAGCAATGATGCTGCAGATCACTCCACACGAACGGAACGCGTGATCCGTCAACCCGTTTCTGGCGTGGCATCACGTGCCGCTGCGAAAAGGAGCAACCGGGATGATGTTCAAGCACCCACTGGGAGCAACGCTTCTCACGGTTCTTCTTGCCTTGGTCGCGAGCTGTACGGCCTTCGGGCCGCACACCGTTCGACGCGACCGTTTCGACTACACCACCGCCATTTCCGATTCATGGAAGGCACAAATGCTCTTCAACATCGTGAAGCTGCGCTACGGGGACACCCCTATATTTCTCGAAGTGGCCTCCGTCATCAATCAGTACTCAGTCGAAAGCCAAGTCAATCTGGCACTCACCTGGGCAGATCCGATCACCGCGGCGATCACGAACTTCCAGACGGCAGGAGGCGCAGCCCGCTACACCGATCGCCCCACCATCACCTACAGCCCGCTCACTGGAGAGAAATTCGCCCGGAGCTTTATGACCCCGATACCCCCTTCAGCGATCCTGAGCCTGATCCAGGCGGATTACCCCGTGGATCTGGTTCTGAGACTCTCCGTCCATTCCGTGAACGGGATCAGAAACCGCTACGGGGGGGCTGCACGGGCACGTCCTGCAGATCCAGAATTCTATCCGCTGATCGAAAGGCTTCGGAAGCTTCAGACATCGGGGGGCATTGGTCTGCGCGTTCAGAAGACGAGTGAGAAGGAAGCCACGCTCCTGACCTTCCGAGGCAAGATGAACGAAGCTGCCGAAGCGGACAGCCTCGCCGCACGGAAATTGATGGGGATAGATCCAAGGGCACAGGAATTCTCCGTGGTTTATGCATATATACCCAAAAGCGACCGCGAACTGGCAATCCTCACCCGCACGATTCTCGACATTCTGATCGATCTCGCATCCTTTATCGAGGTCCCCGATCTCCACGTAGAGGAAAAGCGAGTCAACCAGTCGCTGTTGGAAGAAACCTTGCCGGGTCGTTCTTTGGAGCCGTTGATCCGAATCCACAGTTCCCGCCAAAAACCGGCCGATGCTTTCGTCGCAGCGGCCTACCATGATTACTGGTTTTGGATAGATGACAGGGACTTGCCATCCAAGCGCGTGTTTTCCTTCCTCATGTTCATATTCACCCTCGTGGAGACGGGGGGCAAGGAGGGGGCGCCCATTGTCACGATCCCGGCGGGATAAGACCTGCATGCATCAAAAGAATATCATTTTTCCGACAGTAGCTTTTACTTGACGATAACTCCACCGAAATGACGGTTGACATTCGGCCGGTAAGTACTTATCGGGTCTCTACAGGCTTCCCTCTTTCGCAAGTTTTCAAGCTGCATATGAAGTCCGATTGATCAATCAATGATTGAAGTCAGCGGAAACAGTACCATAACGCGCCGGCGCACCAAATCTCCTCGATTGTCCAGCCTGAGAGTTGACCTGTAAGCATAGGTCGAAGGATCTGGGGAAGTCTTATGTGTCAAGGCTGTGAACATGGGGAGAACAGCAAACAAACGCAAGAACGTGGTGGGTACAAGGAGGGCTGATTATGAAGGATTTAAGGGCTGCTGATGTGATGGCAACGCCGGTGGTGTCTGCCGGCAGGAAGACTTTTGCCAAGAATCTGGCGCTACTTCTCCTCAGTGGTCAGTATAGCGGGATGCCGATAGTGGATGAACAATCGCAGGTTGTCGGCATCATCACGGAAATCGACATTCTCGAGGCTATTCATGCGGGTAAGGACTTGGAGAAAACCACCGCTGAGGATTTGATGAGCCAGAATGCCAGGGTCGTCGACGTGGATACCCAGGTCACGGATATCATGGCAATCATGAAGGACCAGAACATCATCCGGGTTCCCGTCACAAAGGACGGCAAGTTGGTCGGAATCGTTGCGCGGCGAGATATCCTCCGGAGCTATGTAGCTCCTTTCAAGGTCGTCATCCTGTGAATGAGGCTGGGCAACCCTGTTGACCGTAACGGAATGTGCCACTGGATTTGAAACATTTCAAAAGCTGAATGATTCAAGGCGCGACAGCAGTTGTCCTTCCGTTTCGGACGGCTTCCCGCCCGAAAGGGGAGTGAGAAGGAGCTTTCCGGTCCGGTCCCGTTCGAAACGGACACAATCGAGCGCGCCTTGAATGAGGTCAAAATCGAGCGGTTTAACCGCGCAGGCGGAAGAAGACGGCATTCCGGTCCAGGGGGAGTTCTTTAGAGACACGATTCACCAGGCTCGAGGCATCGGTGCGTCTCGTTTCCGGTGTCGATCGTTGGCTTTGCGAAGATGATGACGGGGAGCCGGGGACCGGGCTGCCGCCCCAGACGACTGCCCCGGCTCGCATCCTCAGTGGAAGGGTTCCGCCGCCGCCCCGGTTTTCCCTGCCTGTTTCAGCAGAAAACAAGCCTTCAGAGTCTGTCCGATGAATTCCCTGTTCTGCTGGCAGAACGACTTGAAGAGCGAACCTCTTTGCAGCCGCGCCTGGCTCATGCATCCTCCGCCGCAGTAAAGCCCGACGGAACATTTCAGGCACTCCGGCATGTTCAGGATATGCCGCCTCCGGTAGGTATCCCCGAGAGAGAAATTTCTCACTTCGCCGTCGGCAAGCCTGGCGATCCGCCTGGCCTTATGGCCCGCCTCCTCGTAGCAGTCGTAGACGTCCCCGAGCGCATCCACGACGCGGACCAGCCCCGCACCGGCGGCGCAGTATCTCGATTTCAGGCGGTTTTTCATCGCGTCTGCATCCATGATTCGAGCAAAGTCGTTCGCGAACCGGGAAGGAGGGCTGTTCTGCACGGACGCCACGTATTGGAAGAGACTCGAAAACTGCTCGGAGTACGAGGGAGAAAGGTCTCCGCCGCCGAAGGAGTTTATCGGCGCGAAATACACATAGACGTGATCGTCCCCGAGGATTCCTTCCCGGTCGAGATACTTCGCCAGCGCCAGGGTCGTTTCAAGCCCTGCAGGGTGGAGATGAATCCGGACAATGGCTTGAGCCCTGGCTTCAATCAACTTGCGAATCGCCAGAACCGTCTGCTCGAACGTCGGATCACCGGACGGGGAAATTCTCGCTCCATCGTGAAACGCAGCCCCCCCGTCCAGCGTCACCTGCACATTCCGGATCTTCCCTTTTTCCGGGCCGATCAGATCCAGCATATTCGGCAGCATTACCGCATTGGTCGACGTGGAGACGACGATTCCATACTTCTTTGCGTAGTGCAGAATTCGTTCGATGGCCCCGCGATTGCCGGGAAGCAGGGGTTCGCCGCCAAACAGCAGAAAACCCATGCTTTTCTTATGGCAGCGAGGAAAGAGCCTCCCGAGATAGCGACGGAAGAATTCGTCCACGAACGCCTCGTCCATGGATGGAAGATTCCCCCGCTTCCGCAGCTCATTTTGATAACAGTACGCACAGGAAAGATTGCATCGGTAAGTCAGGATAAATGCGACCGCCCTCTTTCCGTTTTCCCTGTTCGACGCCTCGTTGTCTTTGAGGATATGCTCCGCAAGCCCCCTGAATGCCGCCCGCTCATACTTTTCGGTCAATTCCGTCAGGTGCCCCCTGCCAACGAGATGCCGCACTTCGTCCGGCGAGAGAAACGCAAAATCCCGCCATCCCCTGCCGTCCATCAACCGGAGGGCCACGTCGGACGGAACCAGGTCGATGCGCGAGCTAAAACCGTTGTAGAGAAGAGACGTCCCCTCTCCGACATCGACTGAGTTGAGATAACTGCTCGTTCTCAAACGATCATTTCGCGTAAGCTCATTTTCCTTTCGGCCACGGATGAAGCGTTCTTCCCCAGGAGAAAACAGGATTTCAAGGTCAGCCCCACGAATTCTTTGACCTGCCGACAGAAAGATTCGGGCGACGAACCGCTCTGCGCCTTCAGCCGGTTGATGCATCCACCGCCGCAGAAAAGCGCAACGGAGCATCTCAAGCACTCGGGTTTGTCGCTGAGGTGCGGCTTCTCATGATCTTTGCCGAGTTTGAAGTATTGGACCTCCCCGCCCGCAAGTGTACCTCTCCGCCTGTCCTGATGACCGGCGTCGTCAATGCATTCATACAAGTCTCCAAGCGGATCCACGACACAATGCAGGCCGGTGACGCAGATATCGCAATGCCTCCGCACAGGTCGCCTCCCCGCGGCTTGCAGGGCCATGACCTGTTTCAAAAATGCAAAATGCGCCGTGGGCGGACTGTCTTGCTTCAACGCCACCCGGTGAAAGAGCTTCAAAAAAAGCTCGTATTCCCGTCGGGAAAGAACCTCATGATGAACGTCTTCCGTGGACCAGAAATATGCCTTCACTTTATCGTGTCCCAGGATCTTTTCCCGCTCAAGGTACTCCACCAGCGCCCGGGCGGATTCAAGACTGTCCGGATGCAGATGAATGCGGATGATGGCGTTGGCTCCCGCCTTCATCACTTCACGAATCGCCAGGATCGTCTGCTCGAACGTCGGTCCGCCGGACGGGGAAACCCTTTGCCCGTCATGAAACATCTTTCCCCCGTCCAGGGTCACCTGCACGTTGTTGATCTTCCCCTTATCCGGGCCGATCAGGTCGAGCATCTGCGGCAGCATCACCGCATTGGTCACCGTAGAGACGGCGTTCCCGCCCCTTCTGGCGTAATGCAGAATTCGCTCTATGGCTCCGCGATTCCCGGGAAGCAGGGGTTCCCCGCCGTAGAGAGTGAAATCCAGGTCCTCCTCGCGCTCGCCGGGCAGCAGATTGCGAAGATGCCTGCCGAAAAATTCGTCCACAAACTCTTCGCTCATCGACGAAAGATTCGTGTTTTTCCTTACATCCTTCTGGTAGCAGTAGGCGCAGGAAAGATTGCACCGATACGTCAGGACGAAAGTTATCGTCTTTGCGCGGAAACACCGCCGGTTCGGCTCCGCATCCATTCTTGCGACGGCGCGCGCGAATTCCCTCATAGCCTCGTGCTCGCCCTCCGGGGGCAACTCCGTAAGATGCCCCCGGCGGACGAGATGATCCCTTTCACCGGGCAGAAGGAAAGAAAAATCCCCTCCATCTCCGGACGAAACCAGTCTATGAGCGAGATCAGACGGAACGACATCGACGCACATGGAAAATCCATTATACAAAAGGGAATTTCCGTCGCCGATTTCGACCGTGTTGAGATAACGACTGGGTCTCACGATTTCTTCCTCGATCAGCCGGACCGGCTAACCTCGTACGGCCGCTCAGGCCCAGAAACCGCAGTCGAAATGCTGCTGCGTGTGATCGTTGGCTTCCGTCATGTCGCGAAGCAGGGAATCGTAATTCAATCCATTCGTTTCCGACGGCATGTTCAATGGCATGATTCTTCCCACGCCGTGCTGAATCTTGGAAGTTTCCGCAGCGTGTTCGGTCGTGTTCATATCCTTACTCCCCCTTGTTTTTCTCATGTGTTCCACAACATCTGCTGTCGTTATGACCGCCGCAATCGCCTCTGAGGCCTGCTCCGCCCGCCGCTCCCTTTTTCTTCCGGATTCCCGGCACTCAATGCGTTCCCGTATTCAGAATACCGCCTCAGCCCTCATCCCGGGCAGACGGGCACGGTCGCCGAACCGGATCTCCCTGCGTGGTTCAGCAGGTAGCAAACCTTCAAAGTCTCCCCGACGAATACCTTGTTCTGCCGGCAGAACCGGTCAAACACAGCACCTCCCTGAGTTCTTGTCCTGCTTATGCAGCCTCCTCCGCAAATAAGGGCTATGGAACATTTCAGGCACTCCGGCATGTTGGCGAGATACCTTCCCTTGTAGACTTCCCTGAGTTCAAAATACTCGATCTCTCCTCCCGAAACGGTCCCTATGCGTTTTTCCCTGTCCCCGGCCTCTTCGAGACATTCATAAAGGTCCCCCAGCGGATCCACCGCGTAATGCGTGCCGGAACTGACCGCGCAGTACCTCGGTTGAACCCAGTTCCTTACGGTCTCCACGTTCATGATCCGCTCGAGAAAATCGAAATTCTGGATGGGGGGTTTCTTCTGTCTGAGTGCCACATATTCAAAGAGCCTGGAAAAAACGCCGGAATCCAGAGAGGAAATATCTTCGGCATGAAAAGAGTGCACGGGCGCGAAGTAGATCTCCACGTTGTCGTGTCCCAGTATATTTTCCCGCTCGAGATATTTCACCAGCGTCCGGGTGGATTCGAGCCTGCCGGGGTGAAGGTGAACACGGACGATGGCCTTGGCTTCCGCCTCGATCAAACGGCGCAGCGCGTGGATCGTCTTTTCAAACGTCGGAGCGCCGGATGACGTGACTCTTGTCTCGTCATGGAATACCTGCTCCCCATCCAACGTCACCTGCACGTTTTGTATCCGCCCGTACCCAGGACCCACCAGGTCGAGCATCCGGGGCAGCATCAGCGCGTTCGTCGCAGTGGAGACGACAATCCCGTGGTCCTTCGCATACCGCAGAATCCGCTCTATCGTTCCACGATTGCCGGGCAGCAGAGGTTCGCCGCCGAAAAGGATGAACCGGAGATTTTCCGGGGGAGTGCCGGGAAAGATCTTACCGAGAGGACGGCGGAGAAAATCCTCAACAAAGGCCTCGCTCATTGCCGAACGGGGCGACATTTCCCTGACGGGGTTCTGGAAGCAGTAGGTACAGGCGAGATTACAACGGTACGTCAAGATGAAGGTTATCATTTTCCCGCGCAAGGGTTGCCTGTTCAACTCACTGTCCCTCAGGGCGATGGCGTGCGCGAGCCTACCCAGTTCCTCCCGCTCGCCTTCCACGCTCAGCTTCGTCAGGTGCCCCCTTCGGGCAAGATATTCCTTTTCGGACGGTTCAAGAAAGGAAAGGTCCCCCTCATCGACAGAAGACGCCAGACACCGGGCGATGCCGGACGGAACGACGTCGATGCACATGGAGAAACCATTATAGAGGAGGGAATTCCCGCCGCCGATTTCAACTGCGTTGAGGTAGCAACTCGGCCTCATCCATTCTTCTCCCTCTGCTCAAGCCGGCTCACCGAGGTCGGCCACACGCCTGGAACCGACGACGGAGACAACCATCCGTCCGTATCGATCTGTTCGGCAATATCCCCGCACAACTTGAACTCAAATCAGCCGGCAGCCGGAGAGACGGTGATCGCAAGACACCTTTTGCGGCTTCTTCGCAAGATCCCCCCAGGAGCTTCCTCTTCGTCACTAAAGTCAGCAAACGTTATCGATTATACCATTTATTCCCTTGTGATTATATCGAATTTACAAATAAGACATAAATATAGTTATTATCTTAGCGAACTTATATATAATTTCACGCCAAGCCGCCGATATTCCATTACAATCACACTGAAATGACGAGCTGACACTGCCCATCCGTGGTGCACCCGGGGGAATGGAGGGGTTGATACAGGAGGTGCGGGAAGCGGAAACAATGGAGGAAGGTCTGGCAAGGGCCCTTCAATCATCAGCTTACCCCGCTTTGTCGATTTTTTCCCGATGCGTCAATCCACGCCTTCACAAACCACAAAAAAGCGTTCATAAAGGCATGTAAGGCAGCGCGACACCGGGGGGGGCACCCCAGGATGCATTCCACGGGGCACGTGATCCGTGACGCAAGCGGCATTTTTCTTTGCCGCGCTCGGCATACGGGCGCAGGGCCGCGCCGCCTGAAATCCGCGGAGACGACGATGAGAAATCCGTCCGGAAAGACTTTCAGCAACCTGAAAACAGCCCTCAAAGATCTTCTTATCCTCTCCGGGACAGCCATTGTGGTTTTGGGTCTGGCCCTCTATTTCGATGCCTTCGACAAGTTTACCCACTGGTATGTCAAGCAGGAAGAGCCATATGAACTGGAGGAACTGCTCGTCGTCATCTTCGCGCTCTCCATCGGGTTCGCCATCTTCTCGTACCGGAGGTGGAAGGAACTGACCCGGGAAGTCGCCGAGCGCGAAAGAATCGAGAAGGCGCTGATCGAGCAGTCCGATTCCCTGCGAATCCTTCTGGACACGCTGCCCAACCCGGTGTTCTACAAAGACGAGGAAGGAAAATGTACGGGCTGCAACAAAGCGTTCGAGGTCTTCACCGGAAAGCCGCGTGAAACCATCCTCGGGAAGGAAACCCACCGGGTCTGGCCGGCCTTCCAATCGGCCGCTCCGAACGGGCCGGAAGGCGGAGAAAACGTCCAGGAGATGCCTTTCCGCGAACTGACGATGGAAAATGGGAAAGGGGAACCCAGGCACTTGCTGCTCCATCAGGCTGCCATTCCGGACGCCCGCGGGCGTCCGGCAGGTTCGATAGGCATCCTGACCGACGTCACCGAACTCAAAAGGGCCGAAATCTCCCTGACCGAGGAAGCGGTCCGGCGGCGCATTCTCTTCGAGCAATCCAGGGATGGAATCGTCGTCCTCGACCAGGAAGGCGCGGTGTACGAGGCCAATCAGAAGTACGCCGACATGCTCGGCTATTCATTCGATGAACTGCGATCCCTCCATGTCTGGGATTGGGACGCCCGGTGGGACCGAGAGGAACTGCTGGAGCAAATCCGCCTCGTCGGCCCCGCCGGAGACCACTTCGAGACGCACCACCGTCGAAAGGACGGCAGCGTCTTTGATGTCGAAATCAGCACTAACGGAGCTGTTTTCGGCGATCAGAAACTGGTGTTTTGCGTATGCCGCGACATTTCGGAACGCAAGGCCGCGGAAAGCGCGCTCCGGGAACGAGAAGAGATCTATAGTGCCATTGTGAACCAGGCGGCCGACAGCATTGTCCTGGTCGACAGCGAAACCTTGGGGTTCATCGAGTTCAACGACGCCGCATCCACCGGACTCGGGTACACGCGGGAGGAGTTTTCCGGCCTGACTCTTTTCGATCTGCAGGCGACCATGCCCCGGGAGGAACTCGAAGGATATATCCGCTCGGCCATCGAAAACGGCTGCGTCCATTTCGAAAACAGGCAACGCCTCAAGGACGGCTCCCCGAGGGACGTCCACATCAGCAAACGGGCCATCCGCATCCGCGGTCGCGATTACCTGGCGACGATCTGGCACGATATCACCCGGCAGAAGGAATCCGAGCAGGCGCTGCAAGCCAGCGAGGCGAGGCTGCAGCTCGCCATGAGCGCGTCTCACCTGGGAGTCTGGGAATGGGACATCCAGACGAACGTCGTCTACTGTTCGCCGCAATGCTGCGAAATCTTCGAGATAGAACAATCGGAGGCTTCGATCGAATCCTTCCAGAGACAGGTCCACCCGGAAGACCTCACGACGATCAAAACGGCTTTCGACAACGCCCTGTCATGCGGAACGGTCCATTCCTCCGAATACCGCATCGTACGCCGCAACGGCGAACTGATCTGGGTATACAGCCTCGGCAGGGCATTCTTCGACGAAGCCGGTAAACCGTTGCGGGTGGCGGGCATCGTCCAGGACATCACCGCCGGGAAAAAAGCGCAGGAAGAAAAACAAAAGCTTGAGGCACAGTTGTTTCAGGCCCAGAAGATGGAATCCATCGGGCGTCTTGCGGGAGGCGTCGCCCACGATTTCAACAACATGCTGGGTGTGATCATCGGCCATGCGGACCTGCTCCTGGATGAAATCGATCCCGACGGACCGCTCTTCCAGGACCTGGAGGAAATCCGCAGCGCGGCATACCATTCCGCAGACCTCACGCGGCAACTGCTGGCCTTTGCACGAAAGCAGAGAACCAACCCCAGGGTCCTCGACCTGAACGACACCATCTCCGGAATGCTCAAGATGCTGCGAAGGCTCATCACCGAGGACATCAGTCTGCTGTGGAGCCCGGGCCCCGCCCCCTGGAAGGTGAAGATCGATCCGTCCCAGATTGACCAGATTCTGGCCAACCTGCTGGTCAACTCGCGGGATGCCATCTCCGGGGTGGGCACCATCACTCTCAAGACGGAAAACATCACGCTGGAAGACTCCGATTCGCAGAACACCGACAATCTGATGCCGGGAGATTACGTCCTGCTGACCGCGGGGGATACCGGTGCGGGCATGTCGAAGGATGTCCTGAAACATATCTTCGAGCCTTTCTTCACCACCAAGGATGTGGGCAGGGGAACGGGGCTCGGGCTGGCTACCGTCTACGGCATCGTGAAGCAGAACAACGGGTTCATCATGGTGGACAGCAGGCCGAACGAGGGAACGACCTTCAGGATCTATTTCCCCCGCTTCGAACCCGAACGGGAGGATGCCCCCGAGATCGAATCGGAGCCCGAATCCTGCAGAGGGGATGAAACCATCCTCCTGGTCGAGGATGACGGCTTCATCCTGAACCTCACCAAGAGGATGCTCGAGAGCCTGGGGTACTGCGTCCTGGCTGCCCGCTCTCCTACGGAAGCAATCTCCCTCGCCGAACACTCCAGGTCCTATATCGACCTCCTGGTCACCGACGTGGTAATGCCCGAGATGAGCGGGAGGGAACTGGTAGACTGTCTTTGTGCCATCAGGCCGGGGCTCCGCTGCCTCTACATGTCCGGCTACACGGCAGACGTGGTCGCCGGCAGGGGCATCATGGACGAAGGACTGCATCTCCTTCACAAGCCGTTCACGAAAGATGTCCTGGCAGCGAAAGTGAAAGAGGTGCTGAAACCGGATTAGCCGGCACGCGTTTTCGCTTGCGTGCAACACCCCGCGAACCGCCTCCGCGCGAAGGGTCCGCCGCTCCTCCCGCCTGCCCCATCCTCATGAAAGCCCCCCTTCGAACACAAATTCGCCATGTTCCCCCCTTTCGCCAAGGCAAACGGGTGCAGGCAAAAATTGATCCCCGGAATATCCCGTTATATATTGTGAAGGTCTGTAAGGTCGAACCGGCCCGCATGAGGCCCATGGTAAAACAATTTCGCAATCGGGGAGGCATTGATGCCGCTTGAAAAATCCCGCACGCTGTTTCTGCTCGCATTCCTGTTGCTCTTCCCCTTCATCTGCAGCCCCGCCGCCCTCGGCGGCACACTGCCCGAAGGCTTCGTCTACGTCGACGACGCCGTTCCCGGCATAAAGATCGAACTGCGCTATTACACCCGGCACAACTTCACGGGTGACCGGGTCGACGGGTATACGGCGCCCAGGTGCATTCTCACGAAAGAAGCCGCAGAGGCGCTTCGGGAGGTCCAGGGGGATCTGAAGCGGTTCGGCCTCGGCCTCAAGATTTACGATGCCTACCGGCCCCAGCAGGCCGTGGATCACTTCGTCCGCTGGGCGAAAGACCTGCGCGACATCCGCATGAAAAAGGAATTCTATCCGCGAGTGGACAAGAAGGACCTGTTCAAGGAAGACTACATAGCGGAGAAGTCGGGGCACAGCCGCGGCAGCACGGTCGATCTGACGATCGTTCCGCTGGACCCCCGTTCTCCGGACACTATCCTGGACATGGGAACGGGTTTCGACTATTTCGGGCCTGAATCCTGGCCGGACTACCAGCGTATCAGCCCGGCCCGGCGAGCCCACCGGATGCTCCTCCAGTTGGTCATGGAAAGGCACGGCTTCACGCCATACCCGAAGGAGTGGTGGCATTTCACCCTGAAAAATGAACCATTTCCCGATACATACTTCAACTTCCCCATACGCTGACGGGATTCATACCGGCCATGGATGCGGATAAAAAATACAAGCTCCTGCACGGGCGCGAAAGCCACTACTGTTTCGGGTGCAGCGACCAGAACCCGACGGGGCTGCGCATGCAGTTCTACACCGACGGCGAATCGCTTTTCTCGGACCTTTCCGTACCCGACCACATGTCCGGCTGGCGGAATATGACTCACGGCGGAATCATCTCCGCCATACTGGACGAGGTCATGAGCTGGTCCGCGATTTATCTGCTGAAGCGGTTCATCCTGACGAAATCGATACAGGTCGAGTTCTTAAAGCCGGTGTTCATCGGAAAACCCCTGAGAGCACAGGGAAAGGTGGCCGAAGTCGCGAATGAACGGGAAGCCAGGATGGAAGCGGCCTTGTACGACGAAGACGGAACGCTTTGCGCCAGGGCGACGGGAACCCTTGCGCTCTTCGTCCCCGAAACCGCGGTAAGGCTTGGCATTATCGACAGTGCCGACGTCCGGGACCTCGAAGGGTTGTTTGCCCAGTAACCGGCAGTCGCACCCGGGCGCCCAGGTGAGCACGGAAAGAACGCTCGCCCGGGACGTCAGGACCTCCCTTCCCATATACCATGAAGCGCAGGAGGAATTGGGTGATTTGCCCGATTTCATCTTTCTCGGTGATCCATTAAATTGCAGATGAATCCTTCGAATGGAAGGATGGCTCAAGTCCCCGTACCTGTTCTCCTGAACAGCCAGGTGCCCCCACCACCCGGCTGTTCACTTTTCCGCACACCGCCGGATTCCACAGGCCCATCGCAGAAGACGATCGTCGTTGCCGGGGATTTCGGAAGCCGTCCCGCCATGCCGCTACTGAAAGCCGTTCTTTTCCTCCCGGTAGACCATACCCGCCGCACGACTCAAAGGGACTGCAAAGCTCAGCTTCGTTTTCAATGCTGTTCCGCCTCCGACGGACATCCTTCCCCCCATGAGCTTCACCCGCTCCCCCAGGGTTGCCAGCCAGGTTTTTTCTTCCGGTAAACAGGGTTTTCCCCCTTCACCTCCACGGAGAGAACCGCCACGGCTGTCAAGAAAAAACGTAATGAAGCAACCCGCCTTTTCGGCTCTCAGGGCGATGGACCATGGTGCAACATCCCTGGCGATTCCCTCCAGCGCATCCTGCAGGATCCGGTAGACGCCGATCTGCACCGGGAGCGGCCAAAGCCCCTGCAACGAATCGGCTACAGAGGCCGTACACCGAATGCCCGTGGTTTCGCCGAATTCGCGCATCATGCTCCGCAATGCGACGGAAAAACCCAGATCCTCGACGGACGCGGTGCTCAGGCGGCTGTAGAGGCGCCGGACATTTCGGATTACCCCGTCGAGGTGCCCGATCATCCTTTGGCACCCTTCCTCGGCGACATCCGTCCGGCCTCGGCAAAACCGGCTTTTCAGCGCGTTCAGCTCCATCTTCAGAACGACTATCGCCTGGGCCACCCCTTCGTGGAGTTCAAAGGAAATCCGCTGTCTTTCCCGCTCCTGGGATTCCTGGAGCCGGACTGCAAACCGTCGAAGATTTTCGAGGGATTCGGACATTTCGGCTTCCCGGTTCTTCTGCTGGGCAGGTTGCCGATCCCCTCCCGGAGAGGCGATCGGCCCGTCGGCACATTCCTCGCCTCGGCCGTATGAGCCGCCGGCCGTATCCACGGCTCCTTCCATGGGCAGACAATACAGAAGGGCAATCGCAGCGAGTTCGCACAACATCGCAGCCGTTGCGGCGTCTTTCCCGGTAAACCCCCCGGCTTTGTTGGCAAGCGCCAGGAGCCCCATCGTGTCTTCGGTGACCGCGAAGGGAGAGAACAGGACATTGCCGAGCGGAATGGGACTTTCCGGTGCGTACCCGGCAAACTCACCGTGGAGAAAATCGTTCACAAAAACCGGGCCTCCCCTGCGGCAGGCAACTTCGGCCATTCCCCGAAGAAGCGCTGGAAGGCTGGAATCCGCCGTGCGGAACCATTCGCCGGGATCGATGAACAGCAACCGGACGGCCGTCCCTCTTCGCTCCACCAGCGAGACATAGCCGGAATCGGCCCCAATCAGGTATTTGCAACATCCCAACAGCACGGAGGCCGTATCCTCGAGCCGACCCGGCCTCGAAAGGCGTCCGTCCCCGGACAGCCTCGCTCCACTCCCCGGGAGAATGCCTTCGCACACTCCGCGGGGTGCCTTCCGACCGCACTTTGGTTCTCCCTGCTTGGCCATGGCTGAGACAGTCTCCGGGGTGCATGAGGACAGTCACGTCTATTCCGGAAGCGGTGGAGGAAGGACCTTGCCCGGAGGCGCTTCTCCCCCGGGGCCGGCAAGTCTCTTCCCCACCGTTCGGCCTAGTCCATTCCAGCGTGTCTCGGCCCCCTGTTACCTGCTATGCATTCCAGGGGAACGTCCGTCATGAACCGGCTGCTTTCCAGCGCCTCCGGCCCCAGTCGGTTGTATTCCTCGATGATCCGGTGCACGCTTCCCTCGGACAATCCGGTATGCATGGCGATTTCCGAAATGGATCGGGGATCGGCAAGGGCATTGTAAATGACGAGCCATTTCTGCATCTTCAAAAAACCGGCCGTCATTTGCATCTTCATCTTGATCTCACTCAAGGACAGGTAATCGGCAACGTATTTTGACCTGGCCATATTCGCCTCCTTTTTACGGACCTGAGCGATAAATTCCTTTACCTCCGGAAGTCAGACCGGAGCAATGAAAAGTCATGGTTCCATGATTACGATACTGCCGGATTTACAGGGAAAGTAAATAGACCTGACTATTCATATTATCTAGTTATTATTAGCTACCAGGCCCTGCAAAAGCAGCGTCACGGCGGGAATGCGAAGTACGGGAAAAAAATCGAAGGAATGGAAGGATCAGATGTATCCCTGATCCAGGGCGTATTTGATCAGATCGACGTTTTTCTTGATATCCAGCTTTTTTCGGATATTGGCACGATGATTGTGGACGGTCATCACGCTGATGTGCAGCAGTTGGGCCACTTCCTTGCTCGATTTCCCCTCGGCCACAAGCTTCAGGACTTCTCTCTCGCGTGCCGTGAGCACCTCCCCCGTCACGCCGGGTTCCCTGCATTTCCGCACCAGCACGTCCTGGACTTCGTCGGCGAGCAGCGGCGATATGAAGACTTTCCCCTGGCGAATGGAGCGGATGGCGGAACTCAGGTCGTCGTAGGCGTCTTCCTTCAAAAGGTATCCATCCGCCCCCGCCGACAGCGCCCGGGACAGATGCTCCCGGGATTTGTGCATCGTCAGGATCAGGACTTTGATTCCGGGATACAGTTGCTTGATCTCCCTGGTCGCATCCACGCCCTGGAGGTTGGGCATGGAGAGATCCAGGATCACCATCTCGGGCGTGATCCTGCCCAGCAGTCGCAGGAGTTCGAGTCCGTCGCCGGCCTCCCCCGCGACACACAGGTCGGGCAGCATCCCCACTATGCTCTTGATTCCTTCTCGAAACAGCACGTGATCGTCGGCCAGCACAATTCGATAAGGAGCCATGCGCAAATCATCCTCCAACGTGTTTCGGGACGGGAACGACCACGTTGCGTCCCCTCACGGCGAATCGCCCTCTATCCCGCCGGTTTTCTGCGGCTCATTCTCCTATACCTTCGCACGGTAATCAAGCAAATGCAATCCTCCCGGTTCCGTCCCCCGCCTCTCCAGCATGGGATTCTCCGATTTTTTCTAATACGTTTCCTTCAAGCGACCGATAACAATAGGGGGACTGTGAACACCGGCCTGTCGAAGAGGGCGCGGGAGCGTTCGTCGCTTCGGTGCGCCCTCAGTTCATCCCTGCCGATAAAGCATTCGTCAGCGCACTGCAACCCGAATCGAACAGAACCAGAAGGAGAATGGACATGAGCCAAGAGACCAGAGTGGTGGGCCAGGCGATCCAGCACATGGCCCAAAGGGACGGCAAGTACCTCACTTTTTCCCTGGGGGGCGAGGAGTACGGCATCGGAATCCTCAAGATCAAGGAAATCATCGGAATGATCCGGATCACCCCCATGCCCCAGACCCCGGAATACGTCAAAGGAGTGGTGAACCTCAGGGGAAAGGTGATCCCGGTGATCGACCTCCGGCTCAGGTTCTCCATGCCTCCCATGGAATATGCCGAAAGGACGTGCATCATCGTCGTGGAAATCCAGGCACAGGGAAAGATGGTCATCCTCGGCATCGTTGTCGACTCGGTCTCGGAAGTGTTGAGCATCAGGGCCGAAGACATCGCCGACACGCCGACTTTCGGCACCGGACTCAAGACGGATTTCATTCTCGGCATGGCCAAGATGGGGGGCGGGGTGAAGATCCTGCTCGACATCGACAAGGTACTCAGCTCCGATGAGGTCATCTCCCTGGACCGTGTCGCCTAGCAGCACGGCTGTCACTTCACGAAATAATCCGCGTCAACACAAGGGGGGATGCCGAATGTCGTGGTCGAATGTCAACTTGGGGACCAAACTGGGACTTGGCTTTGCTGCGACTCTTGCCCTCATGGTCGCAATCGCCGCATTGGGCATCAACAGGCTGGGCGCCGTAAACGACGACCTGGACCAGATCGTCGGGGCCACCAACAGGAAGGTTGCTCTCGCAAACGCTGTCATCGACCGGATGAACGCCGTCCAGATTTCCATTCGAAACCTGATCATATCCGAGAACAGGGAATTCGACGAAAAGCAAAAGTCCTTGATCGAAAAATCCAGGACTGAAATGGCGGGATACATCGAGCAGCTTGCAGGACTCGAGGCAACCGCCGAGGGCAGGCAGTACATCGCGAAAATCAAGGAGTACATGGCGGCGTCACGCGAGATCAATGCGAAAATCATCGTCCTGGGCACCGAAAACAAGAGCAGGGAAGCGGGCACCGCTCTTATCGAGCAGGCCGATCCCCTCGCCAGGAAGACCACGGAAGCCATCGAACGGTTGATCGAGCACGAGGAAAAGCTGAATGCGCTGACTGCGAAAAGTGCAAAAGAAGATTACGCCTTCTCCCGGATTGTCATGATCTGCGCCGGCATCCTCGCCTTCCTGATGTCGGGCATTGGGGGATACCTGCTCACCCGCAGCATCACCAGGCCAATCCGCAGGGTCGTGGAAGGGCTCTCGTCAGGGGCGGAGCAGGTGGCCGCGGCATCCGGGCAGGTGGCCACGAGTTCCCGGAGTCTGGCCGAAGGGGCCTCGGAGCAGGCGGGGGCTATCGAGGAAACATCTTCCTCGCTCGAGGAGATCTCTTCCATGACGAAGCAGAACGCCCAGGCGGCAAACGACGCCAATCAACTCATGCATGAGACTTCCGGGGTGGTCTCCTCGGCTTCGGAGTCCATGCACCGGCTCACATCTTCCATGGCCGAAATTTCCCGCGCTTCCGAAGAAACCCAGAAAATCGTCAAAACCATCGATGAAATCGCCTTCCAGACGAACCTCCTGGCCCTCAACGCAGCCGTCGAGGCGGCACGGGCAGGAGAGGCCGGCGCGGGGTTCGCCGTCGTGGCCGACGAAGTGAGGAATCTCGCCATGCGGGCGGCCGATGCGGCAAAAAACACCGCCAGTCTCATCGAGGGCACCGTAAAAAAAATCAAGGACGGAGCCGAGGAGGTCGGAAAGACGAATTCCGAGTTCTCCAAGGTTGCAGCGAGTGCGGCAAAAGTGGCTGAACTGATCGGAGAGATCGCCGCAGCATCGCAGGAACAGACCCAGGGAATCGAGCAGATCGGCAGGGGAGTTTCCGAGATGGACAGGGTCGTCCAGCAGAACGCCGCCAGCGCCGAAGAGTCGGCTTCGGCCTCGGGGGAGATGAAGGTACAGGCCGAGAGAATGAAGGTCTATGTATACGACCTGGCTGCGGTAATCAACGGCGCGTCACAAAGTTCGAAGGGTTCCGGAAGGCAGTGCCCCGCAGCGAAAAGCGGAAAAGACAATGCGGCCCGGAAAGTCGCACCCCCTTTGAAGGTCGGGGCCAAAGGCAACGGGAAAACCGGCGCAAAAGCCCTGCAGGCAGGAGGAAGCAAGCCCCGCGAAGTGCGCCCGGAGCAGGTGATTCCCTTCGAGGAGGACAAGTTCGACAACTTCTGAGAAGATGGGGACAGCCGGTGCCACCGCATCCCGTCCGAGATTTTACACGAAGCGCGAGGATACCCCCGGGGGCCGAACCGCCGCGTCCCCGGGGTGCCCCGGCAGTTCATTCACCCGCATCCGCCGCCGGTCATTCGCAAACTTCCACTTCCTCGCCCCCGGAGATCTCAAGCAGCTGATCCACAGTAACCGGCACGGCGGAGTGATCGTTGCCGGCCGCCGCGTAGACCTTCTGGAACCGGCGCATGGAAGAATCCACCGCGACGCGCAGTTCCCGCGGCAGGAGAAACGGGCAGACCCCGCCCGGAGCGTAGCCCGTGTATCGGATCACCTCGTCCGAGTCCGGAAGGCGAACCTTTCCGGTCAGCCCGGTCGCCTGCTTCAACCTAGATCCCCTGACTTTCAGGTCGCCGCAAGTAACCACCACAACGGGTGTATTTCCGACGATAAACAGAATGCTCTTTGCAATCTCTCCGACGGAACATCCGACCGCCCTGGCGGCGGTCTCCGAAGTGGGCGTCGGTTCTGCGAATTCCCACACCTCAACCCCTCGCCCCGCAAGAAAATCCTTCACTTCGCCAATCGTCGGCATCGTCCCATCCACAGTAGCTCAGTCGTCATATCGATTCTCCGGGTCCTTTTCTCCCTCGGCAGCATCTTCCCCTCGCGGTTCGCCCTGCCAGTCGGCATCCTGCCCCAATGCGGGCCACGAGGCATGTATGGCCGTCCCCGCGCCCGGAGCGGACCTGATAGAAAAGCTCCCGCCCGAAAGTTCCGCCCGCTCTCTCATCCCGGAAAGCCCCATGCCACCCCTGTTGCCGATTTTCCGGTGAGCCTCCTCGGGGTCGAACCCCGCGCCATTGTCCTCAATAGACAGCACAATCCCGGAGTCGTCACTTTGCAGGATGATTTTCACGCGTTGAGCCTTACTATATTTCGCAGCGTTGTTCAAGGCCTCCTGAACGATTCGAAAAATCACGATCTTCAAAGGTTCCGGGATCTCTTCCTCCCCAACGCCGACCTGCTTGTCGACGGCAATACCCGAATAAATCGTCTGGTACTGCCGGCAAAACCAGTTGAGCGTCGCCCCGAGGCCGAGGTCGTCCAGCATGGACGGGCGCAGATCCGTCATGATCCTTCGGGATTCCTCGATCGCATGCTTCGTCATTTCGATGAGTCGGTCGAAAGGGCCGACTCCTTCGCACGCCATGCCGGCCGCCGTCGATTCGAGCCCGAACTTGATCGCACTCAGCGAGGCTCCTATGCTGTCGTGCATCTCCCTCGAGATCCTTTTTCTTTCCTCCTCCTGCGCAACTAGAAGCCGGGCGGAAAGATGCCTGAGCCTGCTCTCCGATTCCTTGAGCGATTCCTCCGCCAATTTCCTTTCGGAGATATCCCGCACGGACCAGCGCAGGCAGGTTCCTTCGCCGGCCCGGGGCAAAACCGACGTGACGTTGATTTCGGCGGGAAAAGACTTTTTCATTTTCGACCGCAGGACCACCTCCCAGTTCCTCATGGTCCGCAGACTTTTGAGCCCTTTCAGGCGGGACGTGAAATCCTCCTGCGACTCCGGGTGCACGAACAGCGACAGGGACATCCCTTCCGCGGTCTCCACGGGGAGGCCGAGGAGAGCCGATGCCATGCGGTTGACTCCACGGATTACACCGTGCAGATCGGTGACGATGTACGCATCCGGAGAGTATTCAAAGATATCCAGATAGCGCCGCCGCTCCACCTCCATCGTTTCCCGGATCTCCTCGAGCGCCTCGTTCTGCCGTCGCAGTTCCTCCTCGTACAATTGAAGCTCCCGCAGCGTCTCCCTCAGGTTCAGGTTGGTTTTCTGTAGCTTGACGATATAGCCTTGAAGTTCTTCTTTCGTCTGCCAACGCTCCATCGAATACCGGATAGACCGCTCGAGAAGCTGGGGCGAAATCTGCCCCCTGGTAAGGACATCGGCCGCTCCGGAATGCGTCGCTTCCTCGTCCACGTCACACCCCCCGCAGCATGCAAGCAGAACGGCAGGCCCGCGGCACCCATCCAATGCCGCCTTCTCCAGGATAGCCAGCCCGCTTCGCTTGCCGGGATTATGGGCCAGGAGATAGACGTCGTGCAGGTTCTGCACCATCAGGTCGATGGCCGGGCCGCTTTCCTTCACCCAGTCGAGTTCATATTGCACCCGCTCGATTTCGGCCAGAAGCCCCTTCAGATAGACATGTAAGCCTTCATCGCCATCGACGAGAAGGACTTTCACCTTTCGCTCCGTCATGCTTGTGAGTCCTTTCCGGGCCATGTGTTGAGAAAACGGAAAGGCGCATGCTTTGCCGCACCATGCATTTCCCGCGCAGATTGGCCGAAATTCACCGGCGTGGCCCTACCAATCGGTCAGACCTTCAAGATGTGCAGTGGATTGTCCGTGGGATGAAGCGCAGGATCGCAGGAGAAGACACAATAGGTGGCCGTCAATCGCCGCCAGCAAGTTCAGATCGAAAGCAGCGTATCGCCCGTCATCGCGCATTGCACACCCGGTCGGCGCTCAAAAGTACAAGCCTTCAGGCCCCCCGGGGCATTGTACCGGTTATACTGAATGTCCATCCCCGTATGGAATTATACAGGGACTGGCAAACACCTGTCACGCGCAAAATTGCGACTAAATACTGTTTGGTAATTATGCCTTTCCGAAAGATCTATTAAAAGCAGAATAATGTTGAGTGCGGCTGATTAAGAAGGAATACCCGGACCGTTCACCCTCTTCTTTACAGATAGCCCGCAGGCACACCGAAAAGCGCACCGCCGGCCGTTTCAGATCGCCCCATAGTCCTGCACGGCGGGCACGGTGCAGTCCGTTCCCGCCGTGCAAAGCGCGGGCTGCTCTGTTGCGCCGGTGGTGGGCACGGATGCAACCATGCCCCTTCCAACACTGATAGCCCTAAAGATAACGGAAACCTGTGCCGATAAGAACATCAAAAGGGAATACGAACCACGAGGAGATGACCATGCACATCATCATTGGATCGACCGGTTCAGTGGATGCAGCAGGGAAGAGGACGGAAGGACCTGCCGGAACAACCGTCGAAGCCAGGATCCTGCAGTCGAGGCCTTCCCGCAGGCGACGCGGGCAGCCACCGGAAGGGCAGAATGAGCGGAGATCGGGCGGCTCCGGCCAGGACCCCGAAGGAGGGATGGTGCTGCTCCTGATGATCCCCGAAGGTCATAAACTGCCGAAGGATCTGTCGTCTGGAAGTTACAGGGTGTTTCTGCGATTCACGCGACGGGGGGCCTGACCGTTCCACAACTGCGGCATGCCACCCGGGAGACCATGTCACCGGCCCCGCGCAATACTGCCGACTCAAACGTTTCGGGCACTTCCGGGCGACTTTGCGAACGGAGCTGCCCTGCGGGCGAGTCTTTCCAGCGCGTCCCGGATCTTGTCGGGACGGTATCCCAGTCGAAAGGCCCTGCTGCTGTCCAGGGATACGTCCGAAGGCCTCGGAGCGGCCATAGGCACATCACTCTGCCGGCAGGCGCGCAGCCTGGCGCCGGTCACGCCAAAAACCTCCATGAGCAGCAAGCCGAAATCGTAGCGGGAGATGCGCTCCGGACCTCCCAGATGAAGGATTCCCCGCCCCCCCGAAGACAGAGCGAGCAGTATGCCCCTGGCGGCGTCTTCTCCGCTTGCGGGCGTTCTGAATTCATCGACGAACAGCTTGATCTCCCTGCCTTCCCTCACGGCTTCAAACATGGGCTGTAGGAAACTCGCCGAAGCCGGTCCCCGATCACCGAACATGAGGGGCATGCGGCAGACCAGAGCGGAAGGGCAGCACTCCAGCATGCCTTCCTCTGCCCGGACTTTCTGCTCCCCGTACACGCTCACAGGACTCGTGGGAGCGTCTTCTCCGTAGGGGGCGTTCCGTCCGTCGAACACCAGGTCAGTGGACGTGAAGACGCAGTCGATACCCAAGTCTCCACAGAGGGCGGCGATTTCGACGGGCACCCGGGTGTTGATCAGGGACGTCTCGTCGGGGTGCGCCTGGCAGATGTTGGCGTTGGGCATTGCGGCGGTGTGGATCACCGCATGGGGACGAATTTCCCGGAAAAGTCTGCCGAGTTCTCCCCTAAAGGCCAGATCCGCGCGGACGATGCGCACCCCGGGGATAGCAACGGGATGCGAGAGGACAACGCCGTGAACCTCCCAGTCTTCCCTGGCCAACTGGGCAATGTTGTAGCCGAGAAAACCGCTGGCGCCGGTCAGAAGCAGTCTTTTCATGCGGAGTGTCCCCTTTCGGCCCGCTTTCATTTGCAGCAGCCCCCCCTGCCGGAATTCCCGAGGCACCCTGTTTCCCGCCTGCAACGCCAAAACGTTCCACATCGAGGAGCCGTAGTGGAAATGTACAGGAAAGGCCGGACGAAGGCAAAGGGGCATTGGGAAAGAGAGAAGAAGATTTCGCGAATGCTTGACAACCGACAAAAGTTTGTGCTAAACGCCATGCCCATCGAAAAAATGAATCGTGTGCAGCGCGAAATCAGGAATACAGCGCGCCGGAATGCGGCCGAGCCGATCGGCTTTGCAAGGCGAAGGCGGATTTAGCGCAATAAGGTGAAAAAAGCGGTTGATTTTTACAGACCGCTGTGCTATCAAAGTAAGCTTCCTTGACATTTTAAGGAAGTGAGCGGGCATTGTGGAGAGGTTCCCGAGCGGCCAAAGGGAACAGACTGTAAATCTGTCGGCGAAGCCTTCGGAGGTTCGAATCCTCCCCTCTCCACCACCTTTAGATCCATGTA
>JAJFUA010000265.1 GCA_021372635.1 Desulfobacteraceae bacterium | reverse complement strand
AAGAACGGCCCCTCCAACCGTAATGCCAACCGTCACCCAAAAGGCGATCTGCGCTATGGATTCGGTACTCAGCACACTCATGATTCCCTTCCCTTCAGCATGGGCATCGTCTTATGCCTTCTGTTGCTCCAGCCTCGCCATGAGATCGATCACACCATCGTACCGCGACGTACCCGCGAGCTCGTACTCCCGGGAGAACCGCAGCGTCTTGGTCGGGCAGGATTCCACGCACAGCCCGCACAGGCTGCATCGCGTAAAGTCGATCACATAGTGCGTGGCGACCTTCGGGCCTTTGGCCTGGGTCTTTTCACCCTGCACCTTGATGACGTTCGACGGGCAGATCTTTTCGCAACTGCCGCAGGCGATGCACTTGTGCGTCCCCGTCTCCTTGAATTTTATGAATTCTATGTGACCCCGGAACGCCTCGGGAATCTCGTTCCTCCGGCGCGGATACTGAACGGTAACGACCGGCCGAAACAGATGCTTCACCGTTACCGCCAGTCCTTCCACCAGGCTCCATCCACCGACCGCTATGTCTTTCCAGTAGCTCATGGTCCCTCTTCCAAGTGTTTCCAAGATCATATGAGTTTAATGACCACCGCGGTCACCAGCAGATTCGCGAGGCTCAGCGGGATCAACACTTTCCAGGAAAAATTCATCAACTGGTCGAACCGGACCCGCGGAAACGTCCAGCGCATCCACATGAGCAGGAAAATGAAGAAGTACGTCTTCAGCATGAACCACACAACCCCCGGCAATCCGAGATCGAACCCGAACGGCCCCGTCCACCCCCCCAGGAACAGGCTGGTGGCCACCGCCCCCACGATGAACATGTTCGTGTACTCGGCGAGGAAGAACAGCCCGAACCGCATCCCGCTGTATTCCGTGTGGAATCCCGCGATCAGTTCCGATTCGGCTTCCGGGATGTCGAAAGGCGTCCGGTTGGTTTCCGCCGTTGCGCAGATGAGATAGATAATCGCCGCAACGGGCTGCAGGAAAACGAACCAGATGTTTCCCTGCGCCTGCACGATTTCCGAGAAGCGCAGGCTGTTGACCATCAGCACGACGCTCATGGCCGCAAGCAGGAGCGGAATTTCATATGCGACACCCTGTGCCACCGACCGGATCGCGCCCAGAAGTGCGTACTTGTTGTTCGATGCCCAGCCGCCGGCGAGAATGGCGAAGACCGAAAAGGTGGAGAACGCGAAGATCAGCAGGAGGCCCAGGTTCAAGTCCCGTATGATGAGATCCGGGCTGAACGGAAGAACCAGGAAGCTTACGAGCACAGGCATGAACACGACCACCGGCGCCGCCACGAACAGTTTCCAGTCCGCGCTTCGCGGCGTGATGAGTTCCTTGCCGACGAGTTTCACGGCATCCGCCACCGTTTGCAGCAATCCATAGGGGCCCACTTCCTTCGGCCCGGGCCTGCGCTGAATGTGGCCCGCCACTTTCCGTTCCAGCCAGACGAGGAACAGGGCGTTCACCGAGGCGAAAACGATCACCGCCACCAGGCCGACGAGCACACGAAGCCAGTCTGAACCGGTTTCAATCCCCATTTTTCAAACTCTCCTTCGATGGGCGGCCGGCGCCACCCAGGCGCCTCCGCCGGTTCACATGCAAAGGCCTACCGATCGATTTCGGGAATGATCACATCGATGCTGCCCAGGATCGAAATCGCATCCGCAATCAGCATGCCCTTGAAAATGTCCACGATCACGTTCAACGAGCCGAAGCTGGGCACGCGGATGTGGAGCCGGTAAGGGTACTGGCTGCCGTCGCTCACCAGGTAATAGGCGGTCTGGCCCCTTGCGCTTTCGAAAGCAAAATAGACGTCTCCCTTCGGGGGCTTGATCCTGGCGGGAACGGAATCGTTCGCATACGGGCCGGAAGGGAGTCCGTCGAGCGCCTGCTCGATGATCCGGCAGCTCTGCTCCATCTCCGCCAGGCGCACGTTGTAGCGGTCCAGCGTGTCCCCCTTGCTTCCGATAGGGATGTCGAAGTCGAACCGGTCGTAAACCTCGTAAGGCTCGGCCTTGCGAACGTCGAAGGCAATGCCGCAGGCGCGCAGATTCGGACCCGTAACGCCGTACCGGCGCGCCAGGTCCGGGCTGATCTGCCCGACGCCCTTCGTGCGGTTGATGAAGATGATGTTCTTCGTAACCAGGCTTTGATATTCTGGGAAACGGCCTCTGAGCCGTTTCAGGAAGGCGCGGGTCGACTCGACGAAGACGTTGTCCACATCCCGCGTGACGCCGCCGAACTTGCAGTAGGAATACGTCAGCCGGGAACCCGACACTCTCTCGAGTATGTCCAGGATCTGCTCCCGGTCGTCGAAGGCGTAGAGGAAGGGAGTGAATCCTCCGAGGTCCATGACGAAGGTCCCGAACCAGAGAAGATGGCTCGAAATGCGGTTCAGTTCGGAACAGATCACCCGGATGTAGCGAGCCCTCTCCGGGACGTCTATCCCGGCGAGCTTTTCGACGGCGAGCGCATAGCCGTGGTTGTACGTCAACCCCGCGACGTAGTCGATCCGGCTGGTATTGGGGATAAACTGCTTGTACTGGCGGTTTTCGCCCATCTTCTCATGGCCGCGGTGACCGTAGCCGATGACCGGGTCCGCCTTGACGATGAACTCCCCGTCCAGGTCGAGCAACACCCTGAGGACGCCGTGCGTGCTCGGATGCTGCGGACCAAGGTTCAGGGTATAGATCTGCTGGACGATCGGTTGATGGAATTGGTCAGCCATATATCTCTTCTCGCTTGCGGTAGGCTTGGACGGTGCCAAAGTTTTTCCTGAGCGGATGATAGTCCGCGTCTTCAGGGAGCAGCAGGTTGCGCATATCGGCATTTCCCTGGAAGGATATGCCGAAGAACTCGTGCACCTCCCGCTCCAGCCATGCTGCGCCGGCAAATATATCGCTCACGGTGTCGGGCGTCTGCCCCTGCCCGCAAAGAACCCGCAGAACTATCCGCGACTTCGGCTCATAGCGGTTGAAATGGTAAACCAGTTCGAACGTATCCTCGAAGTCCAGCGCCGTCATCGTTTCCAGGTAAAATTCCCCTTCGTCGAACATGCGGACGACGTCCCGCAGCTTTTCGATGGGCGCCTGAACCGTGAAGGCCGCACCGCAGCGATAGTCTTCATCGGCGGTCACGGCCCCTTCCGGGAGTACGGGCTTCAGTCTGCCGATCATTTCTTGCACACTAGACATGGCTTCGCCTTTCCATCCTTGCGCTGAAAGCGTCTCAGATAGTTGCGATGTTCCCCCTTGGTGATCTTGTCCTCCAATGCCAGGAAACCCTGGATGAGGGCTTCGGGCCGCGGCGGACACCCCGGGATGTATATGTCGACCGGAACGAGCAGGTCGGCGCCCGGGACGATGGCATACTGGCCCTCGTACTCGAAGGGACCGCCGGAAATGGCGCAGTTTCCCATGGCGATGCACCATTTCGGGTTCGGCATCTGGTCCCACAGCATCTTGACGGCCGGGCCCATCTTCCGGGAAATCGTTCCCGCAACGATCATGAGGTCGGACTGCCGTGGCGACGGCCGGAAAACTCCCGCCCCGAAACGGTCCAGGTCGAAACGCGCAGCGCCCGCCGCCATCATCTCGATGGCGCAGCAGGCCAGCCCGAAGGTCATCGGCCACAGCGAATTCGCCCTTGCCAGATCCAATACGTCATCGAGAAGAGCGAACTTGATCATCGGCTCCGGCGGTTCCTTTATTCTTCTCGGCTCTTCCACTCAAACACTCCTTTGCGCCACGCGTAGACGATGGCAAGAGACAAAATGCCCACGAACAGAACCACTTCCACCAGGTCCCGGATGGCGTACTTGCCGTAGGCGAGAGCAACCGGGATGAGGTAAAGCACATCGACGTCGAAAGCGAGAAACATCAGGGCGTAGATGTAATAGACGACGGTGAACTGAATCCACGCGCTTCCGATGGTCTGCATCCCGCTTTCGTAGGTCGCCTCACGCATCGGCCCGGCACTTCGCTTGACGATGAAGGCAGAGATTATGACCGGGACGATCGCAAAGGCCATTCCCGCAAGCAGGTAAATGGCCACAGACAGGTAGTCCATCATGAGATCTTTGGGCAGCATGCCACTCTCCACTCGATGGTTAACAGAAACGGCGCCACCAGGTAAACACGGCGAAACCACAGACGGCGGGCGGCGGCATCATCCGCGAAGGAAGGAGCGCCGCCGGACACGAAGACCGACAGACTTCCGGTCCTGCAGCCAGCAACCGGCAGGCAGGCCACGCACGACGGTTCACTGAAAGCGCCGGCAGCTTCACCGGGGTGCGGCCGGAGATCGTGCTATTCCGCACATTTTTTCCGGAAGTCATGGGGTTATTTAGCAACATATTCCACTTAGATCAACTATCGGTTGTGCATTATTTTTGAGCGCGCTGGGCCGCACTTCAGCTTCTCCCCGGAAAAATGGAGAAATAAATGCAAACCCGAAGAGATGTGCTCAGACCGGGAGCGCAGATTCAGGGGGAGTGGGGGCGGCATTTTCACCATGCAAGACAGGCCAGTCAAAGCGTGTTATTACTAACCGAAACGCGGCTTGCCTGTCAATACCAAATCCTGTATGTACTACTGCCTGACATATGATGGGACAAAGGAGGAAGCGTCATGACCGTTCATCAGTCCATCGGCTTCGTCGGTGGAGGAAACATGGGAGAAGCCCTCGTCAAGGGGCTCATCGCAGCAGGCGTGTTCAGCCCGGACCGGATTCTCGCGTTCGATGCCGACCCGCAACGCCTCGACTACCTTCGCAAAACCTATTCCATCCAGCCATGCAGCGGGTTGAAAGATCTCGCCGCGGCCTGCGGGATCGTCCTGTTCGCGGTAAAACCGCAAGTCCTTCCCGCCGTGCTCGATCGTATGCGGCCGCTCATTGTGCACGATACTCTCGTGATCTCCATCGCCGCAGGAATCCCCCTCGCGACCCTCACTCGGGCGCTCCCCGAAGGCACTCCGATCGTCCGCGTCATGCCGAACACGCCCGCGCTCGTCCAGCAAGGCGCCTCCGCCCTTTCCCGCAACGATTCGGTCACCGACGAACAAATGCGGCGGGCGCTGGAAATCTTCGGGGCCGTGGGCAACGCCATCGAAGTGGAGGAAAGGTTGATGGACGCCGTGACGGGTCTCAGCGGCAGCGGTCCCGCCTATGTCCTGCTCTTTCTGGAGGCCATGATCGACGCGGGAGTTTTTATGGGGCTTCCCAGGCAGATCTCCCGCCAACTGGCGCTGCAGACGATCCAGGGCACCGTGCGCATGGTCCAGGAAACCGGAAAGCATCCGTCCGAACTGAAAGACCAGATCACTTCGCCGGCGGGCACCACGATAGCCGGTTTACTGGCACTGGAGGACCGTGCTTTCCACGGGGCCGTAATGCGGGCCGTCGAGGCCGCCACGGCCCGGTCAAGGGAACTCGGCAAAGGCTGAACCGGAGAGCACGCGACCCGGGGACCGCGCCCCGCAGCAAGGCTTTTCGCGCCCCTCAGGATTCCAGGTGCACAACCTTGCCGCTCGGCTTCCACGCTGTTCCCCGGGTTGCCGGCAGGGTTTCGTAGCATTCGACCAGGTCCCCGGTCTTCACGTCGGGGAAGTCCTGGATCTTGATCCCCACCTGCTGCCCCTTTCCAGCCTCCTTCACGGACCTCGTTTCGATGTGCAGGGACGTGATCTTTCCTTTGTACGCGGGCCCCATCGCGGTAATGACTCTGAAGCTGTCCCCCACCGCAATCCGCCCCTCCTGCACGGCGCATCCCGCAATGACGGCGCCATGGCTGCTCTTGAAAAGAGCGATCACCGCCGCCCTGCCCGGAATGCGCTCTTCGGGTTCCCGGGCAACCATGCCGTTCGCTATTTTCTTCAGATCTTCGGTCAGATAGTAGATGACGTTGTAGAGTCTCACCTCCACACCGTGCTCTTTGACCCACTGCTCGAGCTTCGGTTGAATTCCCACGTTGAAGCCGATCACCAGTCGACTGGCACTCAGAGCCATCAGCAGGTCCGATTTGGACACGGCGCCCACCCCTGCGTAGATGACCGAAATCTCCACCTCAAGCCCCTGCATTCTGGAGAGCAGCAGGGATATGGCTTCCGTGCTCCCTGCGACATCGCATTTCAGCACGATTTCCAGCCTCTTCGGGGATTCTTCCGGGAAGAGTTGCTTCCCTGCCCGGGACATTGCCGCTTCCAGGCTGGCGGTATCGAGATGACGGGTTTGCTTTCTGGGAGTCATAGGCCCCTCCTTATTCGTCCGGATCATCCATGATTCGATTCCACTGCATAAAGATAAGGAGCGGGCGTCAAAACGCCAACAAATTGGGATCGCTTCAGAAAAACTTCACAGGATCTTCCCGGCCAGCCAGAACAGCAGCATGCCGGAGACTACCGTCAAACCGAGGGATTTCGTTTTCAGTGCAATAAGCAGAACCGGCAGGGCGACGAGGGACTTTTGCTGAAAAAGCACCAGGCTGCGGGGTTCTCCCGAGACGAACAATTCGGGAACGATGAGCGCGCTCAGGATGGCGGCCGGAATGAGGTCCAGCCACTGAACGAACCACTGCGGCAAGCGCCGCCTGGAAAGCAGAAAGAGGGGCAGCCAGCGCGGCACATAGGTAACCAGCGCCATACCGGCCACGATCAGGGCAAGATCCATCGTCATCGGCAAAAACTCCAGTGATTACAGACCGCTTTCACGGTTCTTTTTCCTTTCCGCCCCCTCGGCCGTGCTTCTTCAGCTTCAGAAGAGCGAATCCGGCTGTCGCGCCGAAAAGGGAAGCATAAATCACATGGCTGTTTCCTGGTATCTCCAGGCACAGCACGGCCGCGGCCGCACCGGAGATGACGGCGGTGACGACGTGTATCGGAGCGCGCAACTGGATAACCAGCAGGCAGATGAACATCGCGCTGAGGGCATAGTCGATCCCGAAGGCGCCCGCGGGAATGAACTCGCCGCCCAGAGCCCCGGCGATGCTGCTGCCGGTCCAGACGGCGCCGGAAACGAGATTTACCACAACAGCCTGCCGGGGATGCCATCGCCCCGCGGTGAAACGCGCCAAGTTGACCGCAAATGTCTCATCCGTAACGCCGTAGGCGAACAGGGACAGGAAGCCCCGGCCGACTCCCTGAAGATGGACTGCCAGGGATGAACTCATGAGGAGGTGGCGCAGGTTGACCACCAGGGTGGTGAGAATGATCGAGGTGGCCGCCGCACCTGTGCACAACAGGGAAACGGCGATGAACTGCGCGCTCCCGGCATAGACGAACAGCGACATGGCACCCGCGGCCATCGGGTGCATTCCGGCCTTTTGCGCGAGGATCCCGAAGGCGAGGCCGATGGGCACGTAGCCCAGGCATATCGGCCAGGCCGCCTTGACTCCATCCCTGAAAGCGGTCCGAGAACCGCCGCAATTCTCCATCGCTACTGCTGCAACCTCTTTCCCGTCATTCCAGACAACATATGGAAACCACCGCCCATTCCCAGTCGCTCATCCCATGAAATCATTAAACTGTTTTCCAGGAAGCAGCCTCCTCACGATCGATATAAGTTCCCCGAACCGGTAAGGTTTTCCCACGAATGCCGAAGCGCCGGCGTCCATCATTTCCTTCCGCTTCTGAATATCCGTGTAACCGCTGGCGATGACGATCTTGAGGTCCCGGTCCATATCCCGGAGCCGATGAAAGCAGGCCAGCCCCCCGATGCCGGGCATCCCGAGGTCCAGGATGACCAGATCGATCTTTCCCATTTCCTTTTCGAAAATCTCCAGCGCCCTCTCGCCGTTTTCCGCGGGATGCACCCTGTACCCGCAACCCTCCAGCACCTCGACACCCAATTGCAGAACCGGCTCTTCATCGTCGACCACAAGGATATTTCCCGTCTCGCTGCGTTCCACCACGGTCTGATCCCTGTCCCGGTCCTCGCAGGCCGCATCGTCCGCGGCCAGCCTGAAATAGATGTCGAAGGAGGTGCCGCACCCTTGTTTGCTCGTGCAGCTGATATGGCCCCCATGCCCCCTGACGATGCCGTACACCGTCGCCAGCCCGAGCCCCGTGCCCTTGCCTACCTCTTTGGTCGTAAAAAACGGTTCGAAAATATGTTCCAGGATTTTGCAGTCCATGCCGGTTCCCGTATCGGTAACGCTGAGAACCGCATGTTCACCCGGTTCCAGGCCCGCAAGCTCCCGGCAGTCCGCCCCGGACAGGCACACCCGCCTCGTCTTCAAGGTCAGACAGCCGCCCTCGGGCATGGCATCCCTGGCATTGGCGGCCAGGTTCACGACCGCCTGTTCGAGGTGCAGTGGATCCGCCTCTATTTTTCCGACATCTTCGCCAAGATCCAGCTCGATGCTGATCTGTTTCGGGATCGTTTTCTCCATCTGCACGGAAATCCTGCGCAACTCCTGGTTCAGATCCAGGGGCCGCAGCCGGCTTTCCACCCTGCGGCTGAACGTAAGCAGCTGGTGAATGAGGTCGGATCCCCGCTGAACGGCTTTTTCCACCTGGTCGAGCAGCTTTCGGCCCTTCTCGGAAACACCGCCCCTGAGTTGGAACAGCTGCGCGCTTCCCAGTATCGCTTGCAGCAGGTTGTTGAAATCATGGGCGACTCCACCCGCAAGGGTTCCCACGGCGCACATTTTTTCATCCTGCCGGAATCGAGCTTCCAGGCGCTTGTATTCCGACATTTGGATAAAAACGAGCAGGTAATGTTCCGCGCCGTTGTGCAGGATGCGACTGCATCCCGTCAGAACAGGGGCATCCATCCCCGACGAAACCGGCAGCCGGCATTCGGAGATGCGCACGTTCGAAACGTCTTCCGGGCGCTCCTGCCCCCAGGGGCCGTCATTGCGTGCCAGCCGCCGTCCGGCCGCTTCCAGGTTTCCCCCCAGGATTCTGAGCGCATGGGAATTCGCATAGGCTACTTCCCCTGCCACTGCGGAAACCAGCAGGATGCCGGCCGGGAGGTTTTCCAGGATCCAGGTCACTTCCTCTTCCCGCCGCGCGAGTTCCCCGGTCCTCTCGGCCACCTTCCTTTCCAGGTCCCTGCCGTACTCCTCCAACAGTTTCCGATTATCCTCCAGTTTCCGGGCCATTTCATTAAAGGAGGCGGCAAGGCTCCCCAGTTCGTCGCGACCGGATACGGGCGCCCGGAACGCGAAGTTCCCCAGGGCAACGGCCTTCGCTCCGAATACGAGCGGCTTCAAAGGCCTCGTCATGAACCCGATGGCCGCAAAGGCGATGAGCAACGCCACGGCCGCAACGGCGCCTGCGACCGCCAGGATCGATTTCACCACGGAAACGCCCATCGGGGCGTTACGCTCCGGCGCATAACCGACGACCACCTCACCGGCGCCGCGCGGCACACCAGAATCCCCAACGCCGGCGATCGCACAGTCTCTCACATTCACGGGAACGCCGGCGAGCAGCAACTCACCGTTGTCGGCGGTTCGCGGTTTCGTTCTTCCGGCCGCGGGCATCAGCGCCTCGATCGCCGGCTCGGACAACCGGGACGCGGCCGAACGCTCCAGGGTGAACACCCACTCGCCCTGCGGCCCGCGGATCCGCACGAATGCGACGCCCTCTTCCGTCATCATTCCGGACGCAGCCTGCCCGATGGCGGGCAAATCAACCGAGAGCAGCGCGCAGGCATGGCTCCGGGCAAAGTTTTTCGCCAGCGCCGCCGCCCGGCCGAGCATTTCCGCCCGCACCTGCCGCTGCTGCATGCCGATGAACCATGCGGTCAATACGGATACCACGGCCAGAACGATCACCGCGTGAATCGCGAAAAGCTTTCCCCTCAGCCCCACCTTGCCCGAAACATCGAGTGATTGTTCCCCTGACATTCGCAAACCCTTCCCTGCCCTCTTCAGCTAGCGTGGGACTCGTTCTGCGCAACTTTGCAGGCATTCCCGGGCGACCCGGGCGAAACGGAAGCGCAAGCGCCCCTTTATCCCCCCGCAAAGGGGGACTTGCAGTCCTATACGCAACAGTATGGGCGATAAGAGGGCTCCATTGTATAAGATGCTCGATCTTTCGCAAGAAATTAAACAGGAATTCAACGGCGGGGAATTGGGACAGACGCGGGGACGGACCGTCCCCGCGACCGATCACGAACAGAATTCCATGCTGATGTCAATGGCCCTGGCGGAGTGCGTCAATGCGCCGCAACTCACGAAATCCACGCCCGTTTCGGCTATGGCGCGGACCGTTTCCGGCTTCACGCCGCCCGAAGCTTCGATCAGGGCTCGCCCATGGGCACGTGCCACCCCTTCCCGCAGCATATCCACGGAAAAATTATCCAGCATGACGATATCGGCACCGGCATGCAGGGCCTCCTCCAGCCCCTCCAGGGTTTCCACCTCCACCTCGACTTTCAGGGTGTGGGGTGCCTTCTCACGAGCCCGTTTCACGGCTTCCCCGATGCCTCCGACAGCGGCCAGGTGGTTGTCCTTGATCAGGATCCCGTCCGAGAGCCCGAAGCGGTGGTTTGTCCCGCCTCCGTGCACCACGGCGTTCTTTTCGAGCAGCCGCCACAGAGGAGTGGTCTTCCGGGTATCCAAAAGCCTGCACTTCGTCCCGGAAATCTCCTGCACCATCCTGCGGGTCAGGGTGGCGACGCCGCTCAGCCGCTGAAGAAGATTGAGTGCGGTGCGCTCGCCGGTCAGCAGCGTTTTCATGGCACCACGCAGCCGGCATACGTTGACATTCGCCTCGACGGCGTCGCCATCCCGCGCCAGCCATTCGATCCGCACCGCGGGGTCCAGGAGCTCGAAAACCCTCCGGAATGGGTATGTTCCTGAAATCACGAAAGGTTCACGGCCGAAGACGACTGCCTCGCCCATGGATTCCGCATCGACGAGCGAATCCGTGGTGACGTCCCCGTGCCCGAGATCTTCCTCAAGAGCGAGCCAAAGCAAATCGTCCGTTCGGTTCATCTTCATTGTTCACCAGCCGTCGAGCTATCCCGCATGCTGCTGATCAGTTCGTAATGGTGCCGGAATTTCTCCATCTTCTCACCCAGGCGGGCGCCTTTTTCCCGTTCCTTTTCGATTACATCTCCGGGAGCCCGCTGCAGAAAATCCTCATTGGACAGCTTCTTCTGCGTGACGCTCAGTTCCTTTTCCAGCTTGGCGATTTCTTTCTGCAGCCGCTTCGCTTCGCTGTCGAAATCGAGAATATCCTTCAGGATGACATAAATCTCCACGTTGGCGGCAATCGTGCCCGCCGCCATCCTGGGTTTTCCCATCTCTTCCGGCCGGGCCACCGTCAGGGTCGAGAGCCGGGACAGATCGACGATGGTGCCGGCATGCTTTTCCAGGACGGCCTTTTCATTTTCCCCCGCGCACAGGCAGACGGCAGGGACGCGCGTGGACGGCGGAACGTTCATCTCGCCACGCATGTTGCGGATGCCGTTGATAACGGACATGATGGTCTCCATGTCCGATTCAGCGCTGCTGTCCAACCGCTCGTCTTCCAGCCGAGGGAAAGCCGCCTTCATGATCGTGCCTGAAGTCTGGGGAAGTTTCTGCCAGATTTCTTCCGTAACGAAAGGCATGACCGGATGCAGGAGCACGAGGATCTGTTCCAGCACTCTTGCGGCGACGCCCTGCGCAACGGCCTTGGCTTCGGCGTCTTCTCCGTACAGGTCCGGCTTGATCACTTCGAGGTACCAGTCGCAGTACTCGTGCCACAGGAACTGGTAGAGCGCCTGGGCGTACTGGTTGAACTGGTATCCGTCCAGAGCCGCCTGCACCTCGTCGATCACCCTCTTGAGCCGGCTCAGTATCCAGCGGTGTTTGAGGCTTGCCGGACGTTCGGGCAGCGGTGCCAGCTCCTCCACACCCTCCAGGTTCATCAACACGAGCCTGGACGCGTTCCAGATCTTGTTGACGAAGTGCTTGTACCCTTCGATGCGCTCTTCAGAGAGTTTGACGTCGCGCCCCTGCACGGCAAAAGCCGTCAGAGTGAATCTCAGAGCGTCGGTTCCGTACTTGTCCGTCATGATGAGGGGATCGATGACGTTCCCCCTGGACTTGCTCATCTTCTGTCCCTGGGCATCGCGAACCAGGGCGTGGATGTACACCTGCCGGAAGGGAACCTCATGCTTGAAATGGAGGCCCATCATCATCATCCGGGCAACCCAGAAGAAAAGGATATCGAAGCCGGTCACCAGCACGGAAGTGGGGTAGAACCTGGCAAGCTCCGGCGTGCTGTCGGGCCAGCCTAGGGTGGAAAACGGCCACAGGGCCGAGCTGAACCAGGTGTCCAGCACGTCCGCTTCCCGCTCCAGGCGGCGGCCTCCGCATTTCGTACAGCTTTCGGGGTCTTCGATGGACACGATCACTTCGCCGCAATCCGCGCAATACCACGCCGGGATACGGTGCCCCCACCAGATCTGGCGGCTGATGCACCAGTCTTCGACGTTTTCCAGCCAGATGTTGTAGTCCTTCTCCCACTTGGCGGGAACGATGCGTGTCTTGCCTTCGCGCACCGCCTCCATGGCTTTTTCCGCCAGGGGGCGCGTCGCCACGAACCACTGCAGCGACTGCATCGGCTCAACGACACTCTTGCATCGATAGCAGTGACCGACGCGGTTCTTATGGCTCTCCACCTTGACGAGCAATCCCGCTTTTTCAAGGTCCTTCAACACCCGCTTGCGGCATTCATAGCGGTCCAGACCGGCATAGGCCCCCGCTTCCTCACTCATCACGCCGTTTTCCGCAATCACCTGTATGAGTTCCAGGTTATGCTTCCGGGCCAGGTCGAAGTCGTTGAAATCGTGGGCGGGCGTTACCTTGAGCGCCCCGGTGCCGAATTCTCTGTCGACGTAGGTATCGGCGATCACCGGTATGTGACGCCCCACAAGAGGCAGAACGACTTTTCGGCCGATGAAAGCCGCATACCGGGGATCTTCGGGGTGAACGGCGACCGCCGTATCGCCCAGCATGGTCTCCGGCCGGGTCGTGGCCACCACGAGCGCCCCGTCACCGCCTTCCAGGGGGTAGCGCAGATGGAACAACTGGCTGTCGAGATCCTCGCCTTCCACTTCGATATTGGCAAGCGCCGTCATACAGCGGGGACACCAGTTGATCATCCGCTTCCCGCGGTAGATCAGCCCTTCCTTGTAGAGCGTGACGAAGACCTGCCGGACCGCCCTGGAAAGCCCTTCGTCCATGGTGAACCGTTCGCGTTCCCAATCGCACGACGCCCCCAGCCGTTTCAGCTGGTTGATGATGATGCCGCCGTATTTTTTCTTCCAGGTCCAGACACGCTCCTGGAAGGCATCCCTCCCGATTTCATGCCTCGACTGCCCTTCCTGGGCCAACTGGCGTTCCACGACGTTCTGCGTCGCAATTCCCGCATGATCGGTGCCGGGCACCCAGAGGACTTCAAAGCCCTTCAGCCGATGGTACCGGCAGAGAATATCCTGAAGGGTTATATCGAGCGCATGCCCCATGTGCAGTTGGCCTGTTACGTTCGGCGGGGGAATGACAATAGAATAGGAAGGCTTGGAACTCTGCTCGTCGGCATGAAAACATCCATGCGTCTCCCAAAACTCGTACCATTGCGACTCCACTTCGTGGAACGCGTAGGCTTTAGGCAATGTGCCCTCGTTCATGCAAATGCTCCCTGGATTATCTTTTTATCGGAAGTTCACTCGCGGGACATTCCTTCTCCCGCAGGTTCACGTAAGTTGTCCTGTGTCCATTCCCGCCGGGAACCGCACCCGGTCCACCCTATTTCATCTCTCCCCTGAGCCTCTCGATCTCCTCTTGCAGCACCGTCCGGACGATGTCGGGCAACCGTGCCTCGACAATTTCGCGCACGGTATCCACCAGCTTCGACTCGATCCTCGCGACAAAATCGTCCAGAGAGGGAACGCCGCCGCCTTCCAAGGCCGCTGCGGGCGCTGCCGCGGCCACCATCGGCTTGACTTCGGCCGCCGGAGCGGCGGCCGGCTCCTCTGCGGCCTCGGCCAGGAGAGCTTCCAGATCTTCTTCGTCGATGATGTTCCCCGAAAGCTCCGAATCCTTCGCTTTTGCCGATTTCGGTTCCTCGAAGGACAGCCCCTTCAGCAGATCCTCCTCCTCGTCGTCGTCATCCTTTTTCGCGTCCGAATCCGATTCCAGGTCTTCCAGGAAGGACAGATCTTTCAGAATGTCTTCTTCCGGCTCCTTGGACGAGGCCCCGGCCGGGCGGCCACCCGCATCTTCATCGTGTTCGTCATCCAGGGGAAAGCCCTTCAGGAGACCTTTCCCGAAGATATCGTCTCCTTCGGATGAGAGCTTGTCGTCCGAATCATCCAGATCGGCATCGAGGATCTCGACATCCATTCCACCGTCATCTTCTCCCTCCTCGTCGGGAAGTTCGAAGATGTCTTCCAGATCCAGGATTTCGTCTTCCTCGTCGTCGAGATCGAATCCGAGCCCCGAGTCCTTGGACGATTCAGGTTCCTTTTCTTCCAGCTCAAAGGATCGTTTGGACTTTTTCATCTGCTTTCTCTCATCTGCATGCACCCCTTAGAGGCGCACCATAGGATAACTTCCACGCAACCATGCGGAAGAACGCCGACTCCTGTTCCGCCGAAAAAGCAAGCAACCGATACCACGCCAAATTTTCCTCTGTCAAGGCACATCTTGCGGCAACGGCTGCCACGCACCCCACCGGGCACCTCCTCCGGAGGTGCGCGCTCAAAGCTTCATCCACGGTCGGGGAAGAAAAACGCGTTTATACAGATCGAGGGTGTAGCGGTCGGTCATGCCGGCAATGTAGTCGTAGACTCTTCGTTCGCGCGAGTCCGTGGAATCTTCTCCACCGATTTCACGCCTGAAAAGCGCGTCGTCTTTCAGGAGCACGTCGACCAGATCCTCTATAATTTTCCGCACCCTCTCGAATTCTGCGCGAACCTCGCGCGCATCGTATACCCTTTCGAACAGAAAGTCTCTCAAACGTTCCACCTGATCGAGCATGAGGGGACTCAGCCGGACCTCGGACAGATTCGTTTCGAGGCTGGTAAAAATAATATCTTCCACAAGGGTGTGAATGCGCTGACCATGGCTCGAACCAATCGTCTTCCGGACCTCCTCCGGTATCTCTTCAAATTTCAGAATGCCCGCCCGCAGCGCATCGTCCATGTCGTGGTTCAAATAGGCTACGATATCGGCGACCCGCACGATTTCCCCCTCCAGGGTTATGGGCCGCTGGTCCTTTTCGGCCAGGACCGGATTCGTCCGTCCCTTGGAATGCTTCACAACTCCGTCGCGGACTTCCGCCGTCAGATTGAGCCCCCTCCCTCCCTTTTCCAGGTGGTCGATCACGCGCAGGCTCTGTTCGTTGTGGGAAAACCCTCCGGGGATGATCTCGTTCAAGACCCGCTCGCCTCCGTGCCCGAACGCGGTATGGCCAAGATCGTGGGCAAGGGCGATGGCTTCCACAAGGTCCTCGTTGAGGAAGAGAGAGCGGCCGATGGTGCGTGCGATCTGAGCTACCTCGAGGGTATGCGTCAGTCGGGTCCTGTAGTGATCGCCGTTCGGGGAGATGAACACCTGGGTCTTGTGCTTCAGTCGCCTGAAGGCTTTGCAGTGGACGATGCGGTCCCTGTCCCGCTGAAAGGCCGTACGCAAGGGACATGGCGGCTCGGGACGCAGTCTTCCGCGGCTCTGCACGCTCTGACACGCCTGAGGCGCAAGCAATTCCTCCTCCCGTTTTTCCTGCAGCAGACGAAGCGGTCCCTTCATCCGCATTGCGGCAAACACATCTTTTGACATTGACCTGATCCCATCCTTTTCGTTAGATTATGCCGCCATGAAAATTACTTTAAACCGCTACTTAATTAAAGAGCAAATCGTACCGCTCAGCGTGTGCCTGTTCGGGCTGACGATCATCCTTGTCACAGGCCGACTGCTGCAGCTCACCCGCTATCTGTTCACATCCTCCGTCACCGTCCTCGATCTTTTGCAACTGGTGATCTTCGCCCTGCCGAAGCTCATGCTTTTCGCACTGCCCATGGCCGTTCTCCTCGGAACGCTTCTCGCCTTTCTGCGGCTGAACGGAGACAACGAACTGGTCGCCCTCCGGTCTGCGGGCATCGGTTTCAGCCAATTGATCCCCTCGATCGTCTGTGTTACCCTCGTTGCAACGGTGCTGGCCTTTTACAACAGCCTCATCCTCGTGCCGCCGGCCGGGAGCGCGTTTGAAAACAAGCTTCGCTCGCTGGGCCGCGCCGGTCTGCCCGCACTGCTCAAAGAGGGCACTTTTATCGACACCATTCCGAAGATGGTATTCTTCTTCCGGTCCGTCGACACCTCGAACATGAGCATCGAAGGGGTCTTTCTGCAAGACCAGAGACAGGCGAAGGTCCGTGCGGCGATTGTCGCGGAACGGGCACAGATCGTTTACCAGAAGGACCTGAATCACCTGATTTTCAGGATTTCCAACGGGATCATCACACGGATATCGGACGACTTCAAGGATGCGCAGGCGATTTCCTTCAAGCTGTACGATCTCACGCTGTCCCTCGACGACCTGTACGGAGCTGCCGCCAAGCGTTCACAGAAGGGAAAGAGGGAGATGACCCTGCTCGAACTGTATCACCTCATGCAGCAGGGCGCTAAAACGAAGCCGGAAGTCAGCTTCGCCCTGGAGTTCCACCAGAGGCTCGCCTTCCCCATCAGTTGCCTGCTTTTCGGACTCATGGGCGCCTCGCTCGGTTCCATGTTTCGCCAAAGAGGGCGCATGACCGGCATCACCATCGGGCTCATCGTTTTCCTCACCTATTACATCGCCCTTTCGGCCGGCAAGGGACTCGGAGAGAACCGGCTGCTTCCGCCGTTTTTCGCAATCTGGACGCCCAACATCCTCTGCCTGTTCGTTTCCATTTACCTCTGCACCAAGGTGCAGAGAGAAACACCGTTTCACCTGGCGCATCTGTGGCATCAGGGGGATGCATTCCTGCGACGCATTCTGACGGCAAACCGCTTCCGCAAGCCAACCGGCCTCTAGAGATCCTATGAAAATAGTCTCCCGATACATGCTCAAACAGTTCGTCCCGGTCGTCGCGTTGTCGCTCTTCGCTTTCGTCGGGCTCTACCTGATCATCGAATTCTTCGAGAAGATCGACATTCTTCTCGAGCGGCAGATCGACACGGCAAGGATTCTTTCCTACTTTCTGATGAAGATCCCCCTGATCGTCACTCAGGGCATTCCCATGGCGATCCTCCTGGCTTCGCTCATCGCCCTGGGATTGCTCAAGCGTAACCGGGAACTGGTCGCCCTCGAGACAGCCGGAATTAACCCGCTGACGTATGTCGCACCCATCCTCGCAGCCGCGACGGTCCTTTCTCTCCTGCACTTCACCCTTGGCGAGACCGTCGCCCATTCGCTGAACTACAGGGCGCAGCAGTTCATGCAGCAGGAGGTGATGCGCCGGAAGCCCGCACTCACGTACCTGCAGGAAAACGTGTGGTACAGGGGGCAGGAGGCCATTTTCCAGATACGCTTCTACGACCGCCAGAAGAAAACGCTCGAAAAAGCGTCCCTCTTCTATCTCGATCCCGAATTCAAGCTGACCCGGAGAATCGACGCCCGGAGCATCCGATGGGAGGATAATCGCCGATGGGTGGCTTCGGAGGGTATCGACCTGAAATTCAACGGCCTGAGCGCCGAGCAGACGGCCTTCAGCGAAATGGCGCTCGACATCCCGGAGACCCCGGCGGATTTCGACGCCCTCGATACCGTTCCGGAAGATCTCGGATGGTTCGACCTATACCAGTATACGCAAAAAATCCGGCAGGAAGGCTACAACCCTAGGCCCTACGAGGTCGATCTTCACCAGAGGATAACCTTTCCGCTCACGTCGATCATACTGGCTCTTCTGGGAATTACGATCGCGTTGCGTCAGGGGATTCACGTCGGGATCGCAACAGGCGTGGGACTGGGCATGATCATTGCGTTTCTGTACTTCGCGGTCATGCAGGTCGGCAGCGCCCTGGCCACTGCCGGTATCCTTCCGGTGATTGTCGGCGTGTGGGCTGCCAATGGGATTTTCTTTACCTTAACGGTCTATCTCTGGATTTTTTCTCCCCGCTAGTGCATCGCAGGCCGCGGCCTTTCGGCGACTCGCCCCCCCGGCGGTCACCCGGCCACCGCCCCCCTGCAGGTTGGGAAGCCCCGTTTCTCCCCGGCGCAACCCGCCCCCGGGCGACGCCGCCGGGTACGCACCGAAAACCGGGGAACCGTCAGCAGGAGGGCAGGCCCCGTCGCCTCCCTTACGTCGGCAGACGTGTTTCCAGGGCCATCGCTATCTTCTTCTTGAGTTCCGTCAGATCGAAGCTCTTCACTACGTAAAAATCCGCAGCAATCGATTTCATGTCTTCCTTGAACGTATCGTACGCCGTCGAGAGGATCACCGGCAGATCGTAGAAGCGATTGCGGATATCCTGAAGAAGATCGAGGCCGTTGTAGTCCACCATCTTGATGTCCAGTATGACCAGATCGGGTTTCTCGTCTTCGATACGCTCCAGGAGCTTCAGCCCGCTTTCCGCGGTTATGACGTCGTAGCCGGCTTCTTTCAGTTCCTCTGAATACAGCAGCCGAATATGTTCTTCATCATCGACAACCAGGATCTTCGGCATCGTTATCCTCCTCCTGTAATATTTTCATTCCCATATTTTTACAACGTAAGGTTTGTTTTCTTCAAAAATCGTGCATTCGTTTTCTATGTATTCTTCCGCCTGCTGCAGGGACATCCGCTCCGTCTTCTTCACGAAGGAAAGCACTTTCCCGAGATACAGCGGCAGCAGGGCGCTGAGCAGTTCGTTCCGCCGGCCGGGTTCCACCCGATGGTACGCCGTCGCGGAATCGAACAGGATGCTCGCCCAGGTTTGTGCCGGGAAGGAAAAATGCTGCAGCCCCAATCCTCTGATCTCCTGCAGTTTATGGCAGATCGTCTGATCGTAAATCTCGTCCCAGAGGGCACCGTACCTGTCGAAGCCCTGCAGAAAGCTTTCGTGCAGCCGGGCCGTGTTGACCTCGAAAGGCAGAGGGGTTTCCACCTCCTGGATGTCGGTGCCGAAGAGCGCGGTCGGCTTGCTCCATTTCACCTGGCTCCAGAACCCGGCGTAAATGGTCATCTGGTCGAAGACCGTGCCCAGCACTTCCTGGAAAAGCACGTTCAGGTAGGCATACGGGTCTCTCCCCCGATGGATCTTAGGAGTGCCCATGAACGACTGAAAAATCGGAAGTCGCGAGTTGAGCGTGATCGTGGTCATCCAGATGTCGATTCCGTGATCCTGGACGGATTCCGTCCAGCCCGGGGCTTCCAGGAACTTTTCGACCAGTTGTCCCTTGAAGCCGAAATCGCCCGCATCGGGCTGGCGCACCCGGCGCCCGTATAGGCACCGCATCAGCGGGTAGATGATGGAACTGGTAAGCGTGGCCTCGTACTTATGCCGAACGAACAAGGGGCAGACATACCCCGCTCCCCGCATGACCGGCTCGCCAAGATTCCTGACCCACTGGGGCGTCACGTTCTTCGTATCGGCTTCCAGGACGACGACGGCCTTGGCTTCCAGCTCGCGCACCTTTTCAAAAAGGTTGCGCAGGTTCTGCCCTTTTCCGCTGACGCCCGGTTCGGTGGACAGATAGATCTTCGGGATTGCACCTGGGGCGGCCAAAAAGGCGTCCTTCGTTCCGTCATCGGAATGATTGTCGCAGTTGATGATGACACTTGTCTGGTTGCCAAAATACTCGAGCAATCCCTTCGCGGCCTGTTCGGCCGTGTGGCCGATGTTTTCCGCTTCGTTGAAGGAGGGAATGGCGACCACAATGTCAGACTTTTTCATCCCTTGGGGATTCTCTTCGTAGAAGGCCATAGATACTTCTCCTGCTCTATTTTTCCGACTTTCCCGTGCTGTTTTTCAGATACTTGAAAATATCCGCCTCTGTGGTCAAAACGAAGGCACTCTTGTGATTATCGAAGTTCCGGTAGAGATCGAGGGTGCGATAAAAGGTGTAAAACTCCGGATTCTTTCCGAAAGCCTCCGCATAGATCCTGGTCGCCTCCGCGTCCGCCTTTCCTCGAATTTCCTGGGACTTGCGAAAAGCTTCCGAATTGATCCTGGCCGTTTCCCGTTCCATCTGGCCCAGGATGGCCGCCCTTTCTCCCTCTCCTTCCGAACGGTACTGAGCCGCGATGCGCTTGCGCTCGGAAATCATGCGGTCAAAGACCTTCTGCTGCACGGAATCGACGTAGTTGATCCGCTTGACCCGAATGTCCAGGAGATCGATTCCGAACTCCGGCAGGAGATTGGAAGCATCCGCGACCATCTCGCGGGTGATCTTTTCCCTTCCCTTCCTGAGACGGTCGGAGACGTCGCTGCTCTCACTGTTCAAAACGGCCTCCATGATCTGCGGATCGTGAATGCCGGCTTCCCTCAGATGATCCTTCGCCTCTTCCCATCCTTCGCTTCGCACGAGTTCGACCAGGTCGTTGTTCGAGACATGGTCCCGGACCACGGAATCGATGATCCCGTCCAGCCGGCCCATGGCCGTCTGCACGGTTCCCATCCGCTGCAGGAACAACAGCGGGTCCTTGATTCGCCAGCGGGCCGTGGTGTCCACCCAGATGTATTTTTTGTCCCTCGTCGGAATCTGGTTGGGATTGCCATCCCATTTCATGACCCTTTTCTCAAAGTAGTGCGCCCTGTCGAGCAAGGGAAGCTTGAACCCGAGGCCGGCATTGACGACGGCATCCCCGACGGGTTTCCCCAACCGGGTGATCACTGCCTGCTCGGTTTCGTTCACGACGAAGACAGACTGCTCCAGCAGAAGGCCCACCAGGATCAGGACGATAAAAACGATGCGCAGAAGACTTGCGTTCATGGCTTCCCTCCTTGGGCTTTTCCCGCCTTGGCAGGGACATCTCCGACCGACTTTGTAGGGCCGGCCGCTTCACTCTGCCTGGCCTGCACAGGGCCGTCGACGGCCGCCGCAGGCTCGGAGCCCCCCGAAAGCCTGTTCAAATCCAGAAAAGGCATGAGGCCCCGCTGGCTTTCGTCGATGACGAACAGCCGATCGACTCTCGTCAGAAGACCGTCGACCGCTTCCAGGTACATCCGGCTGCGCGTCACGTCGCGGGCCTTTTCATACTCCGCCATGATGTCCAGAAACCGCCGAACCTCGCCCTCGCTCCGGTTGATCCGCTCGAGCGCGTAGCCTTCAGCCTGTGTAACCGCCTGGCGGGCTTCGCCCTGGGCCTTCGGGATCTTCTGATTGTAGGCCTGCTGCGCCTCGTTGATCATCCGCTCTCTGTCCTGCTGCGCTTCGCTGACTTCATTGAACGCGGCGTTCACCGCCTTGGGCGGCATGACGTTTTGAAGCTTGACCGTCACGATTTGAATGCCCGTCTTGTATGTGTTCAGGATTTCCTGGATTTCCTTCTGTGCCATGCCCGATATGGAGGCTTTGCCGACGGTCAGAATCTCATCCGCATAGCGGTTGCCCACAATGCGGCGAATCACCGATTCCGAGATGTCGTCCAGCGTACCTTCGGGGTCCTTGACGCGAAAGAGATAATCCACGGGACTGCCGATCTTGTACTGCACCGTCCACTGGACATCCACGACGTTCAGATCACCGCTCAGCATCATGGATTCATCTTCATGGCCCTTCTGGTCCAACGTGGAGCGCACATCGGGCCTGACGGTGCGATAGCCGTATTCCCTCTGCATCACCTGCGAGGTGACCTTGCGAACCGTGTCGATTCCGAACGGGAGCCGCAAATGAGGCCCGGCCTCGGCGATTTCCACGAAACGTCCGAAACGCTGCACCACCGCTCTTTCCTGGGCCTCGACCTTGTAGTAGCTGCTCAGGCCTGTCAGGACCAGCACGACCAGCAGAACGCCAAGCCAGATCGGACTGCCTGAAAACGAAAGCTTATACCGGGCCTTCAGCCGGTTGATGAACTCTTCCAGGTCCTGAATGCCGCCGGGACCCGGTCCTCTGTTCGGTGGTCTTTCCCAATCCATTTTTCCTCCTCAAGGGTATACCGTCTCCCCCGCTCCTGGCTCCAAGGTGGATCGATACCTGATCACTGAAACGTTGCGGCTGAGTCACCGCAAACGGTCTGTTACTGTTGTCCTTTGCCTTTGTGGATGTGCTCGAACACATAGGCAAACACGACCAGCGCCGCGGCTGCCAGCAAGATCACGAACATATTGGCGGCTGGGAAGAAGAAGTGGGAGAGCAGCAGGGCAAATACAACTCCTAGAGCCACCCTCAGCACAAAAATCCTGATCGCTGGACCGGAAACACGCTCATTCATTCGCAACCATGCCCTTTTCCGGGTGACAGCCCTGTCCCCCTTGAAATAGCCGTTCATTCCGCATTATTTCGAATCCATCCTAATGAGAGCGCAAAATAAAGTCAAGCTGATCCCAAGCCGGTCACGGCGGCATAACTCTCCTTTCGGCCTGGAAAACTCAACTCGCAAGGCCCCACATCCGCGTACGTAAGTCGGAAGGCGCTGCGCCAGGGTGGAAGAGTGCTTACCTATTGCATTCCCGGACGGTGACGGGGTATAAATATTGGGAAAAGGATGCATTGCCGTTTAAAGATTCCTCTACTTCGGGCAAATCCGTCATGATCCAAAAACCGGTCCGCGTAGAGAAATGCCTCCGATCCCGGAAGCAGATTGAACTTGTAATGGCCGCCGCGTTCAGGCTTCTGAATCTGGCTTGAAAACAAAGCATCAACGGACGGACCGTCAGGGGATCCACATCGCGCTGCCCCGCATCGTCCTTTCAGGCCGATCGCCCAAAAGAGAATCTCACCTGGCGGCAGGCCTGGCCGGGGATGAAGTCCGGCGATGGATGCGAAGGGGCTTCGGCCCTTTCAGGATGACCGGCAAGCCGTCAACGGGGGCCGGCAGGGGGCCGTGCGGCACTGGAGTCCGAAGTACGGTCCGGCCCCTGGCGAGAGTCTGGGGAATCTCATGAATCGTTTTCTGATAGCCTTGGATGCAATACAGGAATCCTCGAAAAGCATTCGCTACCTGACGGGAGTCCTGAATGCGGCGGGCCAGTACGAATTCGTCCTGTTCCATGCCCTTCCGACCGCTTCGCCCAATCTGCTGACGCACGAAGAGGTACGGCGGATTGAAGGACTTCACAAGCTCAAGCCACATCTCAGCGGATACTTCTGGAAAAACGAGGACGAGCAGCAGATGGCGCGGACCTTCGAGACGGCCCGGCAGATGCTTGTCGAGGCAGGGTTCTCTCCAGCGAACGTTTCGACCTATTTCGACGTTCAGTCCGTCGAAGTTTCTCAACTCATCATCCAGGCCGCCAGGAAGCTGCGGTGCTCCACGATCGTGCTCGGCCGTCGCCGGCTGAGCCGGATGAAGGAATTACTGCTCGGGAGCACTTCAGTGAGCGTGACACGGCTCGGCCGGGACTTCACCGTATGGGTTGTGGATGCCTGACCGGCAGGGGCTTCGCTCCCCGGCTCCACCCGGAGCTGCCCCGCGGGCTTGAGGCCGTCGTCGGGAAGCACTTCCGATTCGACTGCCCCGGACACATCATTCATGGGAAGGAGAGCGTTATGGAAACACGTCTGTTCAAGAACATTGCGTTCAGTACCGACTTTTCCGAAAATGCCGACGAGGCCTTTGTTACGGCAAAGGAGCTTGCCGCTCATTACCGCGCGACTCTCCATATCGTTCACGTCATGGTCAACTACTCCCTCTCGCCTCCCATTCACGCGACCTACATGCCCATAGAATACGACCCGAACTTCGTCGAGCAAGTTACCGAAGCGGCAAAGAAGACCATTCAGGAGCACTACGTGAGCAAGCTGGAAAGCAGCCAGCGGTACGTGATCCACCTGCTCTCGGGCTATGCTTCCACGGAAATCCTGCGCATCACGAAGGAAATGGACGTCGACCTGATCGTCATGGGGTCGCACGGCCTGACCGGCCTCGCCCACGTCCTCTTCGGCAGCACCGCCGACCGTGTCGTGCGCAAGGCGCACTGTTCCGTATTGACCATCCGTTCCTCTGCCAAAACTGAGTAAAGGGCGGATCATCTTGCTCCCCCGGCGGCGGAGCGGAAAGGAATTCTCGATCAATGACTCATGAAAAACCTGTTCTCGTAACGGGTGCTGCGGGATTCATCGGCTTTCACCTGGCACTGCGCCTTCTGAAATCCGGGCGGGAGGTCGTGGGACTGGACTGCATCAGCGATTACTACGACGTGAAGCTGAAGCGGGACCGTTTGGCTCAACTCCAGGAATACCCCAGGTTTACCTTCCACCAGGTGGATCTCAAGGATCGCCCGGACATGGAGAACCTCTTCAGCCGCCACTCGTTCGGAACAGTGGTCAACCTGGCCGCCCAGGCCGGCGTCAGATACTCGCTGACCAATCCTTCCGCCTACGCGGACAGCAACATTACGGGGTTCCTCAACATCCTGGAAGGATGCCGCCACGGGGGTGTCGAACACCTTGTCTTCGCCTCCTCCAGTTCCGTATACGGGGCCAACACGGCCATGCCCTTTTCCGTCCACCAGAACGTGGATCACCCCGTCTCGCTGTATGCCGCCACCAAAAAGGCCAACGAACTCATGGCGCATTCCTATGCCCACCTTTACGGGATCCCCTGCACGGGCCTCCGCTTTTTCACCGTCTACGGGCCGTGGGGACGCCCGGATATGGCCCTTTTCCTGTTCACCCGGAACATCCTGCAGGGAAAACCCATCCAGGTCTTCAACCGGGGCAACATGCAGCGGGATTTCACGTACATCGACGACATCGTCGAGGGGATCGTGCGCGTCATGTCCAATCCAGCCCGGCCCAACCCCGAATGGTCGGGAAACACCCCGGACCCCGGGAGCAGCTACGCCCCGTACAGGGTTTTCAACATCGGCAACAACCAGCCGGTGCAATTGATGGAATTCATCAAAGCCATCGAAGACTGCCTGGGCATGAAGGCGGAAATGGAACTGCTGCCGCTTCAGGCGGGCGACGTACCGGCAACGTATGCGGATATTGAAGACCTTTCCCGCGACTTCGGCTTTCATCCCGGAACCCCCATCCGGGAGGGCATTGCACGGTTCCTTTCCTGGTACCGGGAATATTATCGCGTCTGAGCCTCCGGGATAAGCCGCGCGACCCCGAATTCGGATCGGCCGGTTTCGCATCGGGAATACCGGAAGACTTACGGAAGGGATGGCATCGGATCGAGGGGCATCGGCGCAGCGGAAGAGGCCGCCGGTTTCCCGCAGCCTGCGGCCGCGCCGAAAGACACCGAAGCACGAAGATTCAGATCATGTAATCACGGATGGTTTCACAGGGGCCGCTTTCGCGGGCTTCCCGGTCGATCAGGTCCTGGAAGGTGGTGCCGTCGTAAATCTGCGAAAGAGCGATTCGGGCCTTCTCCCAAAGGGGGGCAAACACGCATGTGGTCTTGAGCGGACAGTTGGCGGTCTTTTCCTCGTCCACGCAGCCGACAGGGGCGAAAGGACCCTCGATGAACCGGATCACCTCACCGACACTGAGGCTCCCGGGGCTCCGGATGAGGATGCACCCGCCGTACTTGCCGCGTATCGCCCGGATAAAACCGCCGCGCTTCAGTTCATTCAGGATGATCTCCAGAAAGCGCAGGGGAATCGACTGCCGCCTGGCGATTTCGGCGATCTTCAGCGGCCCTCTGCCGCCGTATTTTGCC
>JAJFUA010000257.1 GCA_021372635.1 Desulfobacteraceae bacterium | reverse complement strand
GACGACGAAGGCCGTCTGGTCCCCCACCGACAAAACGGTACAGATCGTCGAAAAAGACGAAGGCGTCCTCACGGAACAGGCGTGGGTGGAACTCCGCCGGGAGCGCGACCGGCTCCTGGCCGAGACCGACCACACGCAGCTTCCGGACTATCCCAAAAAAGCGCTCTACACCGCCTACCGCCAGGAGCTGCGGGATCTCCCTGCCAAAACCACCGACCCCCTCAACCCGCTTTGGCCGGCGCTGTCGGTTGAGGCGGAAGGGTATCTCCGGGCGAAGGGCTAGATGAGCCATGCATCCCGGGAGAGGCCGGGAAACAAGGTCATGGAAGTGCGGGATGAAGCCCCCGTCGAAAGCTGTAAAAAAATCCCCCTTTCCCAGGATTTTGCCGCCGGCAGTGATTAGTGAAAGTGAGGAGGGTCAGCCAATGACCGGACGCGATATCATCGTTATGGGAGCTTCGGCGGGCGGCGTACAGGCTTACATTGAAATTGTCGCCGGGCTGCCGCGCGACCTGGAGGCCGCCGTGTTCCTCGTCCTGCACATGCTGCCGAACGGCCGGAACGAACTGCCGAAAATTCTCAGCCGGGAAGGCCGGCTGCCCGCCGGGTTTGCCGTGGACGGAGATCCGATCGAACATGGCCGTATCTACGTTGCCCCGCCCGATCTGCATATGATCCTGAAGCAAGACTCCGTCCGTCTGATTCGCGGCCCCCACGAAAACCGCACCAGGCCGGCCATCGACCCCCTTTTCCGTTCCGCCGCTCAATTTCATGGAGGGCGCGCGGTGGGAGTGATCCTCACGGGCATGCTCGATGACGGCACCGCCGGGCTCCGGCTTCTGAAATCCTGCGGCGGCATCGCCATCGTCCAGGACCCAGCCGATGCGGACTACCCGAGCATGCCGGGCAGCGCCAGGAGCCAGGTGGACGTCGATTACGTCCTTCCGCTGAAAGATATTGCCGCTGCGCTGGTGCGCCTGGTTCGGCAGGGAAAAAGCCGGGAAAAGGAATTTGGGAAAGCCATGGAGAAAGGACCCGATATTTTGGAACGCTTCATGTTCGAGCCGCCCGCGGATAGAGAACTCGGCAAGTTCTCAGGCCTCGTATGCCCGGAATGCGGAGGACCGGTGATGGAAAATTCGGAAGGCGGACATATATTGCTGCGGTGCCGGACGGGGCATGCCTTTTCCCTTGCCCATTTCGACGAAGCGCAGGCCGCCTCCCTGGAAGCGGCGCTCTGGAACGCCGTCCGGGTGCTGGAAGAGTGCCGGGAACTGTCCGAAAAGCTCGCGGAGGACATGATCAAACGCGGCAACCCGCACACCGCCCAGTATTTCAAGGAACGGGCGACAAAGACAAATGAGCATGCCCGGATCATCCGCCGGATGCTTTCGAAGAAGGAAGCCTGAGGGCCGGCAGCCAGTCAGCCCTGCCACAGGCGCCGGGAGACTACAAGGATTCCTGCAGGTTCGCCGGACCGGCTTCCACTTCCCATGCGACCTGTTTCACGGGAAGGGTCACGATGAAGGTCGCTCCCTCTCCCGGGCGGCTCCGGGCCGTGATGCTTCCGCCGTGCCGATCGATTATCCTCCTGCAGATCGAAAGGCCCAGCCCCGTTCCCTCAAATTCGCTCCGGCCCTGCAATCGCTGGAAGAGGCTGAAGATTCGGTCGAGATACTTCTCGTCGAACCCGATGCCGTTGTCTTCGATAAAAATCCGGCAAATCCCCCCGTCGGCACGATTCCCTGCGGGGTTATCCTCCCGCTCCGCCGTTTCGCCGCGGATCCGAACCACCGGAGGGGTGCCCCCCTTGTGGAACTTGAGCGCATTGCCGATCAGGTTGAGAAAGAGCCGATGCATCTGGCTCGGATCGGCCTCGACAGCGGGCAGCGCCTCCAGATCCACGCGCCCGCCCACCTGCTGCACCAATTCGTCGAGGTCGGAGAGCACTTCCCGGACTATTTCCGTGAGTTCAACGCGAACGAAGGGTTCCGCTCGGGTGCGAACCCGCGAATAATCGAGCAGTGCCCGGATCATGGCCTGCATCCGCTCCGCGGAATTGGTCAGCCGCCGGAAGTAATCGAGTGTCTCTTCATTGAAAGCGCCCGCGCCTTTCGTCTGGATCCGTTCGCTGAACGCCTGGATCTTCCGCATCGGCTCCTGAAGGTCGTGGGAAGCGACGAACGCGAATTCCTGGAGTTCCCGGTTGCTCCTCTCCAGCTTTTTCGCAAAGATTTCCAGGCTGCGCTGTGCCCGCTTGCGCTCGGTGACGTCGTTTCCGACGCAAAGCAATCCCTCCGGCTTTCCTCCACGGAGCCTGAAGCCCTTGATGGCCCAGGATATCCAGGCACTCTCCCCGTTCTTCCGCCTGCTTTCGATCTCCCGATTCCCGAAGTCCCGGTTCCAGGAATCCCTGAGAATTTCCATAAAGATCGCCGCCTGGTCCCGGCCGCTGGAGTCTCTTCTGGGAATGATGGTATCGAGAACGTTCCTGCCCACAATCCGGTCCATGGAATAGCCGAAGAACTCCTGAGCAAACCGGTTGCAGAAGGTGACGTTACCCTCCGCATCCGTGCGCAGGATGATACTGTTGGAGCATTCCACCAGTTCCCGGTACTTTTCCTCGCTCCGCCGCAACGCCTCCTCGGCCTGTTTGACGTCGGATATATCCGCCGCCACCATCCTGACCGATCCCCCGCCGTCGGCGCCCTCCATGAAAATGCCGTCGATCCTCGCGAAGAAATTCTTCCCCGCTTTCGTCGTCAGCTTGAATTCGCCGCTCATGCGTTCCCGCGTGCTCATAACCCGGCACAGATACTCTCGAAAGGATTTCTTCCAGCCGACTTGCAGAAAAAAGGGGAAAGGACAGCCGATCAGGTGGTTTCTTTCGCATCCGAGCATCTTCGCGGCGGTGAGGTTGGCCTCGACGATCAGCCCGGAAGTATCGAGGGTCAGGTAGCCGACCGGGGCGAAATCGTAAAGGTCCGCGTACCTGCTCCGCGAGGTCTCGAGTTCCGCATGCGACTTCCGGAGTTCTTCGTTCTGCATCTCCAGTTCGACCTGGTGGACTTGCAGTTCGTGCACCAGCAACTGAATATCTTCCGGAGACATGGCCTCCCGCCTCAACCGGCCGGCCTGGACCCGTTCCTCCGCGTTACTTCGCAGCTTATCGGGATCCTGCTTTCCCATGAGAATGGGCCTCCCACCCAGGGCTGTCTCACGGGGCACCGCCCGTGATGGTTACAAGGATCGCCCCTTCCCGGTCCGCGGACTGCCGGACCGGGCGCGCGCCACACAGGAATCTGCCCATCCCCGGAAAAATCCCTTCCATTTCCAGGTTTTCGAATGTCGAGCCCTCACGGACGACTTTCTCCAAAAGCTCCCGGAGATTCGGAACGTCCCATTCCCTGTTGGCGACATCGAAGATCGACTTGCCTTCGGTTTGTTCAGGCATGTAGCGAAATGTGCGATAGAACGGCTTGTTGGCGGAAACGACCTTGAAGTCGAAATCGAGGATCAACACGGGATCGCGCGCCATTTCGAGAAGCGCCCGGGCACAGGCCACGGCATCGGCATGCCGAAGTTCGGCAAGTACCCTGTCGGTAATATCCGTGAAGGTGATCACCAGGCCGTCGATCACGTTGTCCCTGGTCCGATAGGGGAGAAGCCGGATGGACAGGTAGTCGCTTCCGTCCGAGCGCGTCGTGATTTCCTTGCTCTGCAGAGTGGCCAGCACCGTTTCGGCATCCTCCCGCAAACCCGTGTACTGGATCTTGGGGGTGATGTCCCATATGGAGCGGCCCACATCGGCCGATATGAGGTGGAAAAACTTCGTCATGGAGGGGGTAAACCGGTGGATGACGAAGTTGACGTCGAGAAAGAGCATGCCGACTTCGGTGCTGGCGAGCAGGTTGCTGATATCGTTGTTCAGCTCGGTCAACTCGTCCACCTTGCTGTGCAATTCCGCATTGAGCGTCACCAGTTCCTCATTGGTCGACTGCAGCTCCTCCTTCGAGGTCTCGATCTCCTCGTTGGTACTCTGCATCTCCTCGTTGGTCGACTGCAGCTCCTCGTTGGCCGACTTGAGTTCTTCGTTGGACGCTTCCAGCTCTTCGATGGTCGTTTGCAGGCTTTCCCTCGTGGCCTGCAATTCCTGCTCCAGTTCCGCTATGCGAGGGTCCACCTCCTTGCCCGCGATTTTTTTCCTTTTGTTCACAAGAGTGCCTGCCGGCGTCTTCTCCATGAAGACAACAGCGTACACATTCGCGACCTCGGACTCCCTGTAGGGGCGAATCGTGACGTCCACGCTCAGAAGACGTCCTTCATGGCTGATCTGCGTGTTTTCGAGCACGACCTGCGAGCCCGTTTTCGTGGCCTTCTGGATGGCCGGAGGCAGCTTGTGGCGCAAGCCCTCCCGGGCGATGCTCAGCAGGTTGAGGGTAGCCTCTCCCTTCGGCAGTTCCAGGTACCTGCCGACGGGACCCCGGAAGAAGAGTGTCTCGTATTTCTCGTCGATGAGCACGCTTGCCGGGGCATATTCATCGAGGATCAGCCGCTCGAGGATTTCCGCCCTTCTGGGCATCTTGGCCACCTGCGCTCCCTGCTTGCCGAGTTCCACGGTGGAAACCGCGCCCACCGTCAGATTCAGGGGATATTTTGGGATGGTCATCTTTTTCGCCTGAAACAATTTCCATTTGATGTCCACCGGGGAGAAGAGGTCGGAAAATTCCCCGATGGTTTCCGACGGCCCCAGGAACAGGTAGCCGTTGGCGTTCAGCGTGTAGTGGAAGAGGGGCATGATCTTCTTCTGGAGCTGCGCATCCATGTAGATGAGCAGATTCCGGCAACTGATGAGGTCGAGTTTCGAGAAGGGGGGATCGCTGGTAAGATCCTGTATGGCATAGACGACCATCTCCCGGATCTCGCTCTTCACCTTGTACTTGCCGTCCCGCTTGATGAAGAAACGCTTCAGCCGCTTTTCGGAAACGTCGGTGCTGATGCTTTCCGGGTACTCGGCATTCCGGGCCCGTTCGATGGCTTCCGAATCGATATCCGTCGCAAAAATCTGGGCTTTGATCTGCTTCCCCAGCTTTTCGGATGTTTCGGCGAAGACCATGGCCAGCGAAAGAGCCTCTTCCCCCGTGGCGCAGCCGGGCACCCAGACACGAGCGGTCGCGCCTTCCGGTTTGCTGGAAAGTATGGAAGGGATCACCTTTTCGGCGAGGACTTCAAACGCCTTGGCATCGCGGAAGAAACTGGTGACGCCGATGAGAAATTCCTTCGAAAGGCGGTAAACCTCGTCCGTATTTTCCTGGAGATAGCGCAGATAGTCCCCGATCGATTCGATCTTGTGAACCGCCATGCGCCGTTCGATCCGTCTGCGTATGGTTTTCTGCTTGTACTGGATGAAATCCCGGCCGGTCTTGGAGCGGAGAAGGAGCAGAATTCTCTCGACATGACTCACGAGCTTTTTTTCTTCTTTCCCTTCTTCTCTGGTTCCTTTCAGGTATGGCTGCTGCACATAGCTCAAAAGCTCACCGGGCATGGCTTCGACGGGAAGCACGTAATCCACCAGACCCGTATCGATGGCACTCCGCGGCATGCCGTCGTAGCGAGCCTGCGTGTCGTCCTGAACTATCGCCAGGCCACCCTGTTCCTTGATGGCCGTAAGCCCCAGGGTGCCGTCGCTCCCCGTACCGGAAAGAATGATGCAGATGGCCCGCTCGTGCCGGTCCGCAGCCAGGGAACGCAGGAAATAGTCGATGGGAAGCCTGATGCTGCCGGTCCGGACTATATCCCGCAGCAGGAACACTCCGTCCCACATGGCGACTTCCTGGTCGGGAGGGTTGAAATAGACGTGGTTCACTTCGATCGGCAATCCATCGGCGACTTCCCGAATGGCCATGGAGGTGTGCTTCTTGAGGATTTCACCGAGCATGCTCTTGCTGTGCGCACCCAGGTGCTGAATCACCACAAAGGCCATACCGGAGTCCGAAGGCATGTGGGACAGGAAAGCCTCGATCGCCTCCAGGCCTCCCGCCGAAGCACCGATGGCGACGATGGGAAACTGCCCTCCGCCTGCTTCCTTCCCCGCGTCGGTTTGGTTGCCGCCGCCTACTTCGTCCCGCTGTTCGTCGTCCTTCATTTCTTTCATCCATTTTCCCCGCTCCGGGGACGACGGCACCGGCCGCCCGCCCCCCGCAATGTAAGGCAACAGCCCTGCGATGAACAACCCTCCCTATATATATAACAGGGCTCACACAGCGGCGGAAACCCCGCGCGGGACCCACACAATTTCACGTGCCTGCGAAGATGCCGAAAAAGCCGCAAAGATCCCCTCTCCGATGCAGACGGACTGCCCCCCGGGAACCCGCCGCTCTCAACGGCTTCAAGCAACTCCCTCATTCCATTTCGATGACCGGGCAAACGCCCGCACGACGGGCCGCAAACCGGCTGTCCTCCCTCGTCATGGGACCGGGTGCGCGATTGCAGCGATGGATGACAGGGCCACAACCGGATGACGCACGAGGGGCCCATAGAGACTATCTTCCGTCTGAACGGTCCCGTTGTCAAGGAATTACCGTCACATGCGAAGCAGCATCGTCAAAGGGTTCGGGCGCTTCGATTGCAGCCGCACCGGCTGCATGGGAGAATGAAAAAAGAGGGGCGGGGACCGGTCGCAGGCCGGACATGCCGCAGGTACGGACACCACATGCCGCGGGCCGTCCTTCACCCTGCATGGCCGCCTATCTCAATGGGTTACCTGACGTGGTTCATGACCAGCCTGGGCGTGGGCGGGGTCTGTTCGATCTCCCCGGGGACCTCGCGCTTCTGCCGGTCCGCGGAAAGGCCGTAAAGTCCCGAGATTTCCCCTGCCTGCGCCGTGATCTGCATCTGCTGGCTCTCGGCCAGCTTGAGGAGAGTGGCGATCTGCCCCTGCTGCTTCAGCGTAAGGTCCTGGAGACTGCCGATGCGGGCCTGCTGGGCCAGCAGAATCCCCTGAACGCTTTCGATGAGGGCATCCACCTCCTGCCTCGAATAGCAGTCGCCCGGATCGGACGCCTTCGAACCGTCCCGGGCGGTCCCCGGCACATGGAGGAGCAGCATGGCGAAAACCAGCGTCGCCAGGAAGAATTTCGAAATCTTCATATCTCTACTCCTTACGGCTGAAAGATGTCGAAGCAGGACGAGAACACCGTTACCTACCGGCATATCAGGCTTATATTCCTGATTAATCGTTTCCGGTGAAATGTAAAGGGTCATTTTGGGGGTGGCAAATTGAGTAGCCAAAGTACTCAGCACCGGATTTTTATTTGTTATTTCAAAAGGAATCACTACCATCGCTGCGGACGACGATCCCGACGACCGCATGCTGATCCGGGACGCCCTCGATGTCGTTTGCCAGGTACTGGTAAGGTGTCGTGCAACTACCCTTCCTCCGGGAAGCCCGCTGATTCCCCCGGCCGAAGATTCCCGAAGGATACCCGCCGTCTTGTGCCCGATTCCTCGCCTGGATCATTTACAAAAACAGGCTACGCTGCTATGCTCCGCCGCGACGAATTCGGCCTCCCGCGCAAACCCTAACGACAGGCGGGCGAGTGGAGCCCCCGGACTTCCGTTCGGTCTGTTCCCGGGCGGCGGGCTGCAATGGAGAAATGAATACATTACACAGGAAATCCCGATGGATTTAATGCAGGCGATCTTCTTGGGGGCGATACAGGGGATAGGCGAGTTCCTTCCCATTTCCTCTTCGGCCCACCTGGTTCTGACCCCTTGGCTCTTCGGGTGGACGGATCCGGGGCTCAGCTTCGACGTGGCGCTTCATTTCGGGACCCTTGTGGCGGTTCTCCTTTATTTCTGGCGGGACTGGATCGCGATCGCGGGGGCCGGACTGGGGTTTCAGAAACAGACGGCCGGCTTCGCCGAAATCGCCTATCCGAAATACCTCCTGTGGGCGCTCATTCTCGGCACCGTGCCCGGCGCGTTGGCCGGGTATTTCCTCGAACACTATGCGGAGCGGGAATTCCGGAACCCGCTGCTGATCGCGGCTACCCTCAGCCTGATGGGTTTCCTGTTGTTCTGGGCGGACAGGAGGCTGCGCAACACCAGGGATATGGGGCATGTGACCGGCCGGGATGCGCTGCTCATCGGAATTGCCCAGGCCCTCGCCATCGTGCCCGGCATATCCCGCTCGGGGGCAACCATAACCGCCGCGCTTTTGATGGGAATCGACCGGGTGAGCGCCGCTCGGTTTTCCTTCCTGCTTTCCACTCCCATCATCTTCGGCGCTTCGGCCATGAAGGTAAACGGTTTCCTCCATGCGGGCGCCGGCTGGATGGAGCTTGCGGGAATCCTGACGGCGGCCGTTACCGGCTATCTCTCCATAGCCGCCCTGATCGGGCTTGTGAACAGGGTGAGCTACAAAGTCTTCTTCTGGTACCGGCTTGCCCTGGCCCTCCTGATCGTGTCCCTCTGGCTCCTGCGCTGACCGATCCCTGCGGGTGGGGCGGATTCCGCCCGGGACGGGACAACGCGCTCTGCCCGGAAGAACACGAGGGATCTTTATCGAAGTTTTCGACAGGGATTAGTTCGGCTATAAACAGTAACTTGCTTATGATGAGAAACGCCCGGACATTGCCGCGTTTCTCCCGTCCGGGCGGTTCGTTCCGGTCTACTTCAGGAAGTAGATCACGGCAACGACGATCCCGATGGTCACGACGATCAGTCGCAGCACGGCGGGCTTGATCCGCCCCGCCAGCCTCCCGCCGATCACCCCCCCGAGCAGGGCGCCCACGGCCATGACCAGGGCAGCCATCCACACCACGTGCCCGGAAAACAGGAAGAAAACGGCTGCCGCGATATTGACGCAGAAGGCCACCACCTGCTTCACCGCGTTGAGGCGCGTCAGGCTGTCCTCGATCACGAGCCCCAGCACCGCGAGCACGATCACGCTCAGTCCCGCCCCGAAATATCCCCCGTAGATGGACGCTATTCCGACCGGTAGAACGGTCCACCCTTCGTGCGGTACGCCGGATTCCGAAGCCCCGGCGCGGCGCAGGATCCACGCGCGCATGGGATCCTGGACGGCCAGCAGTCCCGAAGCGAGCAGGATAAGGTACGGTACGAGCGTGCGAAACAACTGTTCGCCCGTCTTGAGGAGCAGCAGGCCCCCAAGGATTCCGAAAAGCACCCCTGTGGGAGCGAGCAGCCAGATCCGCTTCTCCTGCCCCCTCAGATCCTTCATTTGCGCGAAAGTCCCCCCCAGGTATCCCGGACAGAGCGCCACCGTGTTGGTGACGTTCGCCGCCACGGCGGGGATGCCCACCGCCGTCAGCATGGGAAACGTGATCAGGGTGCCTCCCCCGGCGATCGCATTCACCGCTCCCCCCACAACCGCCGCCAGTCCCACGAGGACAAATTCCATCGGGCTCATTCCACATTCCTTTCCGAAACGGACGGGCCTCCAGGCCCATCATGTTCCAACCCCTCAGCCTCCCCGGTCATCCCCGTCCCATCGTCTCCCAGGATGATTCGTTCGATGGCCGACAGGTGTTCCTCCATGGCTTTGCAGGCCATGTCGGGATCCCTGTTTTCCAGGGCATCGATGATCTTCAGATGCCCGACGACGGAAGTCCTTCTCCGCGCTTCACTCCATAGCGATTCCCGGCGGCTCTCGTCCAGTATGCCGCTCACCGTGCTCATTACCTTTTTCACGATCCTGTTCTTCGACGCCGTGGCCAGCCCGAGATGAAACGCGGCATCCAGTTCGGAATCTTCCGCCCCCGCCAGGATTCTCCTCTGCTGGTCGCAGACGATGATCTTCAGCCGGTCCAGTTCCTCCCGGGTAATGTTGCGGGCGGCCAGGGAAGCGATACGGGGCTCCACGAGCAGGCGGAACTCGAGGATTTCCCTGAGGAGATCCTTCCGCGCCCGGATGACCATGCCGAAGGATTCTATTACGGGGGCGTCGTCGGGAGCGCGGACATAGGTGCCGTCCCCCCGCCGGCTTTCGAGGATCTTCCGTTCGGCAAGAGCCTGAATGGCCTGCCGGACGCAGTTTCGCGACACCTTGAGCGTTTCGGCCAGCGTCCGTTCGGGGGGGAGTTTCCCTCCCGGGCGGAGTTCCCCGCACTGGATCATCCCCAGCAGCTTTTCCACCACGTCCTTGTAGAGGTACTTTCCCCTGCCGGAGCGAACCCCGTCAGCCATACATCCTCCCGGCACCGAATTGGTTCTACCAAAAATTCAGAATTCCCACAATTGGACTAACCAGTAAACCCTCGATACGGAAAAGTCAAGGGGATTGGTCCAACCGGGAAAATGTTGTGAAAAGGGGAAAGTGCCCCCTCGGAAAGCAACGGCCGGCGCGGAAAGACGGGATCTGCCCGGATGAAGATCCGGCGGCCGGCCCTGCCTGTCTTGCCGTTCCACAATATAAACAGTTGTCTTGCAATAGTATAATTCCATGCTATATTGTCATGCTGTCTCACTGGATTACGATTGCATGCAATTGCCATCCACATCATCGGTACGGAAGCATATACAGGTCATCATATTCGCCGGACGCAGCAATCTCCGCCCGCGCCTCTCGACCGGGGACGGCAGGTGGGATGTGCCTGGCGTCAGCTGTGTGCAGGAATGTTTTTCCAAGAGGCACGGGCGTTGCCGCTGATCGGGGATCGGCAATGCCGGAGGGTTCCGGGGGGAACCCAGTCGCTTGAAGAGAGGGTTCAGGGACGGTGAAGGTCGCGTCGGTCCCGTTGCGGGCCGCCGATGGAAATCGTTCCGGCATCGCCGGTGCGTGTACCGGCATGTGGCATGTAAGGGGGGGCATTCGCAGATGTTATCCGACTTCAAGGGAAGAGTCGCTCATCTCGCCCGCGGCAGGCAGATACAGATCCCGACACTGCCGGTCGTCATACACGGCATCCTTCGTCTCGCCGGCGACGACCGGGCTTCCACGAAAGACCTCGCCGAATTTATCGGCAGGGACCAGGCCATCGCCGCCAGGGTGCTCAGGCTCGCAAATTCCGCGTATTACAGCAGGCTCCGGAAAGTGGAAACCATCTCCCGCGCCGTGTCGGTCGTGGGATTCAGCCAGGTGATGAGCCTCGCCATGGGGATGAGAGTCTTTTCGGCCGTCCAGATGTCCGGCGCGCGCGGATCATTGGACATAACCCTGCTCTGGATGCATTCCCTGGCCTGCTGCTTCGCCAGCCGGCAGATCGTTTCCCTGATGGAGAGAGGCCGATCCACGGAGGGACGCGGCTTTTCGGGACAACCGCTCGAACTGCCGGTCTATCTCGGCGCCCTGCTGCACGATATAGGAAAGGCGGTATACGCCCTGCATTTCCCCGAAGAGTTGAAAGCGGTCCTCAAAGCCGCGAAGGATTCCGGCGAACCGCTGGATTCCGTGGAAAGGCGGGTCCTGGAAACGGATCACGCGGCACTGGCGGGACAGATGATGGACGCGTGGAATTTTCCGGACTCCATCGCCCTTCCGGTACGTCACCACCACAACCCGCAGGCGTGCAGGCCGGAACACAGAACGGCGGCGGCAATCGTATCCCTGGCCGACTATGTGGCCCACAAGGCGCGAATCGGCGGCAGCGGCAACGCCTGCTGTCCCTTTCCCCGATCTGCCGTTCGCATGCTCAAACTCCACGACGCAGATGTTCCGGTCCTCGTCAGGGGGTTGAAAGAACATCGCCCCGGAATCCAGAAGTTCCTTACATTGATGCGCTGACGACAGGTTTCGAAGGATGACGCCCATTTCACCTCATTCCGGCAACTGCGAAGACTGCGCACTGCGCCGGCAGCTTTGCGAAGCGAGTACCCTCTTCGAGGAGAAAGTGATTGAACTGTCCACCATCAGGGAAGCGGGATGCTCGCTTCAATATATCAACGACTTTTCGAGAGTCTGCGAACACCTCCTGGGCTGTGTCCTGAACAACACGCCGGCCGGGAACTGTTCGATCATGCTCTTCGACGAGTTGAGGCAGCAACTCTTTCTGGTGGCGGCCGGCGGTCACGACGACGCCGGGTACGTGATCGACATCAAGGACCTTCTATCCCATAAGAATCTCCGCTACGGTTTCAAGTCGGGAGAGGGAATCGAGGGGCAGGCCGTTCAGAAACGGGAAGTCATGCTCGACAACGGCACGGAGGACGGCTCCGCCGTCGACAGGGCGGAGCGCAGGGGAACCGGGCCGGGAAGCCGCCTTTCGGTTCCGCTCATGATCCGGGGCAAGGCCTTCGGAGTGCTCAACCTTTGCCATTCGGCAAAGAACGCCTTCAGGGAACAGGATCTGAACGTCATCCACATACTCGCCAATTTCATCGCCCTCGTCGTACATGCGGCCCTGGAACATGAAAAGCTGAAAATATCAGAGGAGAAATATCGGGTCATTTCCGAGTATTCCAACGACGGGATCGTCATCCTGCAAGACGGCTTTCACATCTATGCCAATCCGCGGTATTGCGAACTCACCGGCTACGATGCCCGGGAACTGCGGTCGATACCCTTCCATTCACTGGTGTTCGGTTCCGACTCCGGAGAACCGGCTTCGAGCGACCTGCCGGCCCTGGATTTCAGATTTCTCCAGGAACCGTTGGAGACCAGGCTGATAACCAGGTGGGGAGACAGGAGCAGCGTCGAGATCAGCGCCTCGGAAATCGTATACGACGGTACGAAGGCCGTTATCGTGATCGTCAGGGACCTCACGGACCGCAAACGACTCGAGGAGCAGCTCCTGCAGGCGCAGAAGATGGAAGCCGTCGGTACCCTTGCCGGAGGCATCGCGCACGACTTCAACAACCTTCTTCAGGCCATTCTCGGATACGGGGAGCTGCTCCTGCGGGACACGGGCGGGGGAAACCGGCAGCAACAGAAGCTGCAGCAGATCGTATCCGTCGCAAAAAGGGGTGCCCAGCTCACCCGGCAGTTGCTGACGTTCAGCCGCAAGATCGAGGCGGAACCCCAGTTCATCGACCTGAACCTCCAGATCGAGGACCTGAAGGACCTGCTCGTCCGGATCATCCCCAAAAACATCGATATAGAAATCCGCCTTGCGGACGGCTTGAAAATCGTCAGCGTGGACCCGACGCAGATCGAGCAGGTGATCGTCAACCTGGTGGTCAACGCCAGGGACGCCATGCCGGATGGCGGCAGGCTCATCATCGAAACCGCGAACGTGATCCTCGACGAGGATTTCTGCCGGGCGAACATGGAAACGACGCCCGGAGAGTACGTGCTTCTCCAGGTGTCCGACACCGGCCTCGGCATGGACCGGGAGACGCAGCAGCACATCTTCGAGCCCTTTTACACGACGAAGGGAATCGGCAAGGGCACCGGATTGGGCCTCGCCATCGCCTACGGGATCATCGTCAAGCACAGCGGGCACATCGAATGCGAAAGCACCGAGGGGACGGGTAC
>JAJFUA010000250.1 GCA_021372635.1 Desulfobacteraceae bacterium | reverse complement strand
TTCGACGCGCCCCCTGCGCAGGTTGATGTCGCCCAGGACCTCTCCCAGGAATTCGTCCGGAGTCAGGATCTCGACGGACATGAACGGTTCGAGCAGTATGCCGGCCGCCTCTTCGAACGCCTTCCGGAAAGCCATGGACGCCGCTACGCGAAAAGCCAGCTCGGTGGAGACCCCTTCGAGGAATCCGCCGCCGACGATGGTGACCCCGACGTCCACGACGGGATAGCCCATGAGCGGGCCGCTGCTGAGTGCTTCCCGGATACCTTCCTCCACGGCGGGCAGGAAGATTTCGGGAATCGAGCCGTCCCGGACCTTGTTGATCGTAACGTTGCCTTTTCCCCGGCCCTGGGGGGCCATGTGGAGTTCGACCATGGCGTAGTGGCGGCCCCCGCCGATTTCACGGTCGAAAACGGCCTGGGCCTGCGCCGCACGGCGGACCGTCTCGCGGTAGACGACCTGGGGTTTTCCCGCGCCGACTTCCAGGTGATAGTCCCGTTCCAGCCGGTTCAGGACGATCTCGAGGTGCAGTTCGCCCATGCCGCTGATGATGGTCTGGCCGGTATCCGGATTTTCCTGGAACCTGAACGTGGGGTCTTCCTCGGAGAGTTTGGAGAGGCTGTCGAGCAGCTTTTCCTGGTCGCCATGGGTCTGGGCTTCCACTGCGACCGAAATGACCGGTTCGTAAATGTCGACCGGTTCGAGCAGGAGCGGGTGGGAGGCGGCGCAGATGGAATCCCCCGTCGTGGCGCTCTTGAGGCCCATCAGGGCCACGATGTTGCCGGCGCCCGTCTTCTCAAGGCGGTCGCGCTTGTTCGCGTGCATCTGGAAAATGCGGGATATCTTCTCCTTGGTTCCCTTGGTGACGTTGAGCACGTCGTCTCCGGCCTGGAGCGTCCCGGAGTAGATCCGCGCAAAGGTCAACTTGCGCCCCTGGTCCATCTGGATCTTGAAGGCGAGGGCGGCCAGCGGTTCCTGTTCGCTGCTGCTGCGCTGCTCGTTCTTATGCGTCTGGGGGTTCCGTCCCTCCACGGGAGGAACGTCCAGCGGGGACGGCAGGTAGTGGACGATGGCGTCGAGGAGGGGCTGAATGCACTTGTTCTTGAGCGCACTGCCGCACAGGACGGGGACTGCTTTGAGTTCGAGGGTCACGCGTCGGATGACCGGGATGAGGTCTGCGGCGGTGATCGGTTCCTCACCGAGATAACGTTCCATCAGGGTGTCGTCCCATTCGGCGACCCGGGCCACCAGTCGGTCGCGCGCTTCCGCTGCCTGGGGCATCATGCCCGGGTCGATCTCCCGGTATTCATATTCCGCGCCGAGCGTTTCGTCGAGCCAGAGAATCTGCTTCATGTTCAGAAGGTCGATGACCCCGCGGAAGTCCGATTCCCGGCCTACGGGAAGCTGCAGGGGCAGGGCTGCGACCTTGAACTTGTCCTCGATCTGGTCGACGACGTTCTGAAAGTCGGCGCCGATGCGATCCATCTTGTTGATGAAGGCGATCTTGGGGACGTGATAGCGGTCGGCCTGGTGCCATACCGTTTCGGATTGCGGCTCTACTCCTCCGACTCCGCAGAACACCGCAATCGCCCCGTCGAGGACCCTGAGCGACCGTTCGACCTCGATGGTGAAGTCCACGTGGCCGGGCGTGTCGATCAGGTGGATCTCGTGGTCCGCCCACTGGCACGTGGTGACCGCGGAGGTGATGGTGATGCCCCGTTCCTGCTCTTCCTCCATCCAGTCCATGACGGCGGTGCCGTTGTGGACTTCGCCCATCTTGTGGGAGCGGCCCGTGTAGAAGAGTATCCGTTCCGTTGCGGTGGTCTTGCCCGCGTCTATGTGTGCGATGATGCCGATGTTGCGAAAGGTCTTGAGCCCGCGTTTTTCAGCCATATTGCCTTTCCTGTCGGGGCTGTATCGAATTCCCCGAAATTTGTTGGCCCTTTTCCCTGCTCCACGATGGCGTTGTATGGCGGTATCGATCGTGAGTCGGGAACAGGCGTTTGCGGCCACTCCCCGTTCATTCTTATCCCGCGGCGCGGGAACCGGCGTTTTCGCGCCCTTTTCCCGGTCGTGTGAAGCACAGCCCTTAACAGCGAAATTAACAAATAAGCATAGAGGATTCCCTCAAAACCGTCAAGAACGCCAAGAAGGAGTGTAAGGAGCAAATAGAATGTCCGCGCTTGTAGCACGTGAAATGTCCGGTTCTGATGGTTGCCCGAAAGGGGTGGCCGATGAGACGGAGGGAAGTGCTGCAGGAGGCACGCAAGATGCTCTTTGGAGAGATATACGGAAG
>JAJFUA010000032.1 GCA_021372635.1 Desulfobacteraceae bacterium | reverse complement strand
CTTTTTTACCACAACGCACCCCGGAAATCCAATTGGACTTCCCCTGTAAGCCAATGCGAAAGCTGGATTTTCGTCCGAAGGCAAACCCTTTTACCGGTCCCTTCGGGGATGAACCGCATCGAGCGCCCCGAGCTTCTGAATTTCCCGGTGATAACCTCCCATGAGGTCTTCCAGGCGGAGCGTTCCGGTCACCTTCTCTTCATCGTCGAGGACGGGCATCTCCCGGTCCGCCGGGAGACAATCTCCGCATGGACCGAAGATTTTCCTGGAACTTTTCCCTCATTCCTGAGTATCAATAGACGACAAAGGCAGATTCGGGGGAAATGGCAAAAGACGGTCCGGCTGCGGGAAGGATCGAGAAGGCTGGAGCCGCCGTTTCCGGAGATCGTGGAGAGAAATATCCGCAATGCCCCGCAGCGGAGCGTTCGGCGGAAATCTCTTCAGGCCCTCCGCCCGTCTTTGCTCCCGGCAGTCCCGCCCCTGTCCACCGGCATGAGCGGGTCGGCCGTTCCTTTCACCTTCAGCCACCCCCGCCGGCCGCGGCGGGAAGGATCAAGACCGATGAAAAACACGGCAGTGTCGCTCACACCGGCAGAAAAACCCAAAAAGTCCATAGTATTGGAATACACGCAATCCATCATCCTGGCGCTTGTCCTCGCACTCTTCATCAGGACGTTCATCGTGCAGACCTACAAGATCCCCTCGGGCTCCATGGAAGACACCCTGGCAGTGGGCGATTACATCGTGGTGAACAAGTTCATCTTCGGCGCGAAGGTCCCTTTCACCGACCGGCAGATCCCCGGAATGCGCGATCCCGCGCGTGGAGACGTCATCGTCTTCGAATTCCCCGAGGACCCTTCGAAGGATTTCATCAAGAGAGTCATCGGGGTGCCGGGCGACCGGGTACAGATGATGGACAAGCACGTCTACGTCAACGGAAAGCCCTATGCGAACCCTCACGAGGTGCACAAGCGGGACGACACGATACCGAAGAATCTGTCCCCCAGGGACAACACGGATTTGATCATCGTGCCGACCAACTCCTACTTCGTCATGGGGGACAACCGGGACCTTTCCTATGACAGCCGTTTCTGGGGATTCGTCAGGAAGGACAGCATCAAAGGGCTGGCGTTCATCAAGTACTTTTCGTGGGACGGTGAAAAAGGTGGCGTCCGGTGGCAGAACATCGGACGCCTCATCGATTGAAAGCGCTCTCCTGCACGACGGGTTTCACCTCTGCCCGTCACCCGGAAGCGGCGCGTTTCTTTCGGGAGGGTATGCGTGCACGCTGTTTTCCCGGCACCCGTCGTTGCAGATCATGTAGCGGCCCTCGAGGCACATCCCGGATTCGTGCGAACAGGTCCTGCCGCGATACGCACATTCCGACCTTCGTGAGAGATCCATGGGGCTTCCTTCCCGGCCGGACCTTCCGGGAAGCGGGCCTGAAGCCCGGTTCGCAGCGGCTGGCCGTGGCCTTTCGCCATTTTGAAGGGCATGTCGTCAATTCGGCGACATTTCAACAGTAGCGTAAGCACTCCCTCCGGCAAAAAACATCCACCGCCCCCTCGTTTTTCTCCCCGCGGGCCTACACGACCAGCTCCGTCGTCTGGGTAAACGCCGTGCACTCGATATCCGCCCTGCGCTTTTTGATGGCCTCCCTGCACCGCTGCACGATCACGTCCTGCTCGTCGTCGCTTCGGTCCTGGTTGTGGTGGCAGAGCGCAAATCGTTTGACTCTCCCGGCAAAAGCCAGTTCCAGGGCGTCCAGGTAGGTGGAATGCCCCCAGGACCTCGTGATCTCGTACTGTTCCCGGCTGTACTCGGAATCGTGCACCAGCAGGTCCGCCCCCTCGACGAACTTTGCGTAGTCTTCGAAGGCAAGCCCTCCGCTGTGCCGGAAGCCCAGTTCGTTGTCCGTCAGGAAAACGAAGCTCCTGCCGTCTTCGACGAACTTGTACCCGAGGCCCATGTTGGGGTGGCTCAGGCGGATCGGGTGTATCTCGACGGAATCGATACAGAATTTATGGCTGCAATTTCCCGAGTAGCTGAACGCCGCCTTGAGCCTCTCGAACTGGATGGGAAACAGGGGCGCGCTCATGGCCCGGGAGAGGATCTTCTGGATGTCCCCCTGGGTTTCCGGGCACCCCATGAGATTGATCGTCGTGTTTTCGCTGTAGATCGGCCTGAAGAATGGAAAACCCAGGATATGGTCCCAGTGGGAATGAGTGAAGATGATGTTGTATTCGAACCGCTTTTCCGCCAGAAGCTTGATCCCGAGCCGCCGAATCCCGGAGCCGGCATCGACGATGATGATTTCGTCGTTTTTCGTTCGTATCTCAACACAAGTCGTGTCGCCCCCGTACCGGAGATATTCCTCGCCGGAAACGGGGATCGACCCCCTTGCCCCATGGCATCGGACAATCATCTCAGAATCCCTTCCAGGCATCCCGGAAAGCCGATGTCCCCCCGGCATCCGGAAACGTGCATTCCACAGTATTTACGGAGGCGTCCCCACGTCTCCGCTTTCACGGCAACCGGTCCGCCGGCCCCGTAAAAACTCAGGGTCGGTCTTCACGCCGAAGCAAAACCCTCTTACCGGGCACGGTCCGAAGCCTGGCAGCCGGCCTCCTGGTGATGCAAGGATCGAGCCGAACGCAATTGTTTCAGCCGGTCCATCAGGCCGTCCCGCCTTAAACATTCAGTATAATCCTTTTCATGGTGCTTCAGAAGATGCTCCAGGTATCGCATGTTGCCTTCGATGGATTCCCGGTAGAGATCCCGGTCGATTCCCCACCGGCTCGAAAAATGGGCCCTCATGTAACGGTCCACTCCGCCCAGTTCGTTCGCAAACCGCCTCTTGGCAAACTCCCAGAACTCCGGAGTACGCCGCAGCAGTTCCAGTTCGTTCGGGAAGCCCGGCACACGGCCTTCCCTGAACTCTTCATACAGGAACGGAAGCCGCTCCAGGTAGGTCCTGTCTCCCATCTGCCCCAGCAGGTCGGCGGTGCCGAGCATCCTGCCAACCATTTCATGGCCGGCGGACTCAAAGGGTATCCCATCGGTTCCGGCATCCAGCGCCGTGCATTGCAGGCAGCTTCGGGCCACCTCGAAATCCCTCCGAGTGTACCCGGTGCGAACGAAATGACCCTCCATGAAGTCGATGCTTCGGCCCACATGGGCGAGCGTATGCTTTGCGCCGGTCCCGCTGCGCTCTTCGGCCGCCTGGATGTAGCCCGTGTCGTGCATCAGCGCGGCGAGAAACCCGAGAAAAGCCTCCCGAAGGCGGAAATCGCACCCCTGCACGTATGCCCCGTGAACCAGTCTGGCCATGGCCATGAGGCAATCGTTGGTATGCTTCAGGTCATGAAAGCCCGTATTGCAGCCGCGATACCCGGGATACTCGCCCCGGAAAAGACGGACGATGTCCCCGTACGCCTGCCGGAGCGGTTGAGGGTCCCAGCCGGGAAACACCATCAGGGCCACCCGGACGGTTTCCTCCAGCACGTCCCCGGGATGATCCATGCTGACCAAATCTTCGAGCTTGACCGTCTTCGAACCCATCGTCGGCTTCCTTCAGAGGCAAGGATGTCCGAGCACGCGGATAGCCGATGCATCATGCTCCCCCCCCCGGTCTCCCGAAAGTCCGGGAATGCGGGGAGCGTCACAAACCACAGGCGCATCACGCCTTTCCGGCCCTGATCCGTCCCGACACGCGATGCGGACGGTTCGGCACGATTCCCCCTTCCCGGCGGAGGAAAGCCGATTTCCTCGATCTGACGCGCCTGGCTGTTGAAACGGGAACGAGGGCGCGGGCCCTCCGGCATTCTCCTTCGTGGAACCCGCCGCCTTATCCTCGCGCCAATCATGCCCAATCCAGGGGCGGGTGTCCAGAAAAATCCCGGGGAAAACGGCCGGGCGGAAAAAGGAATCAAGGGTTCAAAGTTGACATGGAATCCGAACCTTGATTAGAGTAAGGGCGATGAAGGTTTCCCGGAAGCTCATTCCCGGAGTTCGAAAACCGGTCCGTAGGAGCGTTCTTCATCCCGGGCCGGATACCGGTTATACGAGCGCGGCAGGAACAAAATACACGGTTTGCCCGATTCACTTCGGGAGGTCTCCTTCATAGACTGGCGCACAGCAGGCCGACAACCGGCCTCCGGCCGAGGTTCGCGGCCGTCTCGACCGCTCTTCCGTTCCGTCCTCATCAGCATTCACCAGATCCGGCGCCCGGATTCGGAAGGGTTTGCTTTTTTCGTGTGTGTTTTGGCTGTTCCACAAGAGTGGGAAATCCGACTTCTCCACACCGGTTCGAGAGGACACCCATGGATCTGCCCTTCGATCATGTCTTGCTCTCCAGGATTCAATTCGGCGCGACGGCCATGTTTCACATCCTTTGGCCCGTGCTGACGATCGGCCTCAGCATTTTTCTCCTGGCGATGGAGATCCTGTGGCTGAAAACCGGGGATGAAGACTATTTCCGGCATTTCCGCTTCTGGAGCCGCCTCTTTCTGCTGAACTTCACGGTGGGGGCGGTCACCGGAATCCCGATGGAATTCCAGTTCGGCACGAACTGGAGCGGATTCTCCAGGGCGGGAGGCGACGTGCTCGGCCACATTCTGGGGTTTGAAGCCGCCATGGCCTTCATGCTCGAAGCCTGCTTCCTCGCCATTATGATGTTCGGATGGAAGCGCGTACCACCCCATATGCACCTCTTCTCCACGGCGATGGTCGCCCTGGGGTCCTCCCTCTCCGCCTTCTGGATCATGGACGCCAGTTCCTGGATGCACACGCCCACCGGAGGGTACCTGCGGGACGGCATCTTCGTCATCACCAGCCACATCGAGGCCATTTTCAACCCGGACATGGTCTGGGGGGTTTCACACATGTGGGCGGCCTGCCTCGAAATCACCGTGTTCGTGGTGGGAGGCGTCAGTGCCTGGTACCTGTACAAGAAACGGCACACGGAGTTTTTCCTCAAGTCGTTCAAGCTCGCCGCCGTCGCTTCGGTGCTGATCGCGCCTCTCCAGGTGTTCCTCGGAGACGGGTCGGGGCTCGCCGTCTTCAAGCATCAGCCGACCAAGCTCGCCGGCATGGAAGCGCACTGGGACACCAATCCCCACGGCCGGGGGGCTCCCTGGCACATCCTGGCGTGGCCCGACCAGGACCGGCAGGAGAACCTCTGGTCGATCGACGTTCCCAACGCCCTGAGTCTCATCACCACGCATTCCATGACGGGGCGCGTGCCGGGGCTGAAGGAATTCCCACGGGAAAACCAGCCCCCTGTCTGGGCGCCTTTCTACGCCTTTCGCATCATGGTCGCCACGGGCACCGCGCTGGTGCTCGTCATGCTATGGACCCTGCTGGCCTGGCACCGCGGGGACCTGGTCCCGGACCGCATCGCCGGGCGAAAGAAGCTGCTTCTTGCCTGGATGATCGCCGCACCCGTCAGCTATGTCTCGATGGAGGCGGGCTGGATCGTCCGCGAAGTGGGCCGGCAGCCCTGGATGGTCTACGGACTGGTACGCACCGACGCCTGCGCGACGGCGCTGTCCGCACATACGGTCGCGTCCTCGCTGGTCGCCTTCGCGGCGGTCTATGCATTGCTCTTCTTCGTCTTTCTGTACTTTGCGCGCAAGATCATCGTCCAGGGTCCCGGGCACGAAACACCCCCGGCCTTCGGGCGGAAATAGCCCGCAGTCAACCCGCAGCCCGTTCAGAAAAGGGATCGGACCATGCACGAGTGGGGACCTTTTCTTGCAGACATCTGGCTTTTTCTCATCGGCTTCTTCCTGCTCTACTACGCCGTTGCCGACGGCGCCGACCTGGGGGTGGGCATTCTCTCCCTCTTTTCGGAAGACGACGAAGCGCGCGGTTTCCTGATGTCCACCCTGCACGCCACCTGGCACGGGAACCAGACATGGCTCGTCCTGCTCGGGGGAATGCTCTTCGGCGCTTTCCCCCTGTTCTATTCGCTCGTTCTGTCGTCCCTCTACATACCCATTGTGGTCATGCTGTTCGGGCTCGTTTTCAGGGGCGTCGCCTTCGAATTCCGGGAGAATTCCACTCATAAATACGGCTGGGGGCTCTCCTTCGGATTGGGCAGCCTGATCGTCACGCTGGCCCAGGGCTTTGCCCTCGGCGGCCTGCTCGGCGGGCTGGAAGTGCACAACGGAGAGTTCATCGGGAGCGTCTGGGGCTGGTTCAGCCCGTTCTCCATACTGGTGACCGCTGGAGTGGTTGCCGGGTACGTCATGCTCGGGGCAAACTATCTCATCATGAAAACCGTCGGAGACTTCCAGGACCGCTGCTACAGGGTCGCCCGCACCGTCTCCGTCGTTACGCTGCTCATCGCCGTCGCGGTTCACGTGTGGACGATCGCACTCTACCCGTACGTCGCCCGGAAGTGGACGGTCTATCCGGACGTCCTCGCCGTCGCATCCTTTCCCGCCCTGTCGGTCGTGGCGATCGTCATGTATTTCCGGGTGCTGCACAAGCGCCGCGAAACGGCCCCGCTGCTGTGGAACGCCGCCATCGTCCTTTTTTCCTTCATCGGGCTTTCCATCGAGATGTACCCCAACATGATCCCGCACGTGATCCATACCGGCCTGACCGTGAGCGGCGCGGCGGCATCCCCGCCCACGCTCATCTTCATGCTCGTCGTCACGGCCTTTCTCATTCCCGTCATTCTCATGTACACGGCCTACGAATTCTGGGTTTTTCGCGGCAAGACGCCGCACATAAGCATTTATCACGAAGCACACGAGAATTCCTTCGCAGACGAAAGGAAAACCGAATGACCAGGGGCGTCGGCGGGCATGGCACCGCCAATATCATGAAGCATCTAAAGAAGATTCAATTCCCTGCGGACAGGCAGGCCATTCTTGCCTGTGCACGGAGCGGCCCCGGACCGAGCACCGGGCGCGTGCTGGAAATTCTGGGCAGGCTGCCCGACAAGGTGTATCATTCCCCTTCCGACATCGCCCGGGCCATCGGAACGATCACGAAGTCCCCGACGGTGAACACCCTCACCTGCATGTTCGCGGTCTGGTGCGGTATTTAGGGGTCCAACGGCAGGACCGGGAAAGGATTGCTTTTTCGGCATCGTCAACTCGGGACGCACTGGGAACAGGAAGGGGAAAACTCCATGGATAACGCCATCGTCATCGGAGCATCTTCCGGAATCGGAAGGGAACTCGCCGCCGTTCTCTCGAAAAGCGGCTATGCGGTCGGCCTGACCGGCCGAAGACTCCATCTTCTCCAGGAATTGCAGGATACTCTCCCCGGGCCCGCCTTCATCCAAAGTATGGACGTCTCCGACACCTCCGAAGCCATGAGGCTGCTCAAGGAACTCATCGACCGGATGGGCGGCGTGGACCTCGTCGTGATCAGCGCCGGAACCGGGTTCATAAACCCGGATCTCGACTGGGCGAAAGAGAGGGATACCATCGACGTGAACGTTTCCGGCTTCGCGGCCATGGCCAACGTCGCCTTTCGGCATTTCCTGAACGCCCGCCGGGGGCACCTGGTGGGCATCTCGTCCATCGCCGCCATCCGGGGCGGCACGGATGCCCCCGCCTACAACGCGTCCAAGGCTTTCGTATCGAACTACATGGAAGGATTGAGAATCCAGGCGCGAAAGGCGCGGCTGCCCATCTGCGTGACCGAAATACTCCCGGGATTCGTGGATACCGCGATGGCGCAGGGAGAGGGGCTCTTCTGGGTGGCTTCTCCCCAGAATGCCGCCCGCCAGATCTTCGAGGCCGTCCGGCGCAAAACCTCCAGGGCTTACGTCACCAGGCGCTGGCGCCTCGTCGCCTGGCTCCTGCGGTTCCTTCCGTTTTCCCTGTATGCGCGGCTGTGACGCGCCGGGGAGCTTACGACCCCGCGCCGTTCCCACACGCGGGCGCGGCCGGCGCCCTTATGCCTTCCGCACCTCCAGGGCTTCCTTGTAGACGAGGCGGCGGGGCAGCCCGTGTTTGCGGGAAATGAGGTCGGCGGCGTCTTTCACCGACAGGCCGCCCTCCCGGAGTACCTGCTTCAGTTCCTCACGCCAGTCGGTCGCTTCCGCATCCAAACCCGGCTGGACCTCTACATCCGGCCCCCCGACCACGAGGGTCAACTCCCCCCTGGCTTCTTCGGAAAAGCGGCCCAGAGCTTCCGAAACCGTCCCGCGGAAAATCTCCTCGTGGATCTTGGTCAACTCCCGGGCCACGGCGATCCGCCGGTTTCCCCAGGCGTCCCGTATCGCTTCGAGGGTCTTTTGCAGCCGCCGGGGCGATTCGTAGAGCACGAGGGTCATGGCCATCACAGCGTGATCGGCGAAAAAACGCCGGCGGGTGGCCCCCCGGGGCGGAGGGAAGCCGAGGAAGGCGAACGGCTGGGGAGGCAGTCCGGAGGCGACCAGCGCCGCGACGAGCGCCGTCGGACCGGGAATCACGGAAACATCCAGGTTCAGGGCGACCGCCCGCTCGATCAGGAGCGCTCCCGGGTCGGATATTCCCGGCGTCCCCGCGTCGGTCACCAGGGCGATCCGTTCGCCCGCTTCGATTCTGCGAATGAGTTCCGGGCCGCGCTCCGTGGCGTTGTGGCTGTGATAGCTCACCAGGGGGCTGTGGATGTCGTAACGGCTGAGGAGCTTTCTCGTGTGCCGGGTGTCCTCAGCGGCTATGCAGTCGACCGAGCGCAGCGTCTCCAGGGCCCTTAACGTGATGTCGGAAAGGTTTCCAATGGGGGTCGACACGACCAGAAGGGCGCCGGGCCCCTCCTTTGTTTCCGTTTCACTCGCGTGCTTCGAAGGCATTGGCAATCCAGGTGATTTCGGGTTCGCTCCCGCGCCAGGAGACGGCAACCACGTCGAAACGGGCCGGTCCGCGGTCCAGCCCCTTGCGCTTCAGGTACCACTGCGCCACGAGAGTGAGTCTCCTCTGCTTTGCGGGGGACACCGCCTCCTGCGGCAGTCCGCAGGTCCTGCTGCGACGGGATTTCACCTCGACGAAGACGATGCGTCCGCCGTCCTTGCAGACCAGGTCGATCTCGCCAAGAGGACAGCGGAAATTCCGGTCGAGCACCGCCATTCCCCTGCGGCTCAAAAAGTCCGCCGCAATCTCTTCACCCTCGCGGCCCTTCCTTTGCAGCACTCCCGGCATCGTTCGGACTCCTTTTCAGGAAACCCGGGTGTCAAAAGGTCGAAATATTACCGGTTCCGGGGGGACGAAGGCGGGATCAGCAGACAACCCGCCGGAAACTCACGCGATGGATCGGACAGGGGCCATGGCGCCGCAGGGCTTCCAGGTGCTCCGCGGTCCCGTATCCCTTGTTCCTGTCGAATCCGTATTCGGGGTACTGCCGGTGGTAGTCGCACATGAGTCGGTCGCGGTAGACTTTCGCCACGATGGATGCGGCGGCGATGGAAAGGCATTGCCGGTCCCCGCCGGGGATGCCCTCCTGGTCGATGGAGAGAGGGATCCGGTACGGACCGTCGATCAAGAGATAGTCGGGGCTTACGGACAGGGCGGCAACGGCCTGGACCATGGCCTGGAAGGTGGCCTGCAGGATGTTCGTCCGGTCGATTTCGGAGGCTTCCACGCTGCCGAGCGCCACGCCGAGCGCGCAGTCCAGGATCTTTCGCGAGCAGGCTTCCCGCCGGGCCGCGGTAAGCAGCTTCGAATCCTTCACCCCTGGAAGCTCGAGGCCCGCGGGCAGCACGACGGCGGCGGCCACCACGGGGCCCGCCAGCGGCCCCCGGCCGACTTCGTCGATTCCGGCGACCAGTTGAAAACCCCGCCGGCGGACCGTATCCTCCAGGGACATGGCGCCCGCGGGCAGGGGTTTCAAGGAAGTCCCTCGAGGCACTACCTCTTCTCGCGAATTCTGGCTGCCTTGCCGTGGCGGGAGCGCAGGTAGTAGAGGCGCGCACGGCGAATGCGGCCGCGACGCAGCACTTCGATGTGGTCCACCTTGGGCGAATGCACGGGGAAGATACGCTCGACTCCCACTCCGTACGAAACCTTGCGCACGGTGAACGTGGCGCCCATCAACCCGCGGTGATGCCGGATCACCACACCTTCGAAAACCTGGATACGCTCTTTGTCCCCTTCACGAATCTTTACGTGCACCTTTACGGTGTCGCCGATCCGGAACTGGGGGATGTCCGCGCGCATGTTGTCTCGTTGAACCGTCTCAATCAACCTCATCCCCATCTTGATCCTCCGTTCATCAGTATACTCGGAAAGGCGCTCACGGCCTTTCCCCTTAAAGTCGTTTTCCGGTATTCAGAATGCGGTCCATCAATATAGCCGCCGCACATCTCACGGACAAGTGATTGTACCCGTTCGCCCCCCGGATGGGTTCCAGCAGCGCGTCGGCATCTTCCAGCACCGACGGGGCCAATCCCCACCCCGTCCCGAAGAGCAGCAGGACGGGGCGCGAACTTTCATCGAGGAACCGCCCGGCCTCGCGGCAGGAGAGCACCCCTTCGCTTTCCCTGGCCGAAGTCGCCCAGAGCAGCGGGCTCTCTCCCCATTCCTCGCGCACCCCTTCGATCGCCGTCCCAATGTTCCCGACGACCCGCAGCCTCTCCAGGGCCTCACCCCGGGCCGGGTGCAGTTCCCTGGCGATTCCCAGCTTCCAGTGGCTCAGCAGCCTTTCGCAGAGCGCCTGCTGGTCCTCCAGGGGCGTTACGATATAGCAGGCCGGAACGTCAAAGGTACACACCGTCCGTGCCATGTCGTGGAGATCCAGGTTCGTGACCGCCGACGCGATCGTCTCACCTCTGCGGTTCAGAACAGGGTAATGCACCAGGGCCACATAAAGAGGGACCTTCCGCAACTTCCATTCTCCCGGATCTCTTTTCGCAATCCTCCTCCGCCGCGCGGAGAAGCTTCCTGTCCA
>JAJFUA010000212.1 GCA_021372635.1 Desulfobacteraceae bacterium | reverse complement strand
CTGCTTCACCAGGGTTGCCACATCGGAAGCATTCACCTGTTACAGCACGCTCCTTGAAACGCAGCAATTCATCTTTCAAGCACGGATTTCCGAGCTTATGATTTGTATCCGCTCATGACGACCAAATCAAGGGCAATATTGTTGGCCTGCCGACCTGAAAACCGGCGGCTTCCTTTCAATCAAACAGTTCGGAAAATACGCCTCGAAACATTAACGATACCTCGCCCTCCGCGTGTTTGCAGCCACTTACAGGCTCCACGCGCCTCCCGTGGCAAGGTGTCTCCATTATGTCCGAAACCGCAAATCGGCGGTCAGGGCTGCAGCTTCGAGCGGACGACCTCGTTCACCAGTTTCCCGTCCGCCCTGCCTTCCAGGCGGGGCATCAGGGCTTTCATCACCCGGCCCATGTCTTTGGGCCCCGAAGCGCCGGCTTCCCCGATGACTTCGTCGACCAGTGCTTCGAGGGCATCCCGGCTGAGTGCTTCTGGCAAAAAACCCTGCAACACCCTGAGTTCCGCTTCCTCCTTTTCCGCAAGATCCTTCCGTCCCCCTTGCGTAAACTGCTCCGAGGCGTCACGCCTCTGCTTGATCTGAGACGAAATCACCTGCCGGATCTGAACTTCGTCGGGCAGGTGCTTGATTTCCTTTTCCTTGACCTTGATCGCGGTCAGAAGCATGCGCAGTGCGTCGCGCCTGGTCTCGTCACGCTCCTTCATCGCCGTCTTCAGTGCCTGTTCGATTTGTGCGAGCAATTCCATGGCCGACCTCACTTGTCGTCTGATTCCGTTTCGGATGCGGAGAGGCGGGCCGCTACGAACTCCATGGCCTCTCCCAGGCGTAACGTTCCGTTATAGATCGCCCTGCCCGTAATCACTCCGAGGAGCCCCAGCGGGACCAGGGGAAGCAGCGCTTCAATATCGTCCAGAGTCGCCACGCCTCCCGAAGCAATCACCGGCACGCCGCCGGATTCCAGCAGGCGCCGCGTCGCCTCGATGTTCACGCCCGATTGCATCCCGTCCCGATGAATGTCCGTATAGATGACGGCGGCGAGTTCCAGTCCTGCGAAACGCCCCAGGACGGAAATCACGTCGCTTCCGGTCGTTTCCTTCCATCCCTCGACGGCCACCATCCCGTCGCGCGCATCGATCCCCAAGGCAATCCTGCGAGGGTACCTGCGGCACGCCTCTTCGACGATCTCCGGATCGCGCAGCGCCGCCGTCCCAAGGATCACCCGCTCGACCCCGCGGGACAGGTAGTCGTCGATCGTCTCCATCCGGCGAATCCCCCCGCCCACCTGGATCGGAATGGAAACCGATCCGGCAATGGCTACGATGACGTCCCTGTTTTTCGGTGCCTGCGAAAACGCTCCGTCAAGATCGACGACGTGAAGCCACCGGGCGCCTTCGGCTTCCCAGCGCAAGGCCATTTCCACAGGGTCTTTTCCGTATACGGTCGCACGGCCGGGATCACCCTGCATGAGGCGAACGCACAGGCCGTCCTTCAGATCGATAGCGGGAAAAATAATCATCTCTCACCTGTTCGGCAGACCCTCCCGGAAAAAACTCTCGAATTTCCGTCGCTTCAAGGTCTTGCTCAGGATTGTTCTTCCATTGAGTGCAGAAGGGTCTTCAATGCCTCGGGAGGCCGGATCGCCTTCCTGTCCCTGCTCATACAGACGTGAACGGTGTAGCCGGTGGCCAGGAGTTCTCCCTCGTGTTCGATCCGATAGTCGAACCTCAGGCGGGCAGGCCCAGAAAACTGAAAGGTCGTGACCACCGTGAGCAGATCGTCGTAGAAGGCCGGCTTCTGATACTTGCAGTGCGCCTCGACAGCGGGAAGAAACACCCCCATCTCCTCCAGTTCCCGGTAAGTCGCGCCGCTCGAACGGAACCACTCCGACCGACCCGCTTCAAACCATCTCAGGTAGCAGCCGTAGTACGCGTGGCCCATCGCATCCGTATCTCCGTAGATGACCCTGATCTGATTCCGAACGACCATTCTCCCATCCTTCCTTTCCGTTCGGCGTGCTGCACATTCGCCTCGAAGCCGCAAAATTCTACGCCCGGTTCGAATCGCCCCCGACAAAGCGGGAAAACAGCTCGGCCCCACTCTCAAGCATCCAGCCCCCCGCCAATCCGGAACGCTCGCTGTAACCCGCTGCGGCCTGCGACGAAGAAGCGGAACCGTTGAGATCCTCGACGATCAGGAAGGGAACGGGATCGCCGACGTGAGTCTTTTTGGAAATAGGGGTCAAGTGGTCCGTAACGATCAGGAGACTGACGTCATGGAATTTCCTGGCACCTTCCACCATCGGGCCGACCACACGGGCATCGAAGGCTTCTATCGCCTCGATTTTCTTTGCGAGGTCCCCTTCATGCCCAGCCTCGTCGGGAGCTTCGATGTGCACGAAAACCAGGTCGCCCGTCTCCAGTTCGCGCAACGCCGCATCGACCTTTCCCGCGTAATTCGTATCGAGGTAACCGGTGGCCCCGGGCACGGCAACAGGATTCATCCCCGCGTAAATGCCGATCCCCTTCAGAAGATCGACGGCGGAGATGACCGCTCCGTTCAGCCCCGTCCTCTGGGCGAGGGTCGGCATTGCCGGCGCTTTTCCCTGCCCCCAGAGCCAGACCGCATTCGCCGGGGTTTTTCCCTTCGATGTTCTCACCTGATTGACCGGATGAGCCGGGAGAATGACCGAGGCCTTTTCAATGAAAGCGCTGAGCACCGGCGCTTCGGAATAGACCCTGCCGTACGCGGCGACGGGCTGGCCGCTGATGTCGTGAGGCGGCGTGGTCGCCAGGTCGTCCCTGCCGCCCGGCCAGACCAGCAGATGCCGGTAGCTCACTCCCGGATATATCTTCAAGGGAGTACCCACGGTCGCTTCCTGGAGAGCGGCGATCAGCTCCCTGGCTTCTTCCGTGGAGACGTGACCGGCCGAGTAGTCGATCATCCGCACCCCCCCGGTCCCGTCATCACCCAGGGTCACCAGGTTGCACCGGAAGGCAACGTCCTCCGGCGCCAGCCGTACTCCCATGCTGGCAGCCTCCAGGGGTGACCTGCCCGTGTGATATTTTGCAGGGTCGTAGCCGAGCAGGCTCATGTTCGCCACGTCGCTGCCGGGCTCCATTCCCTTCGGAACGGTCTTCACCATTCCCATCCGCCCCTTCGGCGCGAGCCGGTCGATATTCGGCGTGCTCGCCGCCTCCAGGGGGGTTTTTCCATTGAGTTCTTCCTGGGGATAATCCCCCATGCCGTCGCCGACGAGTATGATGTATTTTCGTTTCATGTCTTTGCCAGATTGAATAAGGGATTGTTATCAGACGTTGCCGTCCGTGGCGAGTTCCTCGATGCGGATGATCTGCGTGGGAGCCATGACCACGTCCAGCCGGTCGATTTCCTCGAGTGCCTTGCGCACGTTTCTTTCAACGGCTTCATGGGTCACCATGACGATTGGAACGGCCCCTTCCACCTTGCGGCCCTTCTGGGTCACGGCCGCGATGCTGATGTGATTGTCGCCCAGTATCCCCGCGATCCTCGAGAGCACTCCGGGGCGGTCCAGCGCCGCGAAGCGGAAGTAATAGCACGTGGACACCTCTTCCATGGGCCTGATGGGAATCCGGTTGAGGCATTCCGGCTGAAAGGCGAGAGAGGGAATCCGCTGCGGCGTGCCGCCCAGGATATCCCGCGCGAGATCGACCAGGTCGCCGACGACGGCGCTGCCCGTCGGCATCATGCCTGCGCCCATGCCGTAGAGCATGATGTTTCCGACCGCGTTGCCGCGGATATGCACGGCATTGTACGCTCCCTTGACGCTGGCAAGGACGTGGTTGCGCGGAATGAGCGTGGGATGCACGCGCATCTCGACGCGCCCGTCGCTATGGCTGGCGATGGCGAGCAACTTCAACTGGTAGCCGAATTCTTCTCCGAACTGAATGTCGAGCGGATCGATACGGGTAATGCCCTCCGTGTAGACATCCTCGAACTGCACCGGCGCTCCGAACGAGAGGGCGCTCGCAATGGCCAGCTTATGGGCGGTATCGACGCCTTCCACGTCCAACGCCGGGTTCGCTTCCGCATACCCCTTCGCCTGTGCTTCCTTCAAAGCGGCTTCGAAAGACAGCCCCGCCTCCGTCATGCGGGTGAGGATATAATTGCCGGTGCCGTTTAATATACCGTAGATCGTTTCGATACGGTTGCCTGCCAGTCCTTCACGGAGCGATTTGATGAGCGGAATGCCTCCCCCTACGGAAGCCTCGAAACCGATCGTGCGCCCGTGGCGCCTGGCAACCTCGAACAACTCGTTGCCGTGATGGGCGAGCAGGGCCTTGTTCGCAGTCACTACGTCCTTTCCACTCTCGATCGCGCGGCGGATGACCTCTTTCGCAAAGCCCAACCCACCGATCAATTCGATGACAATGCGCACTTCCGGGTCTTCCAGAATGTCTTCCACGCGCGTAGTGAGCAACTCACGGGGAACCGGAACGGGCCTCGCCCGTTCGATATCAAGATCCGCCACCCGCCGCAGAACGAGCGGCCTCCCCAGGCGCTTTTCTATGACGTCAGCATTTTCGCGCAGCGTCTGCACCACGCCGCAACCTACCGTTCCCCATCCGACCAGCCCGACTCCGATCGCGCTCATGTCACCCTCTCGATCTCCTATGAGTTCACATCATCTGCGCACTGGCGATCGGCGGTCGACCACAAGACAGCCAAGCGGGTCCCGGAGCAGGAAAAAGACAACCGCCGAACACCATTCTTCATTTCTTCTGCAATGCGCGCCGAAGCCCTCGAACAGCCTGCTTCGTACGCATCTCGTTTTCAACCAGGGCAAAACGCACGAACTCATCGCCGTATTCCCCGAACCCGAGCCCGGGAGAAACGGCGACCTTTGCCTCTTCGATAAGGTACTTGGAATACTCGACGGACCCCATCGACCGGAACTGCTCGGGAATGCGCGCCCAGAGAAACATCGTTCCCTTCGGTTTTTCCACCTCCCAGCCGATCCGGTTGAGTCCGTCCACCAGCGCGTCGCGGCGCGACTGATATACGGAGACGATCTTGCCCACACAGGACTGATCTTCGTTGAGCGCGATCGTGGCGGCGATCTGTATCGGCTGAAACACTCCGTAGTCGAGATAGCTTTTGATCCGGGTCAGGGCAGCCACCATTTCGGGGTTCCCAACGCAGAATCCCACCCGCCAACCGGCCATGCTGTAGCTCTTGGACATGGAAAAAAACTCAACGCCAACCTCTTTCGCTCCAGGCACCTGCAGGAAGCTGGGAGCCTGGTACCCGTCGAAGGCCAGATCCGCATACGCCAGGTCATGAACGACCATGATATGGTTTTCTTTGGCAAAATCGACGATCTTCCTGAAAAACTCCAGGTCGACGACTTCCGTGGTCGGGTTGTGAGGAAAGGAAATGATGAGGAGTTTCGGCCGGGGCCACGTTTGTTTCGTCGCAATTTCCAGATCCTCGAGAAAGCTCCTCCCGGGCCCGATGGGAATGGACCGGACGTCCCCGCCGGCAATGATCGCCGAGTAGGGATGGATCGGATAGGTCGGATTGGGCGCGAACACCACGTCGCCCGGGCTGACCAGGACAAGCACCAGGTGAGACAGGCCTTCCTTCGCACCGATGGTGACCACCGTCTCCGTATCGGGGTCGAGATCCACGTCGTAGCGACGCTTGTACCAGCCGGCAATGCCTTCCCGGAGCTTCGTGATCCCCCTGGACGCAGAATACCGGTGATTGTGGGATTTCTTGACTGCCTCGACCAGTTT
>JAJFUA010000200.1 GCA_021372635.1 Desulfobacteraceae bacterium | reverse complement strand
TCCCAGCGAAAAGGAAACTCTTACCTCCCGTTTGATCGACCGCCCCATCCGTCCGCTTTTTCCCAAGCGTTTCGCTTATGAAACGCAGGTCATCGCCACGGTTCTCTCCGTCGACCAGGAAAACGAACCCGACGTGGTGGCTCTCACCGGCGCTTCCGCCGCCCTGCATATTTCTCCCGTACCCTTCCTGGGTCCCGTGGCCGCCGTTCGAATCGGGCGGGTCAACGGCGAGTACCTGATCAACCCTTCCTCGAAGCAACTCGAGGAAAGCGACATCAACATGGTTGTCGCGGGCAGCCGGGATGCCGTGGTCATGGTGGAAGGCGGAGCGAAGTTCGTATCGGAAGCCGAAATCGCCGAAGCGATCGATCTGGCTCACAAGGCCATACTGCCCATCCTCGATGCGCAGGAAGAGCTGCGCAAAATGGTGGGGAACACCAAGGAACCGCCTCCGGTGGTGCAGGAAGACCCGGAACTGATCGATGCGGTGCGCCGCCTCGCCACGGACGAAATGCGCACGGTCATGTCGACGGCGGACAAGATGGCTCGGCGCGACCTCAAGAAGGCTCTGAAGGACCGGGTCAAGAACGAGATTGCCGAAACGTTCCCGGAACGCGACAAGGAAGTGTCGGATACTCTCGAAGACATCGAGAAGGAAGTCGTCCGGCGCATGCTCGTCGACGAAGGGCGGAGAATCGACGGTCGCAAGTCCGACGAAATTCGTCCCATATCCATCGAGGTGGGAGTGCTCCCCAGGACCCACGGATCGGCCATCTTCACCCGTGGAGAGACCCAGGCGCTGGCCGTCGTCACTCTCGGGTCGTCCTCCGACGAACAGAAGATCGAAGCCCTGGCCGGCGAGACTTTCAAGTCCTTCATGCTCCACTACAATTTCCCGCCGTTCTCCGTAGGCGAAGCGCGTCCGCTTCGCGGTCCCGGTCGCAGGGAAATCGGGCACGGGGCTCTCGCCGAGCGCGCGGTGAAAATGGTCCTGCCGCCCGACGGGGAGTTTCCGTATACCATTCGCGTGGTGTCTGAAATCCTGGAATCCAACGGGTCCAGCTCCATGGCCACCGTATGCGGTTCATCGCTGGCGCTCATGGACGCGGGCGTGCCCCTCACCGGGCCGGTCGCAGGCATCGCCATGGGTCTTGTCAAGGAAGGCGACAAGTTCATCGTCCTTTCGGACATCCTGGGAGATGAAGACCACCTCGGAGACATGGACTTCAAGGTGACCGGCAATTCCACTGGAATCACCGCATTCCAGATGGATGTGAAGATCGCCGGCATCAACCGCGAAATCCTGCAAATGGCCCTGGAACAGGCTCGTGCCGGCCGCCTCCACATCCTCGGCAAGATGCAGGAAGCCATCGAGGCCCCGAGGGCTGCTCTTTCCCAGTACGCTCCACGCCTCGAGGTCATCATGATCAACCCCGACAAGATTCGCGACGTCATCGGCCCGGGAGGCAAGGTCATCCGTGCCATCGTTGCCGAGACGGGGGCGAAGATCGATATCGACGACAGCGGCCGCGTGGTTGTGATGAGCCCCGATGCGGAGGCGTGTGAAAAGGCGATCCGGAAGATCCGAAGCCTGACCGCCGAACCCGAGATCGGAGAACTCTACATGGCCCGCGTGGTTCGGGTCACGGACTTCGGCGCTTTTGCGGAAATCCTTCCGAACGTCGAGGGCCTGATCCATATTTCGCAGCTCGAGCACAAGCGCGTACGCAAGGTAACCGATGTGGTCAACGAGGGCGACGAAGTGCTCGTCAAGGTCATCGAAATCGACAAGGACGGCCGCATTCGTCTGAGCCGCAAGGCGGCGCTCGACAAGCCATCTACGGAAGGCTAGTCCTTCTTGCGGATTCTGGAGTGGGGGGAGGGATTATCCCTCCCGTTCGAGAGCATGCAATCGGCCGGTCCGCAAAGACCGGCAAGCGAGGAAAAGCTTGTATCAGAAAACTGTCCTGCCTAACGGTATCCGTGTGTTAACGGAAAGAATGCCCTATCTTCATTCCGTTTCCACGGGAATTTGGATCAGTGTCGGCTCCCGCGATGAAAGTGAACGAGAACGGGGAATCACTCACTTCATCGAACATATGCTTTTCAAGGGGACCAGGCGCCGCAGTGCGCTGGATATTGCCAAGGAACTCGATTCCGTAGGCGGGTTCGCCAACGCTTTTACCTCCAAGGAGCATGTCTGTTTCCACGCCAAGGTCCTGGACGCCCACCTGCCCCTGGTTGCGGATGTCCTGACGGACATCTTCCTCAATTCGGTCTTTGCGCCGAATGAAATCGAGCGGGAACAACAGGTGGTCCTGCAGGAAATCCGCATGATCGAGGACACTCCCGACGAATACGTCCATATCCTGTTCCAGGAGATGTTCTGGAAGAACCATCCCCTGGGACTGCCCATTTACGGGACGGCACAGACCGTCGAAAAGATCGGTCACGAGCAGATTCTGGATTATGTTTCCCGCACTTTTCGCCCGGAAAGCATCGTCATCTCCGCAACCGGAAACCTGGACCACCAGGAATTCGTCGACCTGGTGGCTCCTTCCATGGAGATGCTGGGCTGCGTCGTCCAAAGCGAAAAGCGCAGGAAGCCCCGGAATCACCAGGCGATAAGCATCATCCAGAAGGATCTCGAACAGGTTCATCTATGCCTCGGCATGGAAGGGACCTCTCAGGTGGACGACTACCGTTACGCCTGCTATCTCCTGAACGTCATCCTCGGCAGCAGCATGAGCAGTCGCCTGTTCCAGGAGATCCGAGAAAAGCGGGGGCTCGCCTATTCCGTGTATTCCTTCGCGAACAGCCATGTCGACGCCGGGCTGCTCGGAATATACGCGGGGATAGGGACGGAAAACGTCCGGGAGACCCTGGAGGTGATTCAGCAACAGCTTTCTCTGCTCGCGCGGGAACCCATTCCGGAAGCTGAACTTAGTGCAGCCAAGGAATACCTGCGCGGCAGCATGTATTTGAACGCCGAAAGCACGGATTCGCGCATGAACCGGCTCGCGAAAAACGAATTCCTGTTCGGGCGGTACGTGACTTTCGAAGAGGTCGAAGAGAAGATCGCCCGGGTAACCCCCGACATGATACAGTCCTGGTTCCAGCAGGTTTTCAAGCCGGAGCGGCTGACCCTGCTCCTTTTCGGCCCGGTGGAACTCAGCCGTTCCGACGTCGAATCCATCATCTTCGGGCGATGACAATCGATGCCTCTCTGTTTCCAGGTGCTCGCCAGCGGATCCAAGGGGAACTCGATCCTCGTGTGCAGCCCCGGCACCCGGATTTTACTGGATGCGGGGCTGAGCGGCCGCGAGATCGGACGGCGCCTGGCAAAAAGTGCCGCAGGTGCCGACCGCCTCGACGCACTGCTCATCAGTCACGAACACCAGGATCACGTGCGCGGCTCGGGCGTTCTGAGCCGCCGGTTCGATATCCCGGTCTTTCTCAGCCGCGGCACACTGGAAGCTCTCCCTCCCGAAGTCGGAGAAATCTCCCACACCTGCCCTTTCGAGCCGGGAGCCGCTTTCGTGATCGGCGATCTTCGGATCACCCCTTTTCCCATATCCCACGATGCGCGGGAACCGGTAGGATTCTGCATCGAACATGAGAACACGAAACTGGGGATATGCACCGACCTGGGCATAGCCACCCAGCTCGTAAAGACCCGTCTCCAGGGATGTCACGGATTGATCGTCGAGGCAAATCACGATCCGGATCGACTCCTGAACGGCCCCTACCCCTGGCCCTTGAAACAGCGTATACGCAGCAGGCAGGGCCACCTGTCCAATCTCGACAGCATTGACCTCCTGAAATGCCTTCATCATGAAAACCTCCGTGCGGTCACCTTCGCGCACCTGAGCGAAGTGAACAACGATCCCCGCCTGCTCGTGAAATGCGTCCGCGATCTGCAGTCCCTGCCGGAATGGCAGAATATCCGCTTTGAAATCGCGCGGCAGCACGAAGCGGTCGACGCGGTCGAGCTTCCGTAGAGCCCCTTCTCCGCCCATTTCTCCATATTTTCCCACAGCGACTCACGGGGTCCATCGCCGCCTCCCGCCTTCCCCGGGTTGACAATTCCTCTCCATCATGTCTATTTTGGTGAACGTGAGGGCATAAATATCCTTTCGGGGGCTGCAGTCCCCGCTTATAAAGTACAGCCTCCCCGTCGCCGGTCCTTTCTCCAAGCCTGCAACCTCCGAAAGAGCCTGGCATGAGTTTACGGGAACTCGACATCCTCCTGATCGACGATGATGAAGACGATTGTGTCTTCGCCGGGGATATCCTCGCCGAAATTCCAGCCCCCCGGCACCGCCTGGATTGGAAAGCTACCTGCGACGAAGCACTGGAATTCGCAAGAACCCGCAGCTACAACACGTTTCTCCTGGGCGGTCCGAGGAAAAACTCCGAAGTAGCGAGGAGAAAGAGATACCGCCGAATCCTCGAAACGGCCCTGGAAGGCGCCTGGATACACGACGAAAACAGGAAAACGTGTACGCCAACCGACATGCTCGGCCATGGAATCCAGGAGATCTACGAGGGGTCCCCTTTCCTCTTCAGGGACGACACGGCGTGCCCATATGCGCCGCACGAGTGAAGAGATTAGCGCGCGAATCGGTGAATACATCCTGAAGCCGTTCGTGATGCAGAACATAGCCGTTACGGTACGCCGGGTATTCGATGCATACCGGCAGGCAGGAGGGCGCGATGCTGGACAGTTCGGTTCCTGAAACGGTGCTGATTGTCGATGACGAACCAAGCCTCTGCGAACTCATAGCGTCGATCTTGAGAGCGGAAGGCTTTGAACCTGTCATTTTCACCAATCCCGCAGACGCCGTGGAAGCGCTGGAGCGACGGACCTTTTCCCTGGCTTTCATCGACATCAACATGCCCGCGATCACCGGCCTCGAACTGGCTTCACACATCAAGAAAGCGAATCCGCACTGCGAAATTGTCATCGTAACGGGCTTCGCCTCCATAGACAATGCGGTGCAGGCCATCAAGCTCGGCGCCTCCGACTATATTCGAAAGCCGTTCAGCACCGCGGACATCGTCTTCTGTCTCAAACAGATCCAGGATCGAAAGGCTCTCAGTGAGCGCGCACGTCGCGCGGAGGAACGCTATTTTCGGCTCGTTCAGAATTCTCCCATGCTCATCTTCAGGCTCCACGACAGCCTGGACCTGGACTTCGTCAACCAGGCAAGCCTTTCCATCCTCGGCTATACTCCGCAGGAAGCGATGCTGACGAGCGGATGGCTCCTCGAAAGGATCAACCCGGAAGACCGTCCCAAGGTAGAAAGCCTCCTGCGTCGAGCGTTCCAGTCAAAATGTTTCTCCTTCACCATGGAGTGCCGGTTTACCCACAAGGACGAACACGTCGTGCACGGTATCCTCAAGTGTATCCCGTGTGCCGAAAGCGATGCGGAAACGGAGGGGGAATATATCGAAGGGATTATCGTCGACATCTCGGATCGAGTCTTGCTCGAAAAGACCCTGCTCCAGCGAGAGAAGTTGAATACGCTCGGCATCATCGCCGCCGAAGTGGCCCATGAAATCCGCAACCCGCTGGTCTGCATCGGGGGCTTTGCCAGGAGGCTCCTCAACCGGTTCCCCGAAGCCGCTGAAACGCGCATCATCCTGAGGGAATCCGAACGTCTCGAGAAGATGCTCGGCAGGATCAGGACCTACCTCACACCGGTCGAATTCAGTCGCCGGGAGTTCTCCATCAACGAGGTGCTCGTAGAATGCGTGGAACTCCTGGCCCTCCACGCGAAGGCCCACGGCGTCACATTCCGCATGGAACTGAACGAGAATCTCCCCACAGTGTTTCTCGACCCGGACATCATCGCGCAGGTCGGCATCAATCTGATCCGCAACGCCCTGTCTTCCATGAAAAAAGCTGGGGAGGTCGTCATCAGGACGTATGAGACCGAGCAAAACATTCATATCGATTTCAGTAACGAGGTACACGGGACAAAGCTGAAACGCCCTGAACTGCTATTTATGCCTTTCGACGAAGGAGGTGAAAGCATCGGGCTTCCATTGTGCTATCAACTTCTGGAGAATATGGGCGGATTATTGTCCTTCACGCAGGAAAACACCCAGGTGGTCTTTACCGTGTCCGTGCCCAAAGGATCTCGGACGGACCTTGAGAGGGATCAGTAGACGGATTGCGCCGTAATAGCTTCGAAACTGCAGGGGGGCTTCCGGGCTGAATGCCCGGAAGCCCCCCTGCTTATTCGCTATCGGAACGGTCATCGGAAACGACAGTACGTTCCTTTATCCCCTCCCAAGCACCGTAGCACCGCTAGGCCGGAGAAGGCCGCCCCCCGGATTTCGATCTCTTCTTGAGCTCTTCATAAAAGATAAGAATGGGGCTCGCGATGTAGATCGAGGAAAATGTCCCGGTAAAGACGCCGATCAGCATGGCGAAAGCAAAATCGTGGATTACGGTTCCCCCGAAAAGGAAAAGGCAGATCACCACGAAGAAGACCGTGCCATTGGTCAGGATGGTGCGGCTCAGGGTCTGGTTGACGGCCACGTTGATCAGTTCGCTGTAGCTCTGCTTCCTGTCCTTGTGCCGATTCTCGCGGATACGGTCGAACACGACGATCGTATCGTTCAGGGAAAAGCCGGCAAGTGTCAGCAGCGCGGCGAGCACCTCCAGGGTGAACTCCTTGTCGAACAACGCGAAAATGCCCACGGTGATCAGGATATCGTGCAGGAGTGAGATCAGCGCACCGAGAGCATACGGCAACTGGAGTAACCAGCAGAGAGCGATGGTGATGATCAAAGCAGCTACGTTTAGAGCGATCACGTTGAATCCGAGCGCCTCGAGAAAATACAGACCTCCAATCAGAACACCGCCCATCACCAGGCTGACGGCCCATTTGAACTCAAAGCGGCCGGATACGTAGATGGTGATCAGGAGCAGCGCGTAATACATGGCGAGAAGGGCTTTCTGCCGAAGATCCTCTCCGACCTTCGGACCGACCACCTCCACGCGCATCACGGTGGCGTTTCCCTCCCCGTAGACCTTCGTCAATTCCGACTCCACCGTGTGGGAAAAACTCTTCAGTTCCGACGTGGTGGTGTCGGCCCGGATCAGGTACTCATTGTCTCCGGACGAACCGATCTGCTGGACAGCGCTCTGGGAAACTATATCCTTGAGAGCGTTGCGTATGTCGTCGGGGCTGGTCGCATTCTTGAACTTGATCTGGATGGCCGTCCCACCGGCGAAGTCAACCCCGAAGTTCAGCCCGCCCCTGAGAAACAGAGCGGCCAAACCGATAAGAAGAACAATGCCGGAAAGCGCGAAAGCTTTGTACCGAAATCCGACGAAGTCTATGTTAGTATTGGGCCTGATGAATTCCATGCCGTTTACCCCTTTTCTTGATAAAGCCTGACTAGATGCTCAGTTCACGCACCCGCCGCTGCTGCAGGAGATAGTCGAAGATAACCCGCGTCACCACGATGGCCGTATACAGATTGGTAAGAAGGCCGATGGTCAAAGTAACGGCAAAGCCCTTGATCGGTCCGGTCCCAAACTGGAAAAGCACCGCTGCGGCGATGATGGTTGTAATGTTGGAATCCATGATGGTGATGGTCGCCCTGCTGTATCCGGTGTCGATCGCCGCCCTCGGTGTCTTACCCAGGCGCAATTCTTCACGGATGCGCTCGTATATCAGGACATTCGCATCGACGGCCATACCGATGGTGAGAGCGATACCCGCAATACCCGGCAGGGTCAGGGTTGCCCCGAAGGCGGCAAGACCCCCAAGGAGAAGGAAGATGTTCAAAGCCAGCGCGATATCGGCAATCAAACCCGCCCCGCGATAATAGATAACCATGAAAATGATGATGCCGATCCCGCCGATCAGGGATGCGAGAACCCCCTTATTGATGGAATCCTGGCCCAGGGCCGGACCCACCGTGCGTTCTTCCAATACCTTTACCGGTGCCGGCAGTGCGCCCGCCCGCAATACGATCGCCAGGTCGCGAGCTTCTTCCATCGAGAAGGAACCCGTGATGCTGGCCTTTCCGCCCCCGATCTTTTCCTGGATCACCGGCGCAGAGTAAACGACGCCGTCCAGAACGATCGCCAGGCGCTTTTTCACGTTCGCTTCCGTGATCCGTTCAAAAGCTCGTGCCCCTTCCGGGTCGAATTCCAGCGAAACGTAGGGCGTATTATACTGGCTGTCGATGTGCACCTGAGCGTTGGAGATCGCCCCACCCGTCATGAGCGTCCTGTCCTGCAGGACGATCTGGCCTTCGGATTGGCCGCTCTTGTCCCGCTTCATGGGATAGACCTTGGCTCCACCCGGAAGTTTCCCGCTCTTGGCATCGGACGGGCTCACACCTTCGGCTACGATCTTGAACTCCAAGAGGGCCGTTTTCCCGATCAGGGCGACGGCCCGCTGGGGATCCTTGATACCCGGAAGCTGGACGACAATGCGATCCTCTCCTTCGGGCCGAATATCCGGTTCACTGACTCCGAACTGGTCCACCCTGTTGCGGATCGTCTCCAGGCCCTGCGCGATCGCCATTTTTCGGATCCGCTGTACTTCGGTGTCCTGCAGCGTCAGGATCGTTCGCGCGCCGCCGGATACCGTTTCACTCGTCACCCACCGCAGATTGGGAAAGCTCTTCTCCAGGGCCTGCCGCAAGTCGTTCTGCTGCTCGGGACCCGGCAGTAATATCTCAATCTCCCAGCCTCTCGTCCTCTCGATCTTGTTGAAGCCGACACGCTGCGTCCGGAGCGATTCCTTCAGTTCTTCGACGGTGCGTTCCGCGGCGTTTTCCACGGCTTTGTCGGCCTCAACCTCCAAAACAAGGTGCATTCCTCCCTGAAGGTCCAACCCCAGATGGATCTTCTGCGTCGGCAGCGCCTTCGACCACCATGAGGGCAGAGACGAACTCATCGTGGGCATCAGGTAGACGATGCCCAGGAGCAGAATCACGACGACCAGAATCTCTCGTAAATTTAGGTTCTTCAAAGCGACTTCTCCCGAAGTTCAAAAGAGCCCGGTCCGGCACATCCTTCCCGTCCACGGGATGAAGCCTCCTCTCCCGGACTGTGCGTCCGTTTCCCGGGAGCGAAAGCTAGAGGATGATGGGCAGTTGCAGGCCGGCTCCTCCAGATATTCCATTCCATAAAGAAAGGCACCCCTCCCCTTTCGGTAGTGCCCACAATTGCATGACACCATCGTGCATACGGAAAAGGATCACTCGGCAGGTTCGCTCTTGGTCGCTTCGCCTTTTGCCAGTACCGCCCCGATGTATCCTCGCAGGACCTTGATCCTGACTTTTTCGGCAATCTCCAGGGTGATTTCCGTATCGGTCAATCCCATGATTCTTCCCTTGATTCCGCCCTGGGTGACCACAGTGTCCCCCCTTTGCAGGTTGGCAAGCATGTTCTTATGCTCTTTCTGCTTCTTCTGCTGAGGACGAATCAGGAGAAAATAGAAAATCGCCACCATGAAGATCAGTGGTCCGAAAGCGGCCAACCCACCGCCCGCTCCTCCGGCTCCACCCTGTCCTCCCGTCCCCATTGCATACGCCATGCTGACCCAGTCCATGCTTTCCTCCCTTTTTAGTGATATTAGGACACCTTTCAATGGAAAAACCTGCGCGAGCCCGCTCCAGGATTTCCGGAACCGGCTATTCTCATTCTAATTTCCATTCTTTTCCGGTGCAAATGAGCGGTTACTATAAACGACATTTTGTGGGGATTGTCAATGTCTTAAAACCGGAAAACCGAATGGGGACGCCGCGGATGGCGTGCCGGTCCCCACGCGCGGCACCGTGAAAACGGCCGGCGAAACGTCATATTCGGTTCGCTCAAATCCTCCCCTGCCCGCCGTTTTCGAAGCTGAAACCTTTTTTCAGAAAGCATCGACAACTCCTTCGAATTCCGGTATCCAAATCCAGGCATGAATCATCAATGCTGGTCTCTATTTCGACGCCGATCAGGGACCCGCGTCACCCGTTCCGCCCTGAGCCTCGGCCGCGCCGTCGCGCAGGGAGTAAAAGCGCCCGCGCCACTCCTCGAAGGTGCCTTTTTCGATCGCGTCGCGCATTCCGGCCATCAGCGCCAGGTAATAGTGCAGGTTGTGAAGGGTATTGAGCCGATAGGCGAGAATCTCGCGCGCCATGAACAGGTGACGCAGATACGCCCGCGAAAAACGCCGGCATGTATAGCAGGTGCAACCTGTTTCGATCGGCTCCGGATCGTCCGCGTACCTGCTGTTCTTGATCTGGATGCTTCCGGAAGAAGTGAAGAGCATGCCGTTGCGGGCATTGCGGGTCGGCATCACGCAATCGAACATATCCACCCCGGCCCGTACACCTTCCACCAGGTCTTCAGGCGTTCCCACCCCCATCACGTAGCGGGGCGCGCCTTCGGGAAGCGCGGGCGCAAGTGTTTCCAGGACGGACAGCATCTCGTCCTTGGACTCGCCGACGGAAAGGCTGCCCAGCGCATACCCGTCGAAACCGATGTCCATGAGCTGCTCCAGGCAGGACATCCTCAAGTCGCTGAACACGCTTCCCTGGACGATCCCGAAAACGGCCTGGTCCTCCCGCGTGCGGGCCGCCTTGCACCGCGCCGCCCACCGCACCGTCCGCTGCATCGAGCCCGCCGCATAGTCATAGGTTACCGGGTACGATGTGCACTCGTCGAAACACATGGCGATGTCCGACCCAAGGTGCCCCTGGATCCGCATGGCCCCCTCCGGGTCGAGCATATGCCTCGAACCGTCGATGTGGGACTGGAAGACGACCCCTCCCTCTTCGATCTTGTTGATCTTGGCCAGGCTGAACACTTGAAAACCACCGCTGTCGGTAAGGATGGAGCCATCCCAGTGCATGAACGCGTGCAGACCGCCGAGCCGGGCGATTCTCTCCGCGCCGGGTCTCAGGTACAGATGGTAGGTGTTCCCCAGGATGATCCGCGCTCCCAGATCCTCGAGTTCATCCGGAGAAACGCTCTTTACGGTCGCCTGGGTTCCGACGGGCATGAAAACCGGCGTTTCGATCGTGCCGTGGGCAGTCTGCAGTCTCCCCCGGCGAGCCCTCGAAGAGGGGTCACGGGCGATCATGTCGAATTTCAACTTGAAGAATCCTCCTGCGCCGGGAAACCGGCGGAATACAGTTTTTCTCAGGGGTTCGGTCCGGCGCACCCGGGCGTTCGGATGCGAAAGCAACGCGGGCGCATCACAGAATCAGCATCGCATCTCCATAGCTGAAGAAGCGATAGCGCTCCGCGATCGCCTCGCGGTAGGCGGCCAGTATGGGCTCGCGCCCGGCAAACGCCGATACCAGGAGCAGCAACGTCGACCCCGGGAGATGAAAATTCGTGATCATGGCATCCACGACATTGAACCGGTATCCCGGAAAAATGTAATGCTTGCAAGCCCCGCTGCGCGCCTGGAGCAGACCGGTTTCGCAGGACGCCCATTCCAGGGTACGAACCACCGTGGTGCCAACGGCGACGATCCGGCGTCCTTCGCCTTTCGCCTTCACGATCCGTTCCACTGTCTCATGGGAGATTTCCACGTATTCCTCGTGCATGCGGTGCTCCCGGATATCCGTCTCCCGGATGGGCGCAAACGTCCCGTACCCAACGTGAAGAGTCACCGCAAGCATCTCGACGCCGCAACACTCCAGATCCTTCAGCAGGCCCCTGGAAAAGTGCAGGCCGGCAGTCGGGGCCGCCACGGCCCCGGGGCGCGCTGCATACACCGTTTGATAATCCTCGGCATCCCCCGCGGCGCTGCCCTCCCGGTGGATGTACGGCGGAAGAGGAATGTCCCCGATGCGGTCCAGCAGTTCCAGGAAGGGAACGGCATCAGGGAAAAGCACCTTCGCCCTGCCGTTTTCGGGCGCATCCATGACCCTCGCCCTGCTGCCGTCCGGCAGCAGGATGGCGCTGCCCGCGGCGGTGCGTTTCGAAGATTTGACCAGGCAGGAATACCCGTCACGCCTACCGAGTTCCGGAGACTTGTAGGGGTCCATCACCAGCAGTTCCACCCTGCCCCCCGACTCTTTCGTTCCGCGCACCCGCGCCGGTACGACCCTCGTATCGTTCAGGACGAGGACATCCCCGGGTTTCAGATAGCCGCGCACATCGGCGAACATCCCGTGCACAGTCCTTCCGGTGTTCCGGTCCATGATCAGCAGGCGCGACGCGTCACGCCCGGCACAGGGATGCTGGGCGATCAGTTCCTGGGGAAGTTCGTAGGCATAATCCTCAAGCCGGTAGGTAACCTCTTCCGACCTACCCTCCATGCGTGCGCCCCCAATAGACCAGGAGAAGCCCGATGAGCATGAGGGCCCCTCCGAGCATTCGAAGGTAGCGGTTCGGAGCGCAACATACCTGCTGAAGCCACTTCTTCAGATGTTCCGGCGATGCCAGGTAGGGCAAGCCCTCGAAAAAGCATATCAACCCGGCCACGGTAATCAGATATTCCATCATCACGGCATTCCTTAACAGAGGATCGGCCCGATTTCGACTTGCGTGCGCATGGCTAACATATTTTTCGCTCCGAGCAAAGGGTACTTTTGTGCGGCCCGCCGCGATTGCGGCGCCCCTGTCATTCAGAATCGGCGTTTCGCAGGGAAATCATCGCAGCGGAAGTCGAAACTATCCGGAATGTCTCTACTCGAGGGAATGATTTGGGGGGTGAGGCAAACCTTCGGCGGGATACCGCGCGGCAGGATCGCTGTTCGTCGGGGATTCCTGTCAGGCTGTCCTGTCCAGGTTCGTGCCTTTCGTCCCGGCCTGAAAACCGGAACCGGTGCCGACTTTCCCGGCAGCCTGCTTCTGCATTTCCTGACGAGCCTCGGCGGCCGAGGCTTCCGCCTTTGCGGCAATGGAATAATCCTGGCCGGAAGGGCGCGCCGGGGCGAGTGCCGCCCGTTTCACAACCGCCATCTTCCTGACGGTTGCCGACGGGTCGTCGGCGATGGGCGACGTATCGATGGATACTTCTCCCCCAACGGCATATTGGACACCGTCCGGGCCGGCAGTGAACTCGTAGGACGCCCCCGACCTCGTATACTGGCTGCCGGCCGCCAGGTGCGACTGTTCGTGAGCCCTTACCTCGGCATCGCGCCTCTTGAGCTCCCGTACCCGGTCCTGCTCCTCGGCGGTCAGAGGTTCGCCGTTTTTGGCCCTTGAACCCGACCCGGTTCCCCCGATGCCGTCTGCCCCAACGCCTTCATTTTTCGCACAGGCATTCCGGCCGGCCTGCGTCCCGCCGACGGAAAGTTCATTCGCTCCGCACTCGGAACCCGTGGTCGCACCCCGGGCCGTCCCCGCCGCGGCGGCGAACGGTATTCCATAGGAACTGTCGAGACCCGATATACCACTGATCGCCATAGCTCATCTCTTCCCGGTGGACGCGCCGGGCATCGCGCAAGGCTGCAAAACGCAGGCATCCCCATTTTCTATCGGCTCGAGGTGCACAACACTTTAGCGAATGTTTGGGCGGGTTCGCCTGTCATGCCTTCTGCAATCCGCGCTCCCGGACCCCGGGGCCGGGTTTTTCCTTTTGGAATGTGCCGGAGTTCCTGTTACATTAATTTTTTATCGTCGACCGATGCTCCTCCTTGATGCAGAATTGACGGCCCCGGGACGGAACGCCTGTAAGGCTGATCGCCCTTGGTCCGGCAACTGTTTCGTGCTGACGGAAAAGCAGGCCGCTGTGCAAGAAACAGGCGGGCATTCCACCTGCATCCTTGTGGCATCAGGCGATGCAGGCTGCCGTCTTCCCGGCGGCGAGCCAACGGCCTTGCACCGCGTCGCGCCGGTGATATATAATTTTCGCGCGCATTCAGGATTAGATAATAAAGGAGAATCCAGGAAAATGACCACCGTTCGGAACAGAATCATCGAGATGATCGAGGGCGCGATCGCCCCACTGCTCGGCACCACTCCCCTCGATATCCCCATTGAGCTTTCCATACCCAAACTCGCACAGCATGGGGATTTCGCCACCAACGTCGCTCTCAGCCTGACACGTCAGCTGAAGCGGAATCCCAGGGAAATCGCCACGCAAATCGTAAAAAACATCAGCGAGTCCAACGGGATATTTGAAAAAATCGAAATCGCCGGTCCCGGCTTCATCAACTTTTTCGTACGCGCCGGCGCCTGGCATGCAGTCGTTCGGGACATCCTCACGGCCCCCGACACCTACGGCCAGGGGCAGATGGGCCGCGGCAAGCTGGTCCAGGTCGAATTCGTCAGCGCCAATCCCACGGGGCCGCTCCACATCGGTCACGGAAGGGGCGCAGCCACCGGCGACGTGCTGGCCAACATCCTCACGGCCTGCGGCTATACGGTGGAGCGGGAATACTACATCAACGACGCCGGCAACCAGATGAACACCCTGGGCCGCAGCCTGTACTACCGCTACCAGGAACTTCTCGGAGAAAAGATCGAGTTTCCCGAGGGCCATTACCGGGGCGATTACATGCGCGAACTCGCCGAGGATTTTCGCCGCGAGTTCTCGGACCGGTACCATCGCGCCCCTCTGGACGACGTTCTGCCGGTCTTCACCCGGTATGCCGGTGACCACATCCTCGCCGGAATCAAAGACGACCTGTCGGTCTTCGGCGTCTCGTTCGACCGGTATTTCAGCGAACAGAGTCTGCACGATGAAAATGCCATCGCTACGACCATCGAAGCCTTGCAGGAAAGAGGGTACATTTACGACGAGGAAGGTGCGAAATGGTTTCGGAGCACGGCCTTCGGAGACGAAAAGGACCGCGTGGTCATTCGCGCAAACGGGATCAGTACGTACTTCGCCGCCGATCTGGCCTATCACAAGAACAAGTTCGACCGGGGGTTCGACGCGGTTGTGGACATCTGGGGAGCGGATCACCACGGATATGTCGAGCGCATGCTGGCCGGCATCGAAGCGATGGGAAGGCGGCGCACCGACCTGAAAATCATCCTGGTCCAACTGGTGAACCTGCTCCGTTCCGGAAACCTGGTCGCCATGTCCACGCGCGCCGGCGAATTCGTCACGCTTCGCGAAGTGATCGACGAGGTGGGCAAGGACGCCGCCCGTTTCATCTTCCTGACGCGCAGATCAGACAGTCCCCTCGACTTCGACCTGGAAGTCGCGAAAATGCAGAGCAACGACAACCCGGTTTTCTACGTGCAGTACGCCCATGCAAGGTTGTGCAGCATTTTCGAGGTAGCGAGGGAGCGCGGCGTCTCGTTTGATCCCAGCGGGCAACCGGAGGGCCTGGAACACCTCGCACTTCCGCAGGAGTTCGAAATCATCAAGCTCCTCGGCGAATACCCGGAAGTGCTGGCCAATTGCGCCAGGTCCCTGGAACCCCATTACATCCCCTACTACCTGCACGAACTCGTTTCCCTGTTCCACAGCTATTACAACCAGAACCGCATTCTCGGCGACGATCCGGAGCTGACACGCGCCAGACTGCATCTCGCCGCCGCCGTTCGCGTAGTGCTCCGAAACGCATTGAACCTGCTCGGCGTGAACGCCCCGGAGAAGATGTAGGAACCGTATCGTATTGTTTCAGAACGAGAGCAGGAAGAGTTCATCATGACGCGCCAGAGCTTGACCGATCAGCCCCCTTCCCCGGCCGCCAACGAAGCGAAGCCGTTGAAGATCAGGATTGAACTGAGCGTTGCCCGGTTCTGCGTGTACTGTTTTTTTCTGTTTGCGGCCCTCTCCTGGATGTTCGCGTTCGGCATCCTGGTCGGCAGGGGCATACCCCAGGTCAGTTCGGAAGAAACTTCCTACAAAGCGGATTTTATGAGGTTTCTCGGACTGGGCCGTGAAAGCGAGCCCGTTCCTGAAAACCCTGCCGAAACCTGGGAGAACCCGAAAAAGACCCAGGAAGATCAAAAGAAGATCCTCCAGTCCCTCAACTACTACGAGGATCTGACGCAGAAAAGCATTCCCGTGCCCGAGACGAGCGCCGCGGATCCCACGCAACTCGCCTCGCCGGCGCCGGAAGCGAACAGCAAGCAGGTTCCGGCCGATTCGGCAAAACAAAAGTCAAAGTCGTCCCAACGCCCGGCCCAGGAATCGGCCCCCCCGGCGGAAACGGCAAAACCGTCGCCGCCGACCACCGTTCAGGAAGTGGCCCCGCCTCCCCGCATGGGGGAGCATTTCACGTTGCTCATCGCCTCCCTGAGGGATATGGACAATGCCCAAAAACTGGTGGAACAGCTCAAATCCAAGGGATATCCGGCCAGGATGGAATCGATCGACCTGAACGGGGGCGGCAGGTGGAACCGCGTCATGGTGGGTTCCTTCGACAGCAGGGACGGGGCCATGCGCTTCGCGGCCGAATTCAATCGCAAGGAGAGGACGGAAGGGCTCGTCATAAGGGAAGCCAACTGACAAACCGCCCGGGGTTCCCTCGGCAATTTGGCTGGGCAATTCCCGCGCGGCGGCGGGCGCAAGACTGCATTCAGGAAGGCAAGAGTTCCCCACGGGATCAGCGGTCTGCGGGCTCTTCCTCCGGTCCGAGAGGCACCGCGTAGACGTTCACGGGAACGTCCAGGCCTTTGAAAGACATCTCTCCCAGGGGCCGGACGGGGATTTCCCCGCAAATCTTCTCGTAGGTGGCCGGACCGATCAGGATCCCCCCCACGGGCGCATTGGTTTCCAGCCTCTGGGCCAGGTTTACGGCAGCCCCCAAGACCGTGTACGACAGTCTCCTCGCGGAACCCATATTGCCGACGATCATCTCGCCGGTATTGATCCCGATGCGTATGCGGAGCGGAATGCCTTCCCGCTTCTGCCACAGCGCATCGAGTTCCCTCGCCTTCTTCTGCATGGCGATGGCCGCGCGCACGCACCGCTGCGCATGGTCCGCCTGAGGTTCCGGGTCGCCGAAAAACACCATGAAACCGTCCCCGATGTACTTGTCGACCGTTCCCTCGTAGCTGAAGGCTATGTCCACCATGGCTTCGAAGTATTCGTTGAGAAACCTCTGGACCACATCGGGCGCCAGCCCGGCGGAATGAGTCGAAAAGCTTTTAATATCGCTGAAGAGTACCGTCAGTTCCTTCTTCTGCCCCCCCTCGGCAATGAGATGAGGGTTCGCCATGATCTTCCGGACCACGGAAGGAGCGAAGTAGGATTCAAAGGTCCGCCGGAGGACCTCCTTTTCCTTCTCGCCGCTCAGGTATCCATAGCCGGACACCGATCCCGCGGCGAACAGCAGGAAAAAAAGGGGCCGGAGAACGTGCAGGACGATGCTGCCGTACAGGAAGCACGTTGCGGCAGTCCCGAGATAGACTGCCCCGAGCGCGACCATGCCCAGCGAAAATACGAGCGGCGAGCAGGTGACGGAAAGCAGCAGGACGATTCCCATGAGGGCCAGCTCGACGCCGAGCATTTCGAAGCCGTCGAGTTCCCGCAGAAACTGCCCGGTGAGAATCGTGTGCATCACGTTGGCATGGAGTCCGCTCAGCGGGAAGTTGACGTCCGTGGGCACCGGCCCTATATCGGCTGAGCCGGTGGTGACGTCCGAAAGCAGGATGATCTTCCCGGAAAGCTCTTCCCTCCACATTTCCAGTTCGTCGCGGTCGTCGGAAGCCCGGAAGACGTCCGCAAAGTTGTAGTGGTTCATCCGTTCCCACGGGCCGATGAAATTCACGATCATATTGCCGCGGCCGTCGATGGGAATTTTCACGTCACGGGTCTGCCCGCCGGGCCTGGCGGCATCCTTGAGCGTGATGGACCTGCCCGGGACGACTTCGATCTTCTCCGGCGCAACGTGCAGATAGTCGCAAACGACCCGGAACGGAAGGCTGGGGTAAAAGCCGTCGTTGTACCTCACGAGCAGGGGGACGCGCCGGAATATGCCGTCGTCGTCCGGCCGGATACTGAGAAAACCGAGTCCGCGGGAGGCGGAAGCGAGTTCCTGGAAGGTGGGCAGGGCCTGTATGCCCGAGGGCAGAAACGAAGGGTCGCCCCTTACGGAGACTTTCCACAACGTGCGATCCAGGAATCGGAGCGCTTCGCTGTTCCCGGAGGGCTCCTTCTCGCCGGGCTGCCCTTCCATCAGAGAGAAAGCCACGCCGAAATAGGCGCTGCCAGCCGATCGAACGGCGTCGATCAACGCCCTGTCCTCCTCTTCACCGGACCGCGCGGCGAAGATGAAGTCGTAGACCTGTGCGCCGGCGCCCATTGCGGCGAGATTCCGCACGACACGGGCGTAGTGGGAACGATTCAGGTAGAAATTGTTGAGCTGGTGGATGGTTGTGTTGTTCAGGTCCACGTGGACTACGGTCTTGTCGTATCGCGGACGAAACTCTTCGCTCCCGGAGCGCAGTTGGAACAGTTTGTCCACGATCTGGGCATTCCAAGTTTCCAGGACCCTTGGAAGCAGCCGAAAGCAGGCATGAGCGAGCAGGAGCGAGGCCAGCACCAGTACGCTGGTGACTTTGACCGTATTTTCGCGTGCAAAAACTTTCATAGATATCCAGATGGCACCGTGCCCGGGACGTCTCTATTGGTGCTCGATGGTGAACGCCCTTGCGACAAAACCGCTCGACTGCACTTCCTCGGCAATGGAGGCCACATCCGGACGTCCGGCTCCGGAATGCTTCTCCAGGCCGCGAACGGAACCTCCGATCGCCACCGGGCGCTCGGGTAGAGCGACAAATTCCCGGTGCTGTTTCCGCAGATTGCGAATCTCCGCCAGAATATCGCGGACAATATCGGCCTTCCGGGATGCATCGGCGGATTCATAGGCACGGAGCAGATCGTCCAGGCCGTCAAGTCTCCGTGCCGACGCGATCAGGTAAAAGGTTTCCTGCCCCGGCCTGTTGTCCAGCTCCAGCCATGCATCCCCCTGCGGAATATAGTATTTCCTGGATACCCGGTAATCCGACTCGAACTGGCCGACCGAGTAGGGGAAAAGAAGCTTCAGGCCGTCCTGGGCGTTGTGGTAGATCACATAGACGAAACACGGCCGTTCCAGTTCGACCATCATTTTCAACTGATCGCCCGTCTGGAGTGTGGTGTCGCGAGTGACAGGTTCCAGCTTCCTCTCGTTTCCCGAACCGGACAGCACTCCGAATGCCCACCGAAAGGCAATATCCGTGTCTTCGCCCTGAGCGGCACGGCACGACGCGCCGGGCAACCCGGTCATCCCAGCCCCCAGGAACAGCAGGCCAAGAACAAAGCCTGCCAGAGCCGTACGCATCCTATTCTTTCGCAACTTGAACATAGCCTTCTCCTCCCGCCGCGGAAAGCGTGCGGCGCAAGCATCTCCCCGAAGCCGTCAGGGTTCCCGGACAAGGCGGAACCCCAGGTCGTCGTTCATACCGCCCGGCAGGCCGCTGCCCCTCTCGGCGCAGCGAACCCCATTGGGACCACTGTGCCAGCTCCCGCCGCGAATCACGCGATCCGAACCCAGGCTTTCGTTGGTATTTGCGGGGTTCTTCCGGTCGTGCCGAATATAGGCATCCACGCTGTAAACATCGAGCACCCACTCCCAGACGTTTCCCAACATGTCGTGAAGCCCGAATCCGTTCGACTGGAAGGCGCCCACGGGAGCGGTCGCCGCGTAGCCGTCGTCGCAGTCGTGCGTATTCTCGATTCCCCATTGCCGGAAAGCGGTCTGGTCGGCAACGTTTTCATGCGCGCACGTGGCGGAAGCCCCGTCGCCCCAGTACCGGGCGGAATCCGAGACCGACCGGCAGCCATATTCCCACTCCGCCTCGGTCGGCAGCCTGAACTTGTACTGCCCGCCGTTCTTGGTTTGCAGCCACTGGGCAAAATTGACGGCATCCGCCCAGCTTACGTACACGACCGGCTGGTTGTCCCCGTTGAGGGAAAAGCCGGAATAGTCCCGGCTGTCATGATTCGGTTGAAACTTGCGAAACTGTCCGTTGGTCACTTCCATTTTCCCCATCCAGACCCCGTCCACGCAAACTTCGTGCACGGGCGATTCATCCGGGTCCCGGCCCTTTTCGGTCTGGGGGCTCCCCATCAGGAAACAGCCCGCCGGCACCCAGACGAACTCCATGCCCGTAACGGGCTCTTTCCAGGTCTTCACCGCCCTGGCAGGCGCTTCGCTCCGAAGCGTTTGCGGCGTTTGTGGCACCTGAGCCGTCTGCTGGGCGGCGGGGGCCGTTACGGTGCGCTCCGGGCCGAACCCCGGAGCGGCGCCGGCGGTTGTGGACGCCTTGAAATAGAAGTCGCCTTCCAGGGATGAAGACTCCCATGGGATCTGCTTCCCCTGAGTCGATTCCCGGACGGCCGAGCGGACCTGCTTGAATATGTCCTCTATCTTCGCACCAGGCGAGTGCATGGCTCGGACGAGTTCGCCCGTATAGACGCCATTTTCACCCGGGCCGTCGTTGGCGACCGACCCCGGGGCCGTGGCATAGGCGATGAGGGTGCCCGTGGGGGCGTTCAGGCTGGCAAGACCCTGGGCGCTGGAACGGAAACTGCGCGCAAAGGGATTGTCGCGGCAGGCATCGAGGATGACGATGTTCAGACGGTTCCTGGCATAATCCATCTCCGTCAGTACGGCACCGGCGTCGACCGCTTCGTACTCCACCTGCTTCTCATGTTCGATGCTCGCTCCGACGGGGATCAGATAATTCCTTCCGTTCACCTGCATCCCGTGCCCGGCATAGTAGAAAAGGCCTACGCCGCCTTTGAGCAGCTTTTGGCCAAATGCCTGGATTTCGCGCTTCATGTCCTTTTGAGTCTGGTTTTCCTTCTCCGCTACGTCGAAACCGAGTTCCCGCAACGCCCGGGCCATGACTCTCGCGTCATTGACCGGATTTCGAAGCGGAGCGCTTTCATATGCTCCGTTGCCGATTACCAGGGCCACACGCTGTTCCGGGCGCGACGCTCCTTCCGTGACGCTGCGGACCACTATGCCCCGATCGTCGGCGCAAGCGGCAGCGGCCCATGCCAGCCCCACAAAACTCAAGGTGAAATACGCTAAGACTTTTGACGTATTCATGGCTCTCTCCGCCTTTTATCATCCCAAAGAAAAAGGGAGTGCCCCAGAAGGCCAACTCCCCGGCGCAGGCCGACACCGAACCGGGCACTTCGACCCCGGCACCCGTGCCGCCTATTCTGTAATTTTTCAATTCACATGGTTGAACGTCTCAGATGGGTTCGGTCACCTCAACCCGTGCTTCGGTCTCCACGTCAGTTCAGTCAACCTCGCAGGATGCGCAGTGCGATTCAAGCAGTGCGCTTCAGGTCCCGCCACGGTTCCAAGCCGACGAGTCAACCCCCTTCGCTCAGCTTCGAACTCCATACCGGGATTCCGCGCATTATAAGAGCATCAAAAGAATTCTTCAATGGAAATGAGCTATTTTCCAGGCCGCACAAGGGAGGGCACACACTCGTTTTCACCGTCGGACGGAGACCGGGAAGGTTCAGAAGGCGGGAGCCGCACCAGTTCAAGTGTGTAAATACATTATCCATAGCGATATAATAATGTTATCATTCCTTTAATATTGGACTCGTGGCAGATAAAGGTTGCTTTATTTTGCATGTCTCCTATGGCCGGAACGGCCGACACAATGGATCCGACGGCGGTGGTGGACAGCCTGTTGCAGTCGCCGGAGGCCATGAGATCCATGGGAGAAAAGGGACGAAAGCGGGTCGAGGAGTACTTCAACTGGAGGAGCATCGCGAACCGGACGCTCGAATTTTATCGGGAAGCCGCAAGGTCCCGGTCCGCACAGGCGGCCGGGACCGGGCAGGGAAAATGGGGCGGCCGCCTGCAATGCGTCAACGCGCCGGTATGTCCGTCGACGAACGATGGGCATTCCCTGCCGGAAACGGAAAAGTGCAATCAGGGCTGATCCTATTTTCTTCGCAACACGAACGCCTGCCGCACGGGAACGGCCCCTATCACCTCCTGGGCGGCGGCAAGCTGTTCCGGCTTCACTTCCAGTGCCTCCCAGGACTCCAGCAGCATACAGTCTCCGTTTTTGGCAACCACGATGGGCACCGTCTTCTTCGAGGGCCGTTTCCCTTCGTACTGGATGCTGCCCGGGTCGTCCGGCCGGACGAGCCGGCATTCGACCGCATAGGAATCGACCACCTCGTAAAGCGTGGAGGCCGTATAGTCCTGGGGAGCGAAGGGCTTCAGTTTCCCGTCCTCCATGAGAAACACGCTGCGGCCTTCCCCGGCTTCGTCTCCAACCGTCACCTCCTTGATCGCCTCTTCCTTTTCCATTTCAGCGGACAGATCCTTTGCGGCAGCACCCTCTTTTCTTCTCATCACGTAACGCTCCTTGTATTTTCCGGATTTTATCAGTTCGTCCAGAGTGTCTCTGGCCCATTCTCCGGTATCGTGGTCCGCATAGCAGCCATCCTTGCAGAGCAGGCACCTGAACGCCGGGATGCGGCATTCGTCCTTCTTGCACCAGACGAAACACGACATGGGCACCGACTCTCCATTCCCGATCTTTTGTACATCGTTCATGCTTCGAAGCCTTAATTCCGCCGCGGTATCGCCGCTGTCCCGTGGAAGTCCCTGAAGCAGTATCCCGTGCGCCGACGCGCAGCCGGGGCCTGCCCGGTGAGTCTCGGTGGAGACTTTATGGTTGCAATTCAACGGCAAAACGTAAATAGTGCTGAACCACCTCGCGCAGGTTTTTATTTTAGCTGAAAAACCCCGTAATGAACAGCGCGACGATGTGAAAAAGTAGGCGAATTAAGCTTGCAAGAAGTATATTAGTTCGTAAGAACAGATGGCAAATGTCAGGCCTTACCCCCGTCCGAAACGGGCCGCACACGACCGCAGGAGGAGTTGGCTCATGGATCGATTCAAGAACAGTTCGCGCGCGTTCCTGACCGCATGTCTGACCGTTCTGACGGTATTGTGCCTGATTTCATGTGGTTCCTTCGGCAGCAAGAAACCCAGCCAGGAAAACCTGACGGTAGCCGTCGAAGGGTTCAACGCCGCATTGCACTGGGAAGACTACAAAGTCGCCTATACCTGCCTGAGCCCCCCCTTGCAGGAAAAGTTCTGGGAACTTGCGGACAAGCTGCACGCCACTCTGCGTTTCATGGATGCTCAGGTCAGAAGCGTAAACCTCAATGAAGAAAAGCAATCGGCAACCCTCCAGGTTTCCTATAGGTTCTACTATCTGCACAATCCCAGCCTCCAGAGCAGAACGCTCCAGATGCGCCTGCAATTCGACGAGAAGGACAAAATGTGGCGTATTGTCCACCATGAATTGAAAGAGCTTCTCAAGGAGAAGATCTGACGATCGGGTCGGTTCTCCGGTTTATTCCGATTCGTGATCGCAGACGCTTTATCTTACCCCATCCAATACTTATTATTTCTTTAACGGCCGGCAGAGGAATCGGCTGACATCGGCGGGGCGCTCCTCTCATTCGGGATGAAAATATATTAAGCAGTCATGGAGATCCTGCCGATTCCTTTATTGATCCCGGAATGCACGTGCATTTTCTTTGGGAGAATCGGCCGGAACCTTCCCCTGGTGAGGTGTAAACATGAGAGCCCTGCTGCTCGCCTCATTCGTATTTATCCTCGCAGTCGCCGCCCCGACTCCCTCTCCCGCGCAGACACGGGAACAGGGTGGACTGACGGAATCGGAGTCGAGGCAACTCTATCGGGAATTCAGTGAAATTCGCAGCTTCGGCGTCATCGCGATCTCGCTCCTGGGCGATGCGGAGAAGATCGGCCTCCGGCAGAAGGAGCTCCTCGATCTCATCAGGAGCAGGTACAAGACTTATTTCAAGGAAATTCCGTACGAAGACCTGACCAGGGATCCCGATACGTTGATGAACCTGGTGGTTTCCAGGGACAGGGAAATCGGCAACATCACATTCAGGGTCTGGGTGATCGGCGAAGACTATCCGGTCGTTTACCACATCCGTTGCGATGCGGGGAACTTCGACAATCCGTCCATTTACACGGAGGAAGTGCTGGGGCACGGAACGGCCGCGACAGCGCCCGAAAACGTCAGGAACATCGTGGGGGAAATGATGAGCGAGCTTGCCGCCAGTTTTTTCAAATCGAGATCGAGCGACGGCTGATATCCCGCCCGAACCTTTTGCCAACGCATTCCCCCCCTGCACTTCTTCATCGGGGGCTGCCCCGGCCCGAAGGGGCACCTAACACCCGCTTTGACTTTTCCCAGAGATCGTCTTCTTCCGGGGCGCAAACGCGATGCTGCGCAACCGGCGTTCGAGGGAACGCTTTTGCCACGCAGCCGGGAAGGGCGTAGACATGCAGAAAATCGGCTTTATATTTGCATCGCAAGCGCTGTTGAACGCACGGTCACGCCTGCCTTTCGGGCATCTTAACGACAAGGTCGCCAACAGGATCATCCCGGGGTTCTTCGGCCTGCTGGCCTATTCGGCAGCACTGGCGGGAGCAGGCCTTTCCGGAAGGCTGGTTCCTTTTCTTCTGTGCTCCGAGGCGATGGAAATGAGCATGGGCGTGGCGTTCACAGCCACCGGCGCACTCATTTGCGAAGTCGTTCCCGTCGAAACGCGGGGACTGGCCATGGGAGGCTGCATCACCTGCATCTGTTTCGACATGATGGCCAGTTCGGCGACCGTGGGAATGCTGTTCCGGGAGGTGGGATTCAGGGTGGGCTTTTTACCCGCCGCATTCCTCACCGCCTTCACGGCGTGTTTTTTCTACCTTGCGTTCAGGAACCATTACAGGCAAAAGGACTCTGCCGTTCTCGAAGCAGGATGGAACAGAGAGGAAGTTTCGTCCGCACGGACGCTCGTCTGCAACCGGGAAGGAAGGCAAAAATGGAACCCCGCCGCCTTTTCCGGTTGAACTTGGTGCGTTTGCCGCTTTTCCCGGCGGTCGTAATTTGATATACAGTTCATTTCATCCGCGAGTATGCTATACTATATGTTTGGCGTGCTATTGTTCGTTGCCGCATGACGAGTCGAGACAGGGCTGGGCCGGTGCATTGCCCTCAAAACGTCTCTTCTTCACAATACTACCTGTCAAGGAGGCTTTTCTCTTGAACCCGTTTTACAAGAATCT
>JAJFUA010000193.1 GCA_021372635.1 Desulfobacteraceae bacterium | reverse complement strand
GCCGCCGCGCAGCCGGACATCTCGGAAAACGCCCTGGTCAACGAGAGCCTGAGGCAGATGCCCCGCATCATGGCGCGGGGGCTCCTCTACGTCTGCCTGCTCACCGTCGTTGCGGCCGCGGCCTATGCCGTATTCGGCAGGATCGACGTCGTCGTCACCTGCCGGGCCGTGGCCTGGCCCGAGGCGCACAAGGTGAAGGTGCACTCCGACCGCAGCGGCATGATCGACAGGGTTTACATCGCGGAAGGAGCCCAGGTCGAAAAGGGAGACCCCCTGTTTCTCATCCGGTCCAAGGAAGCGGTGAGCCGGCGTTCGAAGGTGGAGGAACTCAACCGGGCGATCCCCCTGAAAGAGGATTTCTACAACTCCAGGATGCAGTCCCTCGTCGAGGAATTGAACCACCTGGACGGCGAATATGAAAACACCCTCTCCGTCAAGCAGCTCAAGCTGGAACAGAACAGGCTCTCCGTGGCCGGCATCGAATCGGAAATCGCCTACTGGCAGAAGGAAAAAGCCAACCTGTCGGAGGAGTTCGAGAACACGCGGAAGCTTTTCGAGAAACGGATGACTTCCCTGGGCGAGTACAACTTCTTCAAGGGCCGCCTCGAAAAGGCGCGAAGCGAAATCGAAAAGCAGGATTCCCAGAAGCGCATCACCATGAAGGAGAGGGATATCCTGGAGAAGGAGATTCAGAACACCCGCGACAGCTACGCCAAGCGCAAGGCGATCCTGGAAAGCCAGATCGAAAACGTGAGGTTGGAAAAGGAAGCGGCCCTGCATTCGCTGCGCAGCGAACTGGAGGTGAGCGCGAAAATGCTCGCCCTCCGGCACGGCGAAGCGGGGAACGGGCGGGATGCCGAGGCGGTCGACCAGGTCATCCGGGCGTCCTGCCCGGGCAAGGTTTCGGAACTGCTCTTCCGGAACGGCGGCGAATACGTGAAGGAATCCGACCTGCTGTGCACCATCCTGCCCGACGACAGCCCCCTCTACATGGATGTGACGGTGCCCAACCGGGACATCGGGTTCATCGAGCCGGGCATGCGGATCAAGTACAAATTCGACGCATTCCCCTTCGCCGACTACGGGATGCTCGAAGGCACGGTATCCGCCGTCGCACCGTCGGCCGTCGAGGAGGAAGCGGGACGCTACGTCTATCACGTCCGGGGCGGGGTCGATAAATTATTTTTTGAAATCAAGAAGAAGCGGTATCCTGTAAAGGCCGGCATGACGGCGACGGCGGAACTGGTGACGGAGCGGAAGAGCTTGTTTGCGCTTTTGATGAAAAAGGTGAAAGAGTGATCGAGAAAAGGAGGCGTCTGAAATGAAGGTCGAGTATGCCGGTGGAACCATTCTTCCCGAGGAGGTGCTCAAGTTTCTCTTTCTCACGGGGCGAAGCCAGCAGATCCTCTGCGATGTCGTGAAGAACAGGGAAGTGAGGAAAAAGGCCGCGGAACTGGGACTGAGCGTTTCGGACGAAGAACTGCAGGAATTCTGCGACAATTACAGGAGCATTCGCGGGCTTTCCACCAGGCGGGCGACCCTGGACTTTTTCCGATCGGCCGG
>JAJFUA010000098.1 GCA_021372635.1 Desulfobacteraceae bacterium | reverse complement strand
ATCCGGATGATCGGTTTCCTCACCTACGGGGTTTTTCTGGAGCGGGGGACCGAGAGCCTCCGGGAGATTTTCGACTGCCTCGCCGGGGTGCTGCGGGACGGTTGGACCGCGGTGGGGCCTGCCGCCAAGCGGGAAAAACATGTGCAAACGAGCCTGCGCTGGTTTTTCAACCAGTTGTTGAAGAAGCTTCAATATGAGGAGAACGCCAAGAGCGAGTTGTGGGAGCGATGGGTGTCCGAGGCCACGAGCGACCAGGTCGGGGAGGCGTTGGAAGCGGCCGACGGGTTGAGACGTGCCGCAAGCATGGTGCTGGAAGACGCTGCGGCGCCTCTTGTCGATGCTCTTGCCAAGCTGGGGCAGTGGCTGCAATCCTTTCAGCAGATCGTGTACCGGGAAGCCGAGCCGGAACCCGAGCCCGAACCGGAGCCTGAAGCCATGGAGGATGAGGAGGGGGCGGAGGAAGAAGTCGATGCGCCGCCGCCCGGCAGGAGCGTGGAGGCCGGGTATGGCTCTCCCCGGGAACTTCCGGATTCCGGGGACACTCTTGTGGTCGAGGGCTCGTACCATTTCAGGCTGCTGATGCAGAAGCTGGAGGCGTTCGAACAGTTGATCTCCGAGGAAAAGTACCCGCGGGCGGCCCTGGTGGCCGACGATATCAGTGAGATCGTCGCCACGTTCGATCCGAGGGTCTATTTCCCGAAACTCTTCGCACGGCACGCATTCCTGAAGGCATCGAATTTCGAGGCGCTGTATGCCTATGAAGATCAGAAAGAGGCGGCCGAATGGCAGGTGCTGAAGGAATTCTACCGGGTGGATCTGAAGGGGTTCGTGGAATCCTGAGCCGGAGGCGCCGGGAGGCCTGACGGAAAACGCCGGAGCCGGCCTGGATGGGGCCGTTCTTCGGCGTTTTCATTTTGTGGACGCCCGTGCGCCGGAGGCTACCAGGTACCCCCGACGGAGTCTATGACGGCGTCGTATTGTCCGATGCGGACCCTGCATTTCGATCCGATCGGGTTTCGCAGGAGCGCTTTCCAGCTATACTGCGGATCGGTCACGAGGAAATAGAAGCCGACGTGCCGCTGATACGGTTTGATGACGGTGACGCGTCGTTCCTCCCCCGGCACCACGGAGGTTACGCTCAGCACGTCCGGTTCCCATTCGTCGGTCGACAGGATCGATTCGATCTCCTCGTAACTGTCGTTGGAAAACCGGGTGTCATCCACTTCCTTGATGACGACCCAGAAAACTTCTCCGTTATTGGCGGAGAAGTCCGGATGGAGGAGAATCGACAGCCTGGCCGGAGGCTTGGGAATGTACTGGTTGCGGTGGGGCCCGCATGCGGCCAGGCTTATGGCCAGAAGAATCATTATAGCGATCTGTCGCCGAATCATATCCGCTCCAGGTGACGGTTTCCGGTTCGACTGCCGCGCCCTGCGGGGCAAATTCCGAAAATCGTGTCCTGTCCTGTCAAAGTGAAGTTGCCTTCAGCAGCGTTCGCCACGGCCGTTCGTCGAGGCGGCGCCGCTCAGTTCGGTTCCGTCGGATTCAGTCCGCTCCTGAGACGGTCCAGGAGCCTGCGGTGCCGTTCCCGGGCGATTTGCAGGGCCAGGGCCGAATCCGTGGAGAGGCATGCGCCGCACAGGGGGAAACCTTCCACCGTGTCATGGAAGCCGGCCCGCAGAGGCCGGTCGCAGCAGGCGCAACGGTCTTCCCCTTCCGCGGGCCGGTGCTTTCCGGGGGCTTCCCCGGGTATCCCTGCCGGCCGGGCCTCGGGGTTTTGCGCTTCCTTTTCCGTCAAGGCGTAATAGCAATCGGGGCAGTAAAGTTCCCCGTCGACGTTTCGGCTGCCTCCGACGGGAATGCGCCTCCCGCACCCCTTGCAGTTGACGTACGTGGCGAGGCCGACGGCCACCCGCGCGGCGACGGCGTCTTTTTCCGCATCCTCCCGCGCTTCCGCCCCGGAAAGGCCGTCTTCGTTCTCCGCGGTCTCTTCGTCGCCGGCGGTTTCGTCCCGTGTCAGGGACACCAGGTCGCCGTAGCACTCGGGGCAGAAGGTCCAGATGCCGAACTTGCCGCCTTCCCCGGGGGCCAGTTCGCGTTTGCATGCACTGCACCGCTCCGGGGCGGGCGCCTGTTCCTGGACGACCGGCGCGGCCGGGGTTTCCCGCGGTTTTGCAGGCCCTTTCATCAAGTCTTCGAAACACGAAGGGCAAAACGGCCACTCGGCCACCATCCTGTAATCATCCCCTTCAACCGGTTCCTTACCGCACCCCCGGCATTTCATCTTTTCCCCCCGCCTTGCAGCCACACCGGCAGACGCTCGTTCCCCCGCGCCCAGGCGCGGGTCGAACCTGCCGCATGCATGAATGGAATGTTATCGAACCCTCTGATCGGGCACTTCGGCGGTTCACCGCCGCCCGGGTTCATTCGACGATGTGTCCGAGATAAATGGGGATACGGCGTTCCTGTACATTGCCGCCCTTTATCCGGTCATATCCGAGGAAACTCTCGGGTTGCAGCCTGGCCCAACTCTTCTGCGAACTGATGATGAGAAAGACCTCCATGTCTATCCCGACCGTCTTGAGCAGAGGGAAAATCATCGACTCCATGCGGTTACGGACCTCGCGGGGCCAGGGCACTCCCGTGCCGGTCTGTTCCTCCGCGCAGGTAAGAGCGATCCGCAGTCCGTGCACCGGTGCATTCGTCCTTTTCCCGAACACGGAATCGCCGTTGAGGGACGACTTTCCCAGTACGATGTCGTTCGTCTCCATTTTGCGTCCGAGCACCGCCTTTTCCACGTGCACGGCCAGTTCGGGAAATACGTGACTAAACAGCCAGTGGAGGGTCGAGCACGACCTGAGATTGAGCATGCCGGCGTACTGCTTCTTTGCCAGTTCCCAGTCCGGGTACACCTCGGGGTTGATCTCGGGATAGACGGCCAATACGAAATCTTCGAGCAGGCGCCGATCGAAGAAAGCCAGAAAATCGCCAAAGGACTCCGGATCGATGGCCCCCTGGTCGAGTTCATGAAAAAAATAGCTGGGCAGGGGCGTCTGGACGCTCATGAGCCCCAGGTTCACGTAAACGACAACCTGCGGATGCGGGCCGTCCCGGAACTCGATCTCTTCGAGAAGCGAGGGCTGGGAACCGAGGTTATGATAGCTCCTGAAGGAAATCTGGTCCTGAGTGTACCCCATTTTGAACAAAATACGGAGCAGGGATATGAAATCGAATCGCCGGATTTCCTTTTCGATCTTTTGCTTGAGAGATTTCATCCAACATCCTCGGCAAACGGGCGGCATGGCGTTCGGCCGCCCGGAACCCGCCGGCATATGCCGGCGCTTCCGCCGCACGGGGGCGACGGTTACGCGGGGGGCGAGATGCGTCAGCGAAGCCGGTTAACGCCTGGAGCCCACTTCAAAGGCCTCCAGCAGGTCTTCCATCCGGTTGAGCAGTCCGTCCAGGGCCAATGTGAGTTCAGCCCGTTCCGCCCGGGGCGGAGCCGCGGACGGGTCGTCCGGAAAGCGCTGCCTGAGGAGTCGTTCCAGATCGGAAAGCAGTGACTCCATGGTGGTGATGCACCCAGGCGGGAAGCCGCGCTCGATGCTTTCCCGCAGCCTCTGGTAAGAAGCCGCCGCGGCGGCGGCGTCCACGTCCTGCGGGATCGGGGCTTCCTCGCCTTCTTCCGGAGAAGACGGCTGTTCCGGTTCAGACGGTCCGTCCCATGCGCGGCGCAGCTTTTCGACGGAAAAGACTTCATCCAGGCGGTTTTTCACGGCGTATCAGTCCTTCAGCGGGTTCCAGATCCAGGCGGCGGTCATGAGCATTCCATAGAAGGCCAGCAGAACAACGAGCGCCGAGACATAGTACGAGATGGGGGAC
>JAJFUA010000180.1 GCA_021372635.1 Desulfobacteraceae bacterium | reverse complement strand
GCCGCCGCGTCGTGGTTTTACGTCAGCTACATGGACATCTCCACGCCCGCTCCCCGGGTCGTCGACGATCCGAAATCCGAAAAGCCGCGGCTCTTCTTCGGAGTGATCTCCCGGTATCCGCCCATGGAGATTTTCAGGGGTTATCAGCCGTTCATGGACTACCTGACCCGAAAGACCCCGTACCGGTTCGAACTCCGGTTGAGCCGGACCTACGACGAGACTGTCCGGCAGATCGTGCAAGGCGAGGTGGATTTTGCCTCCGTCGGCAAGTATGTGTATATCCGCGTCAAGGAAAAGCACGATATCCGGTGTATCGCCCGGCCGTATTATGCCAGCGGCGATCCCTTCTTCTACTATACGATCGTTGTGGACGCCGATTCGCCCATCATGACGATCCAGGATCTGAAAGGAAAGCGTTTCGCGTTTCCCCCGCGCGAGTCTTTCAGCTTCTGGGAGACGAAATACCTGCTGCTCAAGAACGGCATTTCCATGGACGATCTGGCCTATTCCCAGAACCTCGTGCATCACAACACTGTGGTTGAAAAAGTGATCAAGGGCGAATTCGATGCCGGGGTTGTAAAGGATATCGTGGCAAGGAAATACATCGACAAGGGAATCCGGGTCATCAACAAGGTCCAGGCAACCGGAGTGCCCATTGTGGCCGCCCCCCACGTGGATCCGGAAACGGTGCGGACTGTCCGGAATGTTCTCCTGGCCATGAAATCGGAAATCGATCACAACGGCCTTCAGACGGCCGGCTGGGATGAAGAAGTGGCCTACGGGTTTGCCCGGACCGAAGACCGTGATTACGATGCCTGCCGGCAGTTGCTTCGGCATCTGCATGAGGCCCGATGATGAACTTCAGGCATTCCATCCGGTTCAAACTGATCGCCAGCATTGCCCTGCTCATCGGGATCTTCGTCTTTTCCTACTCGGTCATCGTGCTGCAATCCAGGAAGGACAGCCTTTTGAGCCGTGCCGTCGCAACCGGCGAAGTCCTGGCCGAAACCGCCGTGATTCCCATCATCGACGCCTTCCTGTGGGAAAACGACCCCAATACCGTGCCCGACGACTTCCTGCAGTCGTACCTGAACAAGCTGTGGGAGGAAAATCATCAGAAGCTCGATTTTATCGTGATCCATGATGAAAAGGGGAAAGTGCGCGCGCATTCGGATTTTTACGAATACGGCGAGGTGCGTCACGGCGTCGACTCCGCTGCCGCGGTGAACGCCCTGCATCTCAGCCATCATATTTACCGGTCTGCGGCGGACCGCTGGATCCTCGAAGTGGCGGCCCCGATACACGTCTCCACCAAGAGCTGGGGGACGCTGCGGATGGGCTTCGACGCGGAGCCGGTCTTCCAGGCTCTGCAAAAGGAACTCTGGAAGGTCCTCCTCACCGCCTGCGGAACACTGTTTCTCGTGGTCGGAGGGCTCTTTCTGATCATTACGCGGATCACCCGCAAGCTGATACAAACCGCCAATATAGTCAACAGGATCGACCTGACGGACACGCAGGAAATCTGTTTTCCGGAGAGCGACGACGAAATCGGGACACTCAACGAGACGATCCGCAGTCTGCATCGACGTCTTATCGCATCCCTGGACAAGATTCAGAAGACGAACCAGTCTCTTTTCGTGACGGAAAAGCTGGCGGCCGTGGGCCGGCTGGCCGCCGGAGTCGCCCACGAAATCAACAATCCGCTCATGGGGATGAAAAACTGCGTCTACCTGATCGAAACCGATCCGCTGAACCCGGAAAACACCAAGAATCAGTTGCAGCTTCTCAACGAGGGACTGGAAAGCATCGAATCGATCGTGAACAAGCTTCTCGGCGTGGTCCGGCATCAATCGGAAGCCAGGGCCGACTTCGACGTCAACAGCGTGATCGGCCGCCTGATCGAACTGATGACGTACCGGATCGGTCCGACATCCGTGTCCTTCACCTGGGATCTGGACCCGACCCTGCCGCCTTTGAACGGATGCCAGAAGCTCTTCGCGGAAGCCATGCTCAACATCATCATCAACGCGCTCGATGCCGTCGGCGAGGATGGCAGGATAAGCTGCCGAACATACTACGACGATGAATCCATCTATGTGGAAGTCAAAGACAACGGTCCCGGCATACCCGAAGAGAATATGGAAAGGATCTACGAGCCGTTTTTCACGACCAAGGAAGTGGGCAACGGCACGGGCCTGGGGCTTTACGTCACCCGGGAGATCATCCAGGAGATGCTCGGAGAGATTCTCATACGGAGCGATCCCGGCGCCGGCACGACTTTCACGTGCAAGCTGATGCGAACCGATCAGTGAGGCATGCCGGCTATGCTCTCTCTCCGGCCCGTGAATACGGGCGGGAAGCCGTCGCGACCGGGAATCGCACAGACTGTCCGCCGCCTTCTCTTCGAAGGCGAATTCGATGCCGCCGGCTCGACACGGGATCGGGGGGACCCACCGGGGGTGGCTTTTTGCACCGCGACAGCGTTTGTTTAGACGCTTCTTCATAATCATCGCCGCATTTCTTCTTTTCGTGAAATACCAGGGGATGCAGGCCTCTCCGGGAATCCGTCCCGGAAACGCCTGTCCTTCGCCCCGTCCGCGGGAGATCCCGAAGGACGTTCTCCCGGGGGCGGAGGTTCGAGGTGTCCACTCCTTACAGCAAGGTTGCCATGAACACAGCAGTCACGGGAATCCATTTCGACAAGTGCGACCACATGATCCTGAGCGTCGTCGAGAAAGTTCTCGCCGGGGAAAAGTCGTTCGAACATCTCGACGGTCTCCTGCACAGGCACCTGCACCATCACGGGATCAAGGAACTGACCGGGCCGAAGGAGGTACGGGTCGCGTGCGCGGCCGTTCGATTTTTCAAGTTCCTGGAGAGCGGCGGGGCGGAGGACCGTATCGAAGCGCTGCGCTCCCTTCGCGAGGAAGTGCTCTGCCTCGCCGGCGGCCACCTGCCGAAGAATACGGCGCGGGTGCTTCTGCGCATCATGAAGGAACTTGCGGAGACGCGCGGGGACACCGCGAAGAAGCTCGAACTCGCGCACGCCTTCCGGGCGGCGGCATCCGGCCGGCCCAGGGCCGTCCGAAGGCTGTTGCGGGAATACGACCTCCTGGAAATGCCCGAAGAGTGGAACCAGGTCACCTTCGACTGCCGCGTGCGCGATTCCGGGGAGCTCGAATCGCCGTCCGGTCTCGTTGTGGACTCGTGGATCCGGGGCATTCGATTCCTGACGGTGCTCTACCGCGATGGCGCCGACCTCGGAACGGCTGTCGAGCTGCTCGAAGCCTCCGGGATCATGGGTATCCGCGTGCGTATCGGAATCGAGTTTCCGGCTCGCTTCCACGGGCGCCGCATACGCATCGCATGGGTTCCGAAAGGCATCTCCGAAGGTCCGGAGTATGCGTCCTTCCTGGCCCATCCCCGGGTTGCGGCCTTCCTGAACGAAAACCGGCGGGAGTTCATCCCGGCGATCCCGAAGACTTTCCACCGTGGGCATCGTCCGACGGCCCCGGCGTCGTGCGATGCGGGCATCCTGCAGAATCCGGCAAACTGTCCGGAGCCGGCGGCCCTGTCCCCCGGCGGGCTCATGGAACGCCTCCGGCAGTTGCACTGCGACTGCGACATCGTCTTGAACCTCGGCCGGCTCAAAGTGGAAGACGTCCTCGAACTGCTGTTCGACGGCAAGGGTGCGGTAAGCCACCTGGAGACGTTCGATCCCGGGGACGATACCGGCGGGGAAACGAACGTCCTTGACGAAATCCGCGAATTGCAGCGAACCCTCAACGGGGGCAACATCATCCAGTTCAACCAGATCGTGCGAAGGTCCATCGAGCGCATGAAGGCGGCGCCGGGGGATCGCTCTTCGGAGAGGGTTTCGAAGTTCGGGGAGGTCCTCAGGAATTCGGCCGCTCTCAGGGACTGGTACAGGCAGAAGCCGCTGAAAGCAGGCATCGGAGGCGATTTGAGGGGCAGTTTGTGCTGTGTCTGCGGGGGAGGCGCCGCCGTTTCCCAAACCTTGCCGCGCAGAGCGCGCAAAGAGGTTCGACGGCTGCGGGGTTCCCTGCGCGTCGAAGCGTCCGTCGGAATCGTCGCCGTCCGGCAGGCGACCGGCGGCAATCGAACCGGGTGGTTCATGAAAATGGTGGACCGCCTGCTCCGGTTCTTTTCCGAATCTCCGGCTTCGGGACGAAGGGTGAAACGCGAATGGGAAATCGAAAGCGCTTCGACCGGGATCGTGCCGAAAGGCGAACTCATCGCGCTGTGCGGCACCCGGGAACGCGGCAGGGACGGGGCTCGCCTGCCCGATTCCCTGGCGCGGGGGATTCGAGGTCTTGCCGTTCGTTGCCGCCGCCTCGACGGAAACCTCAAGAACGCGCTCAAGGCGTCCGCCGGTTTCGTCTCTTCCGTCCTGACGTTCATGCACACCCAGGATGGATGGTTTCTGGCCTGCCTCGGCGCGCACATCTGGTTCGGTCTCACCGGGCTGAGGAGCATTCTGCAATCGGCATGCGGAGGCGGATGGACCCATCGTACGCAGCGCATGAGATGGAAAGCGTCCGTGAACTGGGACCGGGTGTCCGATTCCATCCTCTTCACGGGCCTTTCGGTTCCCATTTTGGAGTATTTCGTCAAGACGCTTCTGCTGGACAGGATGTTCGGTATCACCATGAGCACCGATCCTTGGACGCTTTATGCCGTCCTGTCGGTCGCGAACGGATTCTGCACGGCCGGGTGCAACATCCTGCGAGGGCTTCCCGGAACGGCTTCAACAGGAGGTTTGATCTTGAGCGTCATCAACCCACCCGTCTGCATGGCGCTCGGTGCGGCGGTCGGGGCGGTGCCCGGTATCGGCGGCGCCGCCTCGTCCGTCGTAATCCTCCAGCAATGGGCCACCATCGTCGTGAAGGCATCCTCCGACCTTGCAGCCGGGGTCATCGGAGGCATTGCGGACGGCTTCGCCAATCTTCAGGCGCGCACACGGGATTATGAGGACAAGACAAGGCGGGTGTTCCGGGTTTTCGAGCGGGCGGAAGCGCTGGTTCCCGAAGCGGATGGGCAGAGAATGCTCGAGGCGCCGGACGAGTTCCTGCGGAAAGGGAATGCGAAGGGCGGCGACCTTGCCGGGATCGCGGTCGTCAACGCCCTGGACCTTTTCTATTTCTGGATGTGCCAGCCCCGCGCCAGGCATGTTTTCAGGTCTCTGCTGCGGAGAATGCCCGAGCAGGAACGGGAGGTACTCAAGGCATCCCTGAACGTCCTCCGGCACAGGAGCGAGGTCGTCGAAGTGATCGCGGGGGGGATGGCGGGGAAGAACCGCCTGATGCCGCTGTTGTTCTACCTGGAACATCACGAAGAATATCTCAGGGCGCTTGACGGTTTGATGAACGCCGAACGGAAAAAGGGCTTCCCGATCGGGAAGCCCGCAGTGTCGCGCCCATCCCCCCGGCTGCTCGATGCGGGCGAAGGGTGGCAATGCCTGTCGAAGTGAGACCGATGTAGCCCGCCCGAACCCTCACGAACGCGCCGTGCGGGTCCTCACGCCCTTGCCTCCGCATGACGCGCCGCGGCGGGGGGATCAGCGGGCGTCGACCTGCCGGATCCTGTGAAAGTACTGCATTTCGGGAAACAGTTCCTCGTCGTGCCTGTCGAGAAAGACGAGCATCTTCTCGGGGGATTCCCTGATCCGTATGGTCGACGCCCATTCGCCGGCGGCGACCTCCCCCTCGATCTCGCCCGACCGGATGCCCTTAGAAACGGCGTCGGAGTCGATGATGGCGACCCCGAGGGTGTCGCCGTCCACGACGTACTTCACGAAGAGGTAGCCGGGCTCCGCCGCGTTTTCGTCACCGAACCGGATGTTCAGGTAGCTCCTGTCGCCCGCCTTCGTGGTGAGCGCCGACATCGTGGAGGAATCCAGCTTTCCGGCCCTGTCCGTTTCCGTCATGACGATCGTTATCTGGCGCGGGTCGCCGGCGAGTCCGAAATGGATGGTGACGGTCTCGGGGCCTTGCGTGTGGGTCCACATCCCCATCAGGGCGGCGTCGGGGGGCTGGGCGCCCGGCTGCGAAAGAGGCGCGTCCGAACAGGGGATGCACCCGGCGAGCAGGATCAGGCAAGAGATTCCCAGAGCCAATCGCATAATCTGCCTCCATAAGAACGGGTTCGCGAGGCTCGTCTCCCGCGGACATTCCGTACCGCCATGAAACGGCGTGGAAAAAGGGGGGAGTCCTGCGAGCTGCCGAATTGTTGCCGCTTTGCGGATTACGTTAGGCGGCATTCTGCTGCAAGAGCCCGTACATGGCAAGAAGAATGTCCGTTCGCCCGCAGGAAGAGGTGGATTCACGCCTTTTCGTCGTGTTTTCACCCGCGCGTGACGAAGAATGAAAGCAGGCGAGGGAAGGAAAAATCTTGACAGCTTCGGCGACGTCTAATATCGTGAAAAACGCTCAAAAAAACCCTTTATATAACCTGTGGTTATAAAAAAGATGCCGACTTAGTGGGGGAGAAACTCATGAAAAGAGGGCTCGTACTGTTTTTCGCGATCGCGCTGGCTGCGGCCTGGGCCGCTCCACAGGCCGTTTTCGCTGCCGACTACAAGGGAGAATACAAGCTTTCCACAGTTCTCGGAAAACCCTTTCCCTGGGGCAACGCCGGCGAGCGGTGGTGCGAACTGATCAAGCAGAAGACCAACGGACGGATCAACGTCAAGATGTATCCGGGCACCAGCCTCGTGGGCGGAGACCAGACGAAGGAGTTCACGTCCATTCGCCAGGGTTCCATCGACATGGCCATCGGGTCGACGATCAACTGGTCTCCCCAGATCCAGCAGCTCAACCTTTTTTCCATGCCTTTCCTCATGCCCGACTACAAGGCGATCGACGCCCTGACCGGCGGCGAAGTGGGCAAGGACCTGTTCAAGGTTTTGGAAAGCAAGGGCGTGGTGCCCCTGGCGTGGGGTGAAAACGGCTTCCGGGAACTCAGCAATTCCAAGCGCGCGGTCCACACTCCCGCCGATCTGAAGGGCCTGAAGATCCGCGTGGTGGGTTCTCCCCTTTTCCTGGAAACCTTCACCGCTCTCGGCGCCAATCCGACGCAGATGAGCTGGGCGGACGCGGTTCCGGCTCTTTCGAGCGGCGCGGTGGACGGCCAGGAAAACCCCCTCACCGTTTACATGGCCGCGAAGCTGGCCAGCGCGGCCAACCAGAAGTTCCTCACCCTTCTGGGTTACGTGGCGGACCCGCTGATCTTCGTCGTGAATAAGGACGTCTGGGCGAGCTGGAAACCGGAAGACCAGAAGGCTGTTGCCGAAGCCGCCGTCCAGGCCGCCAAGGAAAATATCGCGGAAGCCCGCAAGGGCATTGTGGCGCCCGACGACTCCCTGCTCAAGGAGATCGAGGCGGCCGGCGTCACGCTCACCCGCCTGACCGACGCGGAAAAGGCGGAGTTCAAGAAAGCCACCCAGGCGGTTTACGACAAGTGGGCGAAGCAGATCGGTGCGGATCTCGTCAAGAAGGCCGAGGGAGCTATAACCAACCGCAAGTGATTGCAGCTTTTCGGCCGGTTCCATTCGTTGAATCCCGGCGCGCAGCCGCCTTTGCCCGCGATGCGCGCCTTCTTTTTGGGACGCGGGCCGTTTGACCATACCACGGCAGTCAGGAGGACCATCCATGGAGTGTGAACCCCCCGAAGGCGCCAAAGGGCCCAAGACACGAATCCCTCTCAAGATCGAGGAGAACCTCGCGGGATTCATCCTGGGGGCGCTGGCGCTCATTACCTTTGCGAACGTCCTGGTGCGCTATCTCACCGATTTTTCCTTTGCGTTCACGGAAGAGTTCTCCATTTTCCTGATGGTGGTGATGACCCTTCTGGGCAGTTCCAGCCTGATGGCGAAAAACGGG
>JAJFUA010000132.1 GCA_021372635.1 Desulfobacteraceae bacterium | reverse complement strand
CTTGGTATTAAGGGGGGGGACATGGTGGGGGTGTTTTCTTTGGAACACCGAGCACTTAGAAACCAATGCCCACCTTAATCCCCCCTCGAAAGGGGGAATTTAAATCCTTAACGCAACAGCATTGGGGTCCTGGTCCAGCCGTCCAGCCTGGGCCGGACCAGGATAACTAACTCTATTGTTGAAAAAAGCCTGTGATCACCCGCCTATTTTTTCAGCTTATAAGCTTTTTTTTCGTAAGAGAAGCAGAGAAGGGGGACGCCCATGAAATTATGCGTTTGTCTTCTCAACAAGCTCAACACCAAGGTCCCTTATGATTTCTTCACCTCTTCGGACTGCCCTGTTGACTGCCGACTGGCTCATGGCCAAGTGCCTGCCCACTTCGGTTCCCCTACTCCCCGGTATCTTCTACCTGACCACCCATTCCCAGATGCCAGTTCCGAAGGACACCGGCCACCTTGTCTGTCTTTGCCCCTGCCCCTGTGGGATGGGCCGGTAAGAAAAACCGCCACCATACGAGGTGGATACCCGGTCATTCATAATTCTTCGCGCCACGATCGCACACAGCCCCGGCCCCGGAAGCCCCCCCGGGCCGTCTTCCCTGTTTTTCAAGCCATTCCTTCGTCCGCCTCCTCTTCCGGCGGGACCGTCTCCCCCCTGGCGGTCCGGACGATAGCTTCCGCAAGGACCTGGGCGGAATCGTAGCACGGAACCGGCGTCTCGATTGCGCGGCCGATCACGGACAGTTCGGTGCAGGCGATGAGCAGCGCTCCCGCCCCACGTTTCACCAGGTGGTCGGCCGCGGACTGCACCACGCTCACCGTCTCGGCGCCGTAATGGCCCGTCTTGATCTTGCGGATGGCCCCCATCACCCCGGCCTGAAAATCGTCCGACGGCCGCAGCAGTTCGATACTGTTTTCGGAAAACCGCTTTTCGTACAGCTTGAGATCCAGGACGGCGATGGACGCAAGAATGCCGACCGTTTTCAGGCCTGGATTCCGCGCGACCATCGCCTCCACGGTCAGGTCGACCATGTTCAAAACCGGGATGTTCACGACCCTCTGGATGCCCTCGTGGTAATAGTGCGCCGTGTTGCAGGGGATGGCCAGGAAGTCGACGCCCCAGTGGGCCAGCTTCAGAGCCATCCGCTGCAGGTGGGGCAGGGGGCTTTCGCCCGTCCTCTCGATGAGCGCCCTGATGCGGGAAGGCACCTTGGGGTCGTTGTCGACGACAACGTGGATGTGGTCGATATCGTCTACGGCCGGGGTCGCTTTCACGATCCTCGTCATGAGGTCGATGGTCGCCTCCGGCCCCATGCCTCCAAGGATGCCGACTGTTTTCTCGTTCATGGAAACTCGATTTTGCATGTGTTGACTGTTCACTTCACTGCCGGGCCGGCGGCGGTCCGCCGCCGCCGGATTCCTGCTCCGTTCGGTCTGACCGCGCGTCAGTCCGCCACCTCCTCCAGGCACAGGAGGGGCCGGATGCAGGCATAAAGCCCGGGGGACCCGCCGGTATGGACAAAGAGGACGTTTTCCCCCTTCCTGAAATAGCCCTTGCGGCTGAGGTCGATGAGGCCCGCCATGGCCTTGCCGGTGTAGACCGGGTCCAGCAGGATGCCCTCCGTTTTGGCCATCATGTTCACGGCTTCGACCATTTTCCTGTTCGGAACCGAATACTTCGGGCGCCAGTAATCCCCGAAGGCGACCACCGCCTCCCGGGGAATCTCCTGCCGGATGCCGACCCGTTCGGCCGTCTTCCGCGCCAGGTCGTAGACCATCGGCTCCTGATCCCCCGGGTCCCGGCTCACGCCGATCCCCACGACGGGGATGTTCATGTTGCAGCCCAAGAACCCGGCGAGCAGGCCGGCATGAGTCCCGGTGCTGCCGGAAGCCACCACGACCCGGTCGATGTCGATGCCCTTCACGAACATCTGGTTCTGGATTTCCTGGGCGCAGGCGACGTAGCCGGTCGCGCCCACGGGGTTGGAGCCGCCGCCGGGAATGACGTATCCCCTGCGCCCCTCCCGCGCCAGGTCGTCGGCCACCTTCCGCATGGCCGCCGCCATATCCGAACCGCCGGGCACGACTTCGATCTTCTCCACCCCCAGCAGGCGGAACAGGAAGTTGTTGCCGCTCGCTTCGGGGTTGTAGCTCCCCGGAACGCGCTCCTCGAGCACCAGCCGGCACTTGAGGCCTTCCTTGACCGCGGCGGCGAGAGTCAGCCGGCAGTGGTTGGACTGGACCGCGCCGCAGGTGACGAGGGTGTCCGCGCCCTCGGCAAGGGCGTCCGCCACGAGGAATTCCAGCTTGCGTGTCTTGTTGCCCCCGGCGGTCAGGCCGAGCAGATCGTCCCTTTTGATGTAGACGTTGGGCCCTCCGAGCGCCTGCGTGAAGCGGGGCAGAAATTCGAGGGGCGTTTCCCCTTCGGTGTAGCGCCTGCGCGGAAACCTGGCGAGATTCATGGCGTCTCTCCTGGAGCTTACAAGCTGACGATGGCTTCTATTTCGATGTCCGCGCCCTTCGGAAGGGCCGCCACCTGGACGGCCGACCGGGCGGGCGGATTCGCCGGGAAGTATTGCGCGTACACCTGGTTGACCCGGGCGAAATGCTCCATGTTCGCCAGGAACACCGTGATCTTGACGGCCCGGTCCAGGCCGGTGCCGGCCGCCCGGGCGATCTCCTGGAGGTTTTTCAGGCACTGATGCGTGCGGTCTTCGATGCTGTCGCCGGCAAAGGAACCGGTCGCCGGGTCGATGGGCAGCTGGCCGGAGATGAAAAGCAGGTTCCCAGCGACCATTCCCTGGGAATAGGGTCCGATGGCCGCCGGTGCCCGGTCCGTTGCAACCGGGGAAGGTGCGTTCGCCATTGTTCTGTCCTCCATTGCGTTTCGTGGTGGGCGGAGTCAGCGCAGAGTGGCCCTCTGCTGCTCCGCGTGGATCTTTTTCAAGTAGTTGTAGACCGTGTACCTGGTGACTCCCAGGAGCAGCGCGACCTGGTCGACGCCGCCCTTGATCTGGAAAACCCCGCTGGCTTCCAGTTCTTTGACCAGTTCGATTTTCTCGTCCGTGGACATGTAGGCGGACTGCCTGCCTATCTTCGCAACCGCCTGCCGGAAGAGCGCCTGGATGGTCTCGGCGAGCGACGTGGCGAACGTCTCGGCCCTGTCCGGGCACTCGAAGGCGTCGGCGGTCGCGGTGAACGGTTCCAACACGTGGACCGCATTCAGAAAATCGGTCATGTCGAAGTTGATGCAAAACGCCGCGACCACGTCCCCGTCGCCGTTCCGGATGAAGCTGGTGGTGGATTTCAGGGTCCGCCCGTCACCGGTCGTGGTTTTGTAGCCGTACCGGTCGCGGACGTCCCGGCCTTCCCGGTGGAGGGCCTTTACTACCAGGTCGGTGACCGGCCCGCCCGCCCTGCGCTTCGTGAGGTCTCCGGCAATGTACTGGATGGACTTCTGAGGCCGCGAAAGATCGTGAACGACCACCTCGAAGACGCGCGGAAACGTGCCGACGATGGCGTCGGCGATCTGCTTCAGGGAGCCGAAGATGAGTTCCCTGTCCCTTGCGGCCGTTCCCTCCCGCGGCTCCCCGCAATTGCGCGAAGGAACGGCTTCCTTTCCGGTTATTTTGCCCTCGGCCAGATCCATTCCATTCTCCTTTTCTTCCGGAAGACAGCCTAGGCGGATTCGCCCCGATAATCAACAAATATTTGAATAGTTCAAATAAATTGGTAAGGACACGGGGAGGCGGCCGGGAAACGGACGGGGCGCGAGCCTCCCGCCGTCGTTTCCCCTTGGAGCCGTCGGCCGCTTCCGGATATATTGCAGGCCGAACGCGCCGGCATGACCCCGCCGAACCGTACCGGCGGGATCGCCGCCGCCCGCGGTTGGATGACGCACGGCGGCCGATGTGGTACTATGCCCGGGAATGGACGGCTTTCGCGAAAAAGAGTCGCGGAGCGTCTTCACCGCTTCGCGCGAAGCCCTTTGGGTGCCAGACAACCCCGGACCGCAGGGTGAGTCCCTACGGAGGATCGAGATGAACAAGTCCAAGCTGATGGACCGCTGGGCCATAAGATATCCCGAAAAGCCCATCTTCAACCACGAATTTTGGGGACGGTACCAGCAGTTCCAGCGAAACTGGAGCTTTTCCCACGACAGGCTCAGGGAACTCAACAGCAGGCTCAACGAACAGTTCGCGGAAGACGGCAGCTTTTCCGTCCTGGTGGCCGGCTCCTACGGGCGGCTCGACGCCCACGAAAAATCCGACCTGGACTTCATGATCGTCCACGACGGCCACCTCAAGGACGATTCGGCGAAAATCGACCAGGTGCGGGAATGCGCGTCCTCTCTCGGAATCAGCCTGCCCAATGCCGAAGGGGCCTTCTCCAAACCCATCGCCATCGACGGAATGATCAATACCATCGGGTCCAAGGAAGACGACCTGAACGCCACCGCCCGGCGCCTCCTGATCCTCATGGAAGGCAGGCCGGTCTACAACGAAATCTACTACAAGAACATCATCAGCAGAATCCTCGACCACTACATGAGGCTCCTTTCCGAAGAACCGGAAAAGGAAGCTCTCGTACTGCTGAACGATGTCATCAAGTATTTCAGGAATATTTGCATCAACGTCGAATTCAGCTTCTGGCAGGACGAAGGCAAGTGGGGAATCAGGAACATCAAGCTCAAGCACAGCAGAATCCTGATATACACGGGACTGCTGTTCCTGATCATCAACTCCAGCAAATACCGGTCGAAAAAGATCAGCTATTTACGGGATCATATTCATCTTTCTCCCATCGAAAAGATTTACAGCGTTTACATGGAAAACGACGACTATAATTTCGACAGGGTCATCGGCCCCTACAACACTTTCCTTTCCAAGTTATCCAGCGACAGCGTGAGGGAGGAACTCAACGCCCTGGATTACACCGATAGGTTCAGCAGCAGCAATTACGCGGAACTCAAAACCAATTCCGGTTTTCTGCAGGCTGAATTCACGAGGTTCATCCTGGACAACAGGATGAAATGGACTTCAAAGATTTTTGAATATCTTATCTTTTGACCAGTCATCCGGCTGATACACGTAAATTATTATATTTAATGGGGATTTAAATTCATCTTTTTGCCCGTTGACAGGAAAATTTCCGTCCATTAATGTTTTCCATGGTCACCGCTCCGTCGGGGGTGAAGGTCGGGACGCGTCCCCGCGCCCTGCCGGGATGGGAACGCCCCCGGAAGAGGCCGATTTTTCCGTCAACGTGCGATGTCAGCGAAGCAACTGCCGAGACGACTCATGAAACAGACAGAATCCGCTCCCTTGCACCTTCCTTTCCAGCTTTGTCTCAGGCCGGTTTCGAACCCGCTCTCGATTTGCCTGCACGAGCGGCAGATTTCGTTTCCCCTGTCGCTGCCGCACCCCGTGGAGCTTCACGTGCTGCGGCACGGCGAAACCGCCAGCA
>JAJFUA010000111.1 GCA_021372635.1 Desulfobacteraceae bacterium | reverse complement strand
GCGTCGTTTTCAAATTTCACCTCCAGTTCCCCGCTGAGAAGGTATCCCAGTTCCTCCCCCTTGTGTACCATGAAATGGGCTGAAACCGTCTGGCCGGGAGCAATCTCGATCAGGTGGGGCAATACCCTGGGTTCGAAATCGACCGGCGTCAGCAGCCTTGCTCTCACGGTTCCTTCGAGCGCGCCCGGCATGCGTATTTCCACCGCATCGGAGGAGGAGAAGACGATCCGCTTCTCGCTTCCTTCCCTGTCGTTGAAAAACGAGTTTACGTCGACGGAAAGCACTTCCGCCATTTTGAGCAGTGCGGGCAGGGAGGGATAGATCAGATTGCTTTCCACCTGGGAGATGGTACTCGGAGTCACCCCGACGAGGCGGGAGAGTTCCGTCTGGGAAAGTCCCCGCCTGGTGCGGAGTTCCCGCAGGCGCTTTCCGAGGTCCAGCCTGCCCGGCGACCGTTTCTCCTCGTCGAAAACGACCACCTGGTTTTTTATGCGGTAGAAGTGGGGCTTGTGCTGGTTTTCCACGTTGCGGTTTTCGGCTTTCACGATCGTCATGGAAGTAGTGCCGCTCTTGATCGTCAAGTCGATGGCCACTTGGGCGATCTGGCTGATTTGCGCCCGCAGTCGGGAGGAGTGCGCCTTTTTTTCCATGATCCAGTAGGCGATGGTGTTCAGTTCGTAAAGCCGTGGGCACGACTGGGCGTAGAACTGGAGAACCTGGTCTTCCCCTCCCCACAGTTCCTGCATGCCGGTAACGCTCTCGAACAGGAGGCGAACATCGCCCTTCATGGCTTCGTGAAGGCCGTAGAGGACGTCCATGACCTTGCCCATGGAGTGGGGTTCTTCATGCAGAACAATATTGCAGGGCCAGTCGGCTGCATGCTCTTCGTTATAGAACCTGAGGAAAAACGGCGAGGCCCCCCCCTTTCCGCAAGTAAAGCAGTCCAGGATGGTGAGCGAGGGATAGTCCGCCAGCGCACCCAGTTTTTCCAGCAGGGTGCGCGGAGAATGATCGAAGTTGACGTATATGAACGGTTTTGCATGGGCCTGGCTCGCATGAAGGAACTTGTGGCAGAAGATGGACGCGAGACTGCCTGCGTCGTCGTACCAGATAACATTGTCGCCGATAAACAGCCCGCCGAGCAGAAGATCTACCTGGTCGATCCCTGAAGAGACGCTCATCCTTGCAGACATGATTCCCCCTCGCTGAATTCCTGAAATCTGATCGATAGCGGAACAACAAGCAATACTCGATTCCTCGGCGCCAAATGTCAACGCGAGCGGATCGTGCGCGTCCGGCCTCCGGATGCCTGGCGATGAACGGGCAGACGGGCGCCCAGCCAAATCCCTTCCGGCGAAACGTCCGCGCGGTACGGCCAGATTTCCACCCCGTCCCTCACAGCCTGCCGGAAGGCGGCGGCGTACTCCGGATCGATGAAGTCCGCCGGTGCGAAGCACCTGGCGTCTTCCCGCTGGATCAGGTAGAAACAGGCGGCGCGGACGCCCTGACGGGCGAGCGCGGACAGCTCCCGCAGATGTTTCCGCCCCCGAACTGTCGCGGCATCGGGGAAATATGCCACTTCGTCTTCGACGAGGGTCACGTTTTTTGCTTCGACCCAGGCGTTTCCCGAAGGGCCTTCGAGAAGTGCGTCCAGCCGGCTTGCGCCGATGCGCCGTTCGCCCGTGAACCGGTCGTAGCCCGATGCCTCCGGCAGAACGCCGGCTTCCCAGGCACGGCGCAGCAAACGGTTGGGGACCAGGGTGTTCACCCCCGCCCAGCAGTCGCCCACCCTTACGAGTTCCAGCGTGAACGGCAGGTTTCGTCCGGGATTCGGGGCCGGCGAGATCAGGATCTCCGCTCCGGGGCGAAGGAGTCCGAGCATGCTGCCCGAATTGTTGCAATGCACCCGGACGGGGCCTTCGGCGGTTTCGGCCTCTACGAGAAACCGTTTTTCCCGAAGCTTGAAACGAGCGAGCCGGCACCCGGCGGGGAATCGAATCAGCGGGTCTGAATTGCTTGCCCTCATGGATCTCCTTGGCTTTGAGTATAAACAAGAAAGACCGATCGACGGCGGCACTGGAAAAGCGGCGAAAGAATCGGGGGCCGCGTATCACGGGAGCATTTCTCGGAAGAGGTTTGAAATTATACTAAAAACGTTCTTGAACCGGCTGTGCGATCGCTTCGGAATGGATGGATTCACCCCGTGCCGCGCATTGGAAAACGAAGAAGCGAAAAGGCTGGCAGGGCGGCATCCCCGGTTCAAAAAGAAAGAGAGAGGAGGTCAGAAGGATAAAGGCTTGGGAGGGTAGCCCAAACTTCTGTACTCCTCTCTCTGCACGGGATAAATGCAGGGCTGTTCATTGCTATGCCAGCCCTATAGAACACATTAAATCATAGCGGTCCATTCGTGTCTATCAGGAAGATTCCCTATTTTTTTAAAAAAATCGATCATTGGTATAATTTTTTAAATATTGGAATTACATCAGTATAATGATCATAATAGAAAGCTGGCTGCAAATTTTGGCACAATTATGTCTAAGGAATTCGGAACAATTCCCGGATCGGTCGACCCCCGCAAAGATGCCCGCCGGGCGTGCAGGGGGGGGTGTGAAGCGAAGAAAGGGGCGGGTGGTGCGGCGAAAGTGCGGGAGGCCGAGAGTTAGCCTCCCGCGCGATTCTTCATGGTGTGGTCTGGAATGCGGCTGTGTGCCGGGAGGAGATCAGGAGTTTCCTCCGGGCGGAACGGGCATGCTCATCTTCTGGTACCCTTCGGGGATCTCGAAGAGGGAATCGGCCACGCCGCCTTCCTTTATGTTCTTATACTCCA
>JAJFUA010000009.1 GCA_021372635.1 Desulfobacteraceae bacterium | reverse complement strand
ACGTATCGGGTGAGCTTCGAAGAAGCGGGGCGGCCCTTCGTATCCTGGATGCCCGCGGTGATGCGCAGGACACCCGACCGTTTCGGCGTGAAGGAGAACTCGACGGCTCCGTCCGTGGAAACCAGCCCGGCGCTCACAGCCACCTCGATCCATTCCTCCGAGTACTGTGTCACGTAGGCGTTCCCCGCTCCCTTGACCCGGGACGCCTTCGTCTCCCGGCGGTCCACCCGGATTTCGACGGGGACCCCGGCAACGGGTTCGCCGCGCTCGTCGACCACGATGGCCCTGACCGCCGCCGGCCTGTTCTCCTGCAGGGTGAATTCGTCCAGCCGGAGGCCGACGTAGCGGTCCCGGCCGGCGTAAACGGCCGAAGCGCGGTTCGCCACCGATTTTCCCCGCTCGTCTTTCACTGCGCTCTCAAAGGTCAGGCTGCCGTACAGGACGTTGGTTTCGGGAAGGGAGAAGGACGTTTCCAGGAGGCCATCCCCGTCGAGTTTTCCTTCGGACTGGTGAATGGTCTGGGAACCGGGCCTTTCGTATTCCTCCCCCCGCTCGAAGGTGTCGAACTGAAAATCGCGCGCTTTGGCGTTTTGCGAGTGCAGCGGCCGGGATTCCACGAGGGCCGAGAGGCGGGTTCCGGCGTTCGCGAAGGGACCGCCCGCGTGCATGGTCGCCCGCGTGGTCGCCTTCAACTCCTCGCCGGCCCGGAAGAGGTCTCCGTGCAGGTCCACGGCGACCTTGAAGGGCGAAGGCGTGAAGTCGCTCACCAGGAGCCGCAGGGGTTCCCAGGTGTCGGTCGAGAAATTCGCGGACAGGTCGAACCGGTACCATCCGACCGCCCCGTTTCCGGGGACCCGGAACTCGCCGGAAAAGGCCCCGAAATCGGAGAGCATCACCCCTCTGCGCTCGTGCACCACCTTTTCCATGGGGTCCATGACCTTGAGCGTGTATTCGGAACGGGGCGCGGCCACGAACTTCAGGTTGTCCTGATCGCGCACGTAAATCTTGTACTGGACCGTGTCGCCCGCCCGGTAGATTCCCTGGGCGGTCGCTCCCCAGGCGACGACGTGGCCGTGGACGGAGGCTCTTTCCTGGCGGATGTAGTCGCCGTCGGACACTTCGGGGGGCGCTTCGAAGTCGTAGCGCAGGGGCATCAGGGCCATGTCGGAGCCCTTGCGGGCGCTCACGAAGAGCAGCGGGTCTTCCGGCTTGTTCTGGTACTGCATTTTCATCCCGGGGTCGAGGAGGGAAGTGCCGGCGAGCCGGACCGTGCCGTCCCCGGAGGTCTCGCCGCGCGAAAGCACGACCGGCTTCGCGCCGAACTGTCTGAAGCTGTCCTTGAAGATTTCGACCCGGACTCCCGGCACCGGCGCTCCCGTCTTCATGTCCGTCACCCAGACCAGGGTGTTGTGGTGCCCGACTTTCGCGTGCATGTGAAACGGGGTGATCTGTGCGTAGAATTCCTTTTCGGCCTGCTGCTTCGCCTTGACTTCCGGCCTGGAGGAAAGGCGTCCCCGGATGAGGCCGGAAGCGCCGGGTACGAGCCCCCGCAGGCCGAGCGGGATGTAGGATTCCACGTCCCGCGTTTTGGGAATGCCGAGGTTTTTGGACTTCGGCGGCTGCATCCCCTTTTCCGTGTAGACCTCGTATTGGAGCTTGAGTTCTTCGAGGTTGGTCGCCAGGACGGGGACGTCCGTGTCCAGGTCCTTCTCGATCACGGGAAAATCCTTGAACAGGTGGAAGTCGGGCGGGCGATGGTCCATGCGGAATCTGCCCCCGGTCGCCGCCGTGAGCGGCCTGCCGAATTCATCCTTCAGTTCGGCCGCGTTGAAGGACACCTGGTATTCCGTGTCGGGTTTCAGGACCCACCAGGGCAGGCTGGCGGGATAGCCTTTCGAATAGTTCCCGTAGAGGCGCGAATAGGTGTTGACCGATTCCCAGATGTCCTCGTCCTCGCCCCGGACCGGGGGCGGGGAGATGCGGACCCCGCCGCGGAGCGCGTCGTTCATCACGGGGGAGGAAAAAACGAGGGAGACGGGCTGGAGCGGGTTGCAGCGGGGAGGGTCCTGCCCGGCGGCGCCCTGGGGTATGAAAACTGCCTCGCCTTTGAGATTCCTGCACCTCACGCCCAGGAAGCGGAAGGCGGGAAAGGTGTGGAAGACCGTCACGGAGCGGTTTTCGATGCTCGGTTCCGCACCGGACGCGGAAAGCAGGCCGGGTTCCACCCGCAGGTCCACGTCGGCGTCCTGCGGCAGTTCGTTCTGCGGACTCAGCAGCCAGACGAAGCCCTTCCTGTAGGTGCTGTACCCGGCATCGTTGGGGTCTTCCGTCACCGTTGCCGCCGCCCTCTGACCGTTTTTCACCTGGAAGAAGACGCGGGCCGCGACGGAGGCTTCCTGGACGGCCTGGTTGAAGCGCACGGCGATCTGCGGGGTGCCCGGGGCGGCCCAGGTCTTGAAAGTGGTCCCCGTGATTTTCGGCCTCTCGGTGATAAAGACGGCCGTCGCCTTCTGCGCCATGGTGGTGCCGTCCTGCGCCTTGAGCCCGGGGAGCACCGTGACCGTGTAACGGGTGGCGGGCGCCAGGGGAGACTTTTCCGGCAGCCGGCAGGAAAGAGTGGACGGGTTGAGCCAGCGCCATTCGCAGGCGATCTTCGGCTCGAACTGCACGGGAACCTCGGATTCGCTCCGTTCCATGCGACCGAGGGGGACCACCGGGCGGTCGAACTCGAACACGATCTGCTTCCCGGCGGGAACATCCTCGCCCGAAGGCGTGACGCGCACCAGCTTGAGGGGGCCGGTGCCGGAAGACTTCGCCTCCGGGGCGGAGGCGGCCAGGACGACCGGGGGGACAAGCAGCAGGCATAAGAATACCGGGATCAGGCGCAGAAAGAACGCGCCCGGCCTTCGACTTCGCACCGAAAAACGCGGGTGGTCCGACATGCACAACTCCTCGCAGGCATCGAAAGTACGTTGCTTTCCTGTCCGGGTCGGCCTTCACAGCCACTCGGAAGAAAACGTCCGCGACAGTGTATCTGAATTCCGATCGCTCACAAAATAATTCGAGAAAAGATCGCGCCTCCTGCATTTTTTTGTGAACCTTTCCGCCCGGGCCGTGATTTTCCACTCCCGGGGCGGTCGGCTGGTCGGCGTTTTGATGAAATATCGTAAAAATGATGAACTTCCGCCGGGTCTCACCGGCGGTATCCCGCAGTGTTCCCGCGGAACCCCGTCAGCCCGTGTTCCGGGTCTGCCTCTTTTCAGGTTTTCCCACGGGAATGAGAACGCCGTCGTTCACCCCGAACTTCATGGCCCGCTTCACGGAAGGAAGCAGAAAATCGATCTTGTTCCGGTGCCTTGCGGCCATGAGGTCCTGGAATTCCACGGGGTAGTCCCTGCCGTTCACGCGCAGGATGAAGCGGTCCCCGAACTTGTAGCCCCTGGCCAGGTCGCGGCTCAGCGCGACGAGCTTCCAGTAGTGCTTCCGCTTGATGCGCAGCATCGAGGCGGTTTCGTTCGGCGTGCTGTCCGTGCACTGGGGCACGTTGGTATAGGCGGTGATCTTGACCCGGTGGACCGGGACGCGGTTGAGGAAGTACACGGCCCCGTCCACTTCCAGGTTCGACGCGCCGAAGAGCAGGATCGCCGCTCCGAGCGCCGCGATCCACGGGAGCCGGCGGCGTGGCCGCGGGCGTCTCTTCGGTTCGAAGCGCTTCAGGAAATCTTTCGAAATGGTTGCCTCCGCGATGCAGACGGGGGGCATGCCTTCCCCGGCCGCCTTTTTCGCCGGTTCCTCCACCGGTTCTTTTCCTGGTGCTTTTTCCACTGTGTTCACAGGCATTTCCTCCAAATCCCGGCGTATTCCAACCGCCGATCTTCGCCCGTGTCGCCTTGCCCGACTGCGACTTTCCGCCGGGATGTCTCAAACAGCGAATTTCCTCAGCCTTCCTGGTTGCATGGGATAGAAGAGCACAAACCGGGCCAGATCGGTGAGCCGCGATGCCCCGGCGTCCGTGCGAGCGTGGGGTGGGCGGGAGAATCGTCCCGGGAAGCGACGACCGCAGAGGGGGGACTGGGGTGTCGCGGGTGCGACGGGGAAATGGCAGTGAAAGGCGCTGTCAAGGAGAGCGTGGATGTGAGGCAGGTGCGTTGGGGGATGTGTGCAGGAGAAAATGATCTATGTACATACAGGGACAAGCAGACTAGATTGGCTGCACCGGTTCCGGGGCTTCAGGGGCTGGGAAATCGCCTTCCGAAGCGGGAAATTCTGCCGGGATCTTCCCAATAGCCGCGCCAGACAAGTCTCAGATCCTTATATTCCTGTGGGATGCCCTGGACTGGCCATGGGGCAGCCCGCAGGCCGCCGGGCACACAGCACGGCTCCTCCCCTTTGAGGGGAGAAAGCGCCGTTGCGTTTGGGCTGACGATTGTTTGGGTCGCGGATTGTTTGGGCCAAGGACTGAGTGCGTCAAGCAATCGATTATTCTCCAGTGCGACGATCTCAATTCCCCCCTTCAAGGGGGGAATTAAACTTATCGGGCGGGGTGAAATTGTCGGGCTCCCCGCACTTTTGCGATGAGGGTCGTGACTGCGGTGGAAAGTGGGAATTGCGTTTCTCCTTTACCAAAAGTGCGGATGAGCCAATTATCGGACGCTGGGAGAATGCCGTTTGAGGCAGGAATCATCGGTCGAGGGGAAGATATCGGACAAGATGTGATCGATGATCGAGGGACAAAATGACATTGTTGCCGACACTACAACCGGGTGTGGAATGAAAATAGCCTATTTCGACTGTTTTTCCGGAATCAGCGGCGATATGATTCTTGGGGCACTGCTCGACCTGGGGCTTTCCGAAAAGGTGCTGGTCGAAGCCCTTGCGAAGATCCCCGTGAAGGGGTACGGGGTGCTGGTCACCAGGGAGAAGCGGGGCAGCATCGGGGGCACGCGCATCGTTTTTGAAATCGGGCACGGACATGCACGCTCCTACCGGGACATCCGGGAAATTGTCGGAAACTGCGGCCTGGAAGAACGGGTTCGCACCAGGAGCCTGGACGTCTTCGACCGGCTGGCCCGCGCCGAGGGGCGCGTCCACCAGGTGCCGCCCGAGGAAGTCCATTTCCACGAAGTGGGCGCGCTGGATTCCATCCTGGACATCGTCGGCGCCGTCTTCGCCGTCGAGCACCTCGGGATCGGGAAGATCGTCGCCTCGCCGCTCCCAACAGGCCGCGGGTTCGTCAAGACGCATCACGGAACGATGCCCGTTCCCGCCCCGGCCACGACGATCCTCCTGGAAGGCGTTCCCGTCTACGACAACGGCGTGGAGCGGGAGCTGGTCACCCCGACGGGGGCGGCCCTCCTCGCGACGCTCGCCAACTCCTTCGGCCCCCTTCCCGACATGACGCTGGAGGGCACGGGCTACGGCGTGGGCAGCCATCCCGCTTCCGATCCCCCGAATCTTCTCCGGGTGATGGTCGGCACGGCCCGCCCGCCGCTGCTCCGGAAAACCCTCCTCCTGCTGGAAACCAATATTGATGACATGAACCCCGAAATCTATAATTACGTGCTGGAAGAACTGTTCTCCCTGGGCGTCCTGGACGTAAACTTCGTGCCCGTGCAGATGAAGAAGAACCGTCCGGCCGTGCTGCTGCGCGTCCTGCTGGAACCCGGGCTCAGAGCCGCCGTCACCGACCTCCTGTTCAGAGAAACAACGACCCTCGGAGTGCGCTTCCAGGAAGTCGAGCGCGTCGAATTGCCGCGGGAAGCCGCGACCCTCCAGACGCCCTACGGCCCGTGCCGCGTGAAGCGGGTGTGGACGCCGGACGGCGAGGAGCGGTCGGTGCCGGAATTCGAGGAATGCCGGCGCATCGCCCGCGAACGGGGAGTGCCCATCCGGAAGGTCTACGAGGAGATCCTGCTGTCGGCTCGACGTGGTTGACGGCGCAACCTGAAAACGGCCTTCGGTTCGCGGAACGGGCTTTCGCTCCCCCGGGCGGTCAGGGAGGAACGGGTGAGCGCCCGAAGGCGCCCGCAGCGCGAAGGAGGCACAACACCGGGATGATCGATCATGAATGAAACGGCAGAGGTCGTAGGCTCGCTGCTCACCATAGGCGACGAGCTCCTCCTGGGGGACATTCCCAACGGCAACGCCCACCACATCGCCTTTCAACTGCGGTGCCGGGGGTTCCGGCTCGACAGGATGCTGACCGTGGGAGACCGGGAGGAGGAAATCGTCCCCATATTGCTGGAATGCTTGGAGAGAAGCCATTTTATCATCGTGACGGGCGGCCTCGGCCCCACGGACGACGACCGGACATGCGAGGCGGTCGCCCGGGCGTTCGACCGCCCCATGACCACGAACGTCGGCTACAGCGAGTGGCTCAGGAAACACCTGGCCGAATACGGTATCGACTGGTCGGAGGAGGCGGCGCGCATGGCCCGGCTCCCGGAGGGGGCCGTCAAGCTGGGGCTGGAGATGGCCGGGTTCCTGCTGGAGCACCGCAGGGTGCCGTGCTATTTTCTCCCCGGGGTGCCCCACGAGATGCGCAAGCTCCTTACCCAGACGGTGATTCCCGACCTGGAGGAGCGGTTCCCGCGCCGCTCGGTGTACGTGAAACACGTGCTCCGGGTGCAGGGGATTTACGAGCCGGAGATCAACACCCGGCTCAGGAACTGCCGCTTCGACCTGCTCGGCGTCGAGGTGGGGTACCTGCCGCAGTTGAACGAAAACTGGATCACCCTGTTCGCCGCGGCGGAAAGCGAGGAGGAGGCCCGGAACCGCATCCGCCAGGCCGAGGAGATCGTCGTCTCCTGCATCGGGCCGGAACACATCAGCGGTTGCAACGACGAAGCCCTGGAAGTGGTCGTCGGGCGGATGCTGCTGGCAAAGGGCTGGCGCCTGGCTCTGGCAGAATCGTGCACCGGGGGCCTCATCGCGGAGCGGATCACGACCGTGGCGGGGGCGTCGGGCTATTTCGACCGGGGGTTCGTCACGTACAGCAACGAGGCCAAGACGGAACTCCTGGACGTCCCCGTGGAGATGCTCGAGGCTCACGGGGCGGTCAGCGAACCGGTGGCGGCCGCCATGGCGGAGGGCGCGCGCAGGCGGGCCGGGGTGGACGTGGCCGTTGCCGTGACCGGGATTGCGGGGCCGTCGGGCGGGAGCGAGGAAAAGCCCGTGGGCACGGTCTTCATCGGATGCGCCACGCCGCGGACGACGGTCGTCGAGAAGCATCTTTTCAGCGGAAGTCGCGACCATATCCGGGAGAGCGCCGCGCAGGCCGCACTGGTACTTTTGTGGAGGGTATTGTCCCATGATACGGAGCTTCTTAGCGATTGACCTGCCGCCTGGAGTGCAGAAGGCGCTGGACGGGCTGGGCCGCGAATTCCAGAAGACGGATGCCCCCGTCGCCTGGGTGAAAGCCGACCGGATACACCTGACGCTCAAATTCCTGGGAAATGTTTCGGAGGACGCGATTCCGGAAATAAAAGCCGCCCTGGACCGGATCGCCGCCGGTACGGTCCCGTTCCGCCTGCAGGCCGCCGCGTGCGGCGCATTCCCCTCCATCAAGCAGATGCGGGTGATCTGGGTCGGGCTGCGCGGAGATTCCGAACCCCTTGGAATGCTTCAGAAACAAGTGGAAGCCGCCATGGTCCCCTTCGGGTTTCCGCCGGAGGATCGCCCGTTCAAGCCGCACCTCACCCTCGGCCGGGTCAAGGGCCGACAGCACCTGCGGGCCCTGCAGGAAGCACTGCTGGCCCGGCAGGGTTTCGAGACGGAACCCTTTGACGTTATTGAACTTGTATTGTATAAGAGCGAGTTGAGGCCGGAGGGTGCCCGCTATACTCCACTGCACAGGACGGGGTTTGCCGGTCGCCCCGAATGAGGGGCCGGGGCAAAACGTCCGCGGCGTCGTGCGTTCCGGGGGGAAAGAGGACGCACGGCGGAAATCGACTCTCGCCCGGTTTCCGTCCTCTGACCGACTATCGCGCAACCACCGACTTATGACGAGCACTTGAGGAGATTCTCTATGGCAGCCACGGACGACCGGCAGAAGGCCATTGACATGGCCGTTTCTCAAATTGAGCGCATGTGCGGGAAGGGTTCCATCATGCGCCTGGGAGAAGGCGCGCAGATGCCTGAAATTCCCGTTATTCCCACCGGGTGCCTTTCGCTCGACCTGGCCCTCGGCATCGGAGGGGTCGCCCGCGGCCGCATCATGGAAATATTCGGCCCCGAATCTTCGGGCAAGACGACCCTCGCCCTGCACATCGTGGCGGAGGCGCAGAAGATGGGCGGACTGGCTGCGTTCATCGACGCCGAGCACGCCCTGGACATCAACTACGCCCGCAAGCTGGGGGTCCAGGTGGAAGACCTCCTGGTCAGCCAGCCGGACTACGGGGAGCAGGCCCTGGAGATCGCCGAAGTCCTGGTCCGGAGCAACGCCATCGATGTGATCGTGGTCGACTCGGTGGCCGCCCTGGTTCCCAAGTCCGAAATCGAAGGGGATATGGGCGATCCGCACGTCGGCGTCCAGGCGCGGCTGATGAGCCAGGCGCTGCGGAAGCTCGTGTCCGCCGTGAGCAAGGCCAGGACCTGCGTCATCTTCATCAACCAGATCCGCATGAAGATCGGCGTCATGTACGGTTCCCCCGAAACCACGACCGGCGGCAACGCTTTGAAGTTCTACGCCACCATGCGTCTCGACATCCGGCGCATCGGCCCCATCAAGGAAGGGCAGGATATCATCGGAAACCGGACCCGGGTCAAGGTGGTCAAGAACAAGATCGCTCCGCCTTTCAGGGAGGTGGAGTTCGACGTGGTCTACGGGCGGGGCATCTCCAAGGAAGGGGACGTGCTGGACCTGGGCGTTACGGCGGGAATCGTCGACAAATCGGGCACGTGGTATTCCTACAACGGGGAGCGCCTGGGACAGGGGCGCGAGAATACGAAGACGTTCCTGAGGGAGCACCCCGACCTGCTGACGGACATCGAGCAGAAGATCCGGGCGATGCACGACCTGAAGATCGCCCCTGCCGAGGCCGAAACGGCCACTTTCGAGTAGGGGGGCCGGGCGCCCTTTGATTTATGGTTCGACCGGTTTTCAAGAGTTTCAAGAAGAGTTATCCCCCTGCACAGTCCCCGGAAGGGCTTGCAGGGGGAATTACCATCGAGGCCGGATGCGGAGCGTGTTGCCGGCACATCCATTCAGATTACCGTGAGCCGTTTCGGAGCCACGCGTCGGGCATCCCGCAATCACACCTCCCGCATCCCGGCCCTGGAAAAAGCATTCGGCAATAGATCACAAGGAGATTTTCCCGATGAAAGCCAGCGAAATCCGCAAGGCATTTTTGGACTTCTTTCAGCAGCGGGCCCACTCGGTCGTCAAGAGTTCTTCGCTCGTGCCCCACGACGATCCCAGCCTGCTCTTCACCAATGCGGGCATGGTGCAGTTCAAGCGCACGTTCCTGGGCGAGGAGCACCGTGGATATTGCAGGGCCACCACCAGCCAGAAATGCATGCGGGCCGGCGGCAAGCACAACGACCTGGAGAACGTGGGGCGCACGGCCCGGCACCATACCTTTTTCGAGATGCTCGGGAACTTTTCTTTCGGCGATTACTTCAAGAAAGACGCCGTGGAGTTCGCCTGGATTTTCCTCACCGAAGTCATGGGCCTGCCCAAGGACAAGCTCTACGCCACAATCCACGAAGGCGACGAGGCGATGCGCCTCGGCCCCGACGAGGAGGCTCGCGGGCACTGGGCCCGCTATCTCCCGCCCGACCGCATCCTGACCTTTCCGACCAAGGACAATTTCTGGTCCATGGGCGACACCGGCCCCTGCGGGCCGTGCTCCGAGATCCTCATCGACCAGGGTGAGGAAGTCGGCTGCGGACAGCCGGACTGCAAGCCGGGGTGCGACTGCGACCGCTACCTCGAACTGTGGAACCTGGTTTTCATGCAGTTCAACCGGAAGGACGACGGAAGCCTCGAACCCCTGCCCAAGCCGAGCATCGACACGGGCATGGGCCTCGAGCGCATCGCGGCCGTGAGCCAGAAGGTCCGGTCCAACTACGACACGGATCTTTTCGCCCCCATGCGGGACGCCATCGCGGAGATCACCGGGTATCGCTACGGGACGGACCCCGAAAAGGACGTCTCCGTGAAGGTTATCGCCGACCACAGCCGGGCGGCCGCGTTTCTCATCGGGGACGGCGTGCTGCCCAGCAACGAGGGCCGCGGCTACGTGCTCCGGCGGGTCATCCGCAGGGCGCTGCGCCACGGACGCTTCCTGGGGCTCGACCGGCCGTTCCTGAGCGAGGTGGCCGTCTCCGTCATGCGTTCGATGGAGGATTCCTACCCGGAACTGCTCGAAAATAAGAGCTACATCAACCGCGTGATCCTCCACGAGGAGGAGCGGTTCAACGATACGCTGGACAACGGCCTGAGGCTCCTACAGAGCGAAATCGCGCGCATCCGGGAAGCCGGGGAGAAGTCCATTCCCGGCGCCCTCGTCTTCAAGCTCTACGATACCTATGGGTTCCCCATCGATATCGTGACGGATATGGCGAGGGGGTTGAACCTGGAAGTGGGCACGGCCGAGTTCGAAACCCTGATGGACCAGCAGAGGGAACAGTCCCGCATGCATTGGAAGGGCAGCGGGGAGCGGGAGATTTCCGAGGCCTACCGGCAGCTTTCCTCGAAGGGGGTGAGCACTCGTTTCGTGGGCTACGAACGCCTCCGGGGAGATTCCTCCGTCGTGGCCCTCGTGCGCGGCGGAGAACTGCTGGAATCCGCCGGGACCGGGTCCGACGTGGAAGTGATCGTGGAGGAAACGCCCTTCTACGGGGAATCGGGCGGACAGGCGGGCGACCGCGGCGAAATCCGCGGGCCTTCGGGAAGGATTTCCATATCCGATACCTTGAAGCTCCCCGGCGATCTCTTCGTTCACGTGGGAAAGGTGGAAGAGGGGACGATCAAGGTAGGCGATTCCGTGCACCTGGAAGTGGCCGACGACCTGCGCCGGGACACCGCGCTGCACCACACCGCCACGCACATCCTCCACGCCGTGCTGCGCAAGGTGCTCGGCGACCACGTGAAGCAGGCGGGGTCCCTGGTGGCCCCGGACCGGCTGCGGTTCGACTTCACGCACTTCGCGGCCCTTTCCCCGGAGGAACTGGGCGAAATCGAACGGCTGGTGAACGATGAAATCCGTCGAAACCAGGGCCTGCAGGTCCACGTGATGGATATCGAGGACGCCCTGAAAACCGGCGCCATGGCGCTTTTCGAGGAAAAATACGGAGACCGCGTCCGCATGGTGGAGATTCCGGGCTTCAGCCGGGAACTCTGCGGCGGCACGCACACTCACAGCACCGGGGACATCGGGCTGTTCACGCTTCTCCAGGAAACCGGCATCGCGGCGGGTGTGCGCCGAATAGAAGCCCTGTGCGGGCGACGCGCCCTGGCTCATCTGCGCGAGCAGCAGGGAGTTTTGCAGCGCGCCGCGGGCCTCCTCCGGAGCACCCCGTTCGAGGTGGCCGAGCGCGTAGAGAAGCTCCTCGCGCAGCAGAGGCAGCTCGAGAAGGAACTGGAGAGCTTCAAGGCGTCGATGGCCACGCGCCGCTCGGCGGACCTCATTGAAAGCGCCGAGGAAATAGGAGGGGCGAAGATTCTCGTGGCCCGGGTGGACGCCGACAATCCCAAGGTGCTTCGCGAGATGAACGACCGCTTCAAGGAGCGTCTCGCGACCGGCGTCGCCGTCCTGGGCGCGGTCCACGAGGGCAAGGTCTTCATGCTGGTCGGCGTGTCCCCGGATCTCACGGGGCGCGTGCACGCCGGGAACCTCATCCGCGAGGTGGTCGCGGAGGTCGGCGGAAAAGGCGGCGGCAGGCCCGACATG
>JAJFUA010000083.1 GCA_021372635.1 Desulfobacteraceae bacterium | reverse complement strand
GCCGACGCCGATGACGGGCACGCAGACCGCCTCGGCGACGAGCTTGCCCAGCGGAGCGGGCACCGCCTCCAGGATGATGGAAAACGCACCGGCCTGCTCGAGCGCCCTGGCGTCGTCGATGATCGCCCGGGCGGCGGCGGCATCCCGGCCCTGCGTCTTGAATCCGCCCAGAGCCCCGGCCGTCTGCGGCGTCAGGCCCACATGGCCCTGGACCGGGATTCCGGCCCGAACGATGGCGTCCACGGTGGGAGCGAAATGCGTGCCGCCCTCGAGCTTCACGCCGTCGCAGCCGCCGTCTTTCACCAGCCGGCCCGCGTTGACGATGGCGTCGCGGATCGAGGTGTTGTAGCTCATGAACGGCATGTCTCCGATCACGAAAGCCGTCTTGCAGCCGCGCATGACCGCCCGGATGTGATGGACCATGTCCTCCATCGTGACGGGCACCGTTCCCTGGAGGCCCATGACCACCATGCCGACCGAATCCCCGACGAGCACCATGTCGACTTCGGCCTCGTCGGCCATGAGGCCGAAGGGATAGTCGTACGCCGTGATCATCGTGAGCTTCCGGTTCTCTTCCTTCGCCTTCTGCATATCCTGGATCGTTACTTTCTGTCTTGCCATCGGATACCTCCTGTTGAAGCCCTGGGATCGCAGGGCTCTTCGTCAAACCGGACCCGCTCTCCGGAATCGTTGAGGGAATGGTGGAATCGAAAGAACTGCAGACTGGTGCGGGCCGCAGGATGGGCGCAGAGCAGCGCAACCCACCGCATGGAAAACCCGGAGAAATGATCCTGCCGGAACCCCCTCCAGGCAGGTCAAGGGAATGAGTCGTTGTATGCAGATCCAGCCGGCGAACGTGCCGGGGAGAAAAAGACCGCCCCCGTCACCCGCCGGCGGGAATCAGGGCTATTGCCTGATCGCGTTCAGATACTGCCCCAGGGCCATGAGCGGGAAGCAGTTGCGGTAGTTGTGGTACCGGATGTAGAAATGCTTGGGAAAACCGGTCCCCGTAAAGTGGATCTCTTCCCACGTCCCGTCGGACTTCTGGGTCCTGAGCAGGTATTGCACGCCGGCGCACACTTCCCGGCTGTGCTCTTCGCCGCACGCCAGGAGGCCCATGAGCGCCCACGCGGTCTGCGAAGGCGTGCTCGGCCCCTGCCCGCGCAGTTCCGGGCGCTTGTAGGACTCGCAGGTCTCCCCCCATCCTCCGTCGGGATTCTGATGATCCTTGAGCCACCGGGCCGCCGCCTGGATATAGGACGCCTTCGGGTCTTCCCCGATGGAAACCAGCCCGCGCAGGACGGACCAGGTCCCGTAGATGTAGTTCACTCCCCAGCGCCCCCACCAGCTGCCGTCCGGCTCCTGGTTTTCATGAATGAACCGGAGCGCCCGCTGCGCGATGGGGTTCGAGCGCTCGTAGCCCAGGTACCCCATGATTTCCAGCATCCGCCCGGTGATGTCGGCTGTCGGCGGATCGACCATCGCTTCCGTGTCGGCGAAGGGGATGCGGTTCAGGATCGTCATCATGTTGTCTTTGTCGAAGGCGGCCCACCCGCCGTCCGAACTCTGCATGCCCAGGCACCACTCCATCCCCCGGGCAATCACGCAGTTCAGGCCGGGAAAACGTTCCGGGTCCAGGCGACGCAGCGCGTTCAGCACAACGGCCGAATCGTCGACATCCGGGTAGCAGGTGTTGAAGAACTCGAACGCCCAGCCTCCGGGTGGACAACTGGCCTTCACCTGCCAGTCGCCGCCGGTCAGCAGCTGGTTCCTGATGAGCCACTCCCCCGCTTTTTCGATGGCGCCATGGCTCGGGGACGCTCCGGACTCCACCAGGGCCAGAAGCGTGAGAGCCGTGTCCCAGACGGGGGAAACGCACGACTGCATCCGCACTCCGCCCTCGTCTTCCAGGCAGAAGTCCTCCACCGCCTGCAGCCCCTTCACCATTGCGGGATGGTCCGGCTCGTATCCCAGGTAGTACAGGGCCAGCAGCGAATAGGCCATGGGGGGCTGGATGCCTCCCCAGTCGCCGCTCGTCTCCTGATGCTCCAGGATCCAGGTTTCCGCGGCGTGCACGGCCTTGTTGCGCAGCGACGGGATGGGATTCCGCTCGAAAGCCTTGGCGATCCTGTCGAAAAGATAGAAAAGCCTGTGCGTGTAGGAAGGAAACCTCCTGGTGCGGGCCGCCGCGTCCCCCTTCAGGTAGAGTTCGGGAATGGACAGCTCCGCCGGAAGCGGATATTTCGGCCGGATGGACAGCACGATGGACAGCGGAACCGCCGTTCCCCTCGCCCAGCTCGAAAATTCGTAAATATTGAAATACAGGTCCGACGGCAGGAGGACAAGCTCCACCGGCATGGAAGGGACCTTGTCCCAGTCGTACTGGGAAAACAGCGCGAGCCAGATTTTCGTGAACACCCGGGACGCTTCGATCCCGCCGCGGTCGAGGATGTACTTCCGGGCCTTCCTCATGGGCTCCGACGCGGTGTCCTCCCCCGCCAGCTTCATGGCGAAATAGGCTTCGATCGTCGTGCTCAGTTCGCCCCCGTCACCGTAGTAAAGCTCCCACGAACCGTTCGCGGCCTGCTGATTGAGAAAGTACTTCACCATGCTCTTTTCGCGCTCGGGGTCCGACCGCTCCAACAGCCGCTGCAGCATGATGTACTCGGCGGTGATCGTCACGTTGGATTGCAGCTCCGACCACCAGTATCCCTCGGGATACTGGGTGCGGAAATAGTGGCGGGTGGTGTTCCTGATGGCCCTCTCTATCTGGACGATCCACGAGCTGAGAATATCCGCATGAGGCGCTTCCGCGGCCGCCCCATCCCTGTTTTCCGAATGTTTCTCTTTTATGAAAGCGGTGAGTTTCCCCTTGGAAACATATTCCGATTCAAACAGCGCACCCCGGTCTTCCCATCCGAATACACTGTCCAGCAATTCGAGCGCGCCTTCCCGCTTCTTGGTAATTGGATTCATTCTATCACCCGGATTTGGTTGAAAATCCTCCCCGCCGAACCCGGCCGGCCAGCACAAACCGTGAACGACAAGAGCAAAAAGTGCAAAGCATAAGTTGCATATAGCAACACGAACCCCTTCGCGCAAGCCTCTGCCCTGCGCGTTATAGTAAGGCAGAATAAAATATAGGTAATTTGTATAATTTTCAAGTTTTTCTCAATGAGAGCCCGGCAATACCCCCTCTTACGCTGCGCGCGGGAACAAGGGAATCGACCATGCCGGCCGGAAACGTTCGGAAGGTTGTTCCCGGACACTTGCGCCGGCGGTCCCCGGGGGACATGCAATGCCGTTGATTTAACGGTACCTTCCCCGGCGGGCGATCATCTCCATTCCCCTCTGGAGCGGGCAATATTGTTGGCTTAACGGGTTTGTCCTTCCCCTCTGCCCGGGAGGAAAAATGGGGGATAGCCCGGTAGGTTGGGGTGAGCGCTCATCCCAACCCACCCGCTGCTTGTATCCGGGTCCACATTCGGGGGGGGCAATCGCGCGCGGCCGTCCTGTCAGGCGGGTTGCCTACAGGCGCGGAACCGTGTCTAATATTCCCTGGGACTTCGACGGAACAAGCCCCCCACCCGGGGGCCGCGATGCGTCGCCCCGCCGCCGGCTCGGCGCGGGTCCGGGTGCGAAATCATTCTGCCGTGACAAAAGGAAGTGCCTCTCGCGAGGCGGCGAGAACCGCGATTGCGGACGATCGGGATCATGAATGGCAAAAGACCATAAGATACGGATTCGAGACGAAATCCTCCGGTGGTTCGACGTGAACCGGAGGGACCTTCCGTGGCGCGGGGAAGTCTCCCCCTACGCGGTCTGGATTTCCGAGATCATGCTCCAGCAGACCCGGGTGCAGGCGGTGATTCCCTATTACCGCCGCTGGATGGAGCGGTTCCCGGACCTGGGCACGCTGGCCGCCGCCCCGGAAGAGGATCTGCTGAAGTGCTGGGAGGGAATGGGGTATTACTCGCGGGCGCGAAACATCCACAAGACGGCCCGCATTCTCGCGAAGGACTACGGGGGAGAATTCCCGGCCGACCACCACGCCCTGCTGCGCCTTCCCGGGATCGGCTCCTACACCGCCGGAGCGGTCATGAGCATCGCCTTCCACGAGGACTATCCCGCGGTGGACGGCAACGTGGAAAGGGTTTTCGCCCGCCTCTTCGACATCGCGGTGCCCGCCGGGGAGAAGAATGCCCGGTCCTTTATCCGGCGGACGGCCGAGGCCATGATTCCTCCGGGGGAGGCAGGGCGTTTCAACCAGGCCCTCATGGACCTCGGGGCGACGATCTGCGTGCCGCGAAACCCCGCCTGCCCGGAATGCCCCGTCGGCATGTTCTGTGAAAGCCTCCGTGCCGGAACGGTGGACCGCAGACCCGTGCCCGCGGTCAAAAAGCCCGCCGAACGGATCGGCGTTACGGTCGGCGTACTCTTCCGAAAATCGCGGATCTTCATCCAGAAGCGGCCCGCAATGGGGCTTCTTCCGAACCTCTGGGAGTTTCCCGGCGGCAAGATTTCGGAAGGGGAAAGCCCGGAAGAGGCCCTCGAGCGGGAGTTCCAAGAGGAACTGGAACTCGGCGTCCGGATCGTCGAAAAGATCGCCTTGATCCGGCACAGCTACACGACCTTTCGGGTTTCCCTGCACGCATTCCTCTGCACACCCCTGGACGAAGCCCGCGAACCGGTCCTGCACGCCGCCGGTGAAGCCCGATGGGTGACTCCGGACGAACTCGACCACTATCCGTTCCCGGCCGCGAACCGAAAACTCATCGGAATTCTTCGCGGGACGAAAGCACTTGTTTCGCCTGCTCCGGCGTCTTAGTATGGAAAAAGCAAACGCCGGCAGTCGCGAAGGAACGGGCGGTTCCCCGCCCCGGACAAGGACGCCGTCCGGTTGAGAGACCGCGCGGTTCGGAAAACGTTTCCGACGGGAAGATTCGTCCGTGTCGTTTCCCGCGTAGAGAGGAGGCGGTGGATTCATGCACGTGCAAGGAATACGCTTCGCTTCGTTCCTGCTTCCGCTCCTGCTTCTTGCGGGATGCGCCACGTTCGCCCCCCGGCCGCCTTCGGGCGCGGAAAAAGCATCCACAGCCATGAGTCCGGGAGACAACATCGACACCTCGAACGGGAACATTCTTTCCCGGGAGGCCCTGCTCGAAGAACTGGCACGGGCGCGGATCGTCTACGCAGGGGAGATGCACACGAGCATCGAGGACCACCGCGTGCAACTGAACCTGCTGAAGGACCTTCATTACCGGAACGCCTCGATGGTGCTGGCCATGGAGATGCTTCCGCGGGAGGCGCAACCGGTCCTGGACCGTTTTGTCCGCGGGGAGATCGACGAAGAGGACTTCGTCCGGGAAGTCCATTGGGAGAAGATCTGGGGTTACCCGTTCCAGCTTTACCGGGGCCTGCTCGCGTTCGCGCGGGACAACCGTCTGAAGATCGTCGGGCTCAACGCGCCCCAGGAAGTCGTCCATAAGGTCGCCCAGGGCGGTCTCTCCTCCCTCACTCCGGAAGAGCGTGCCCGCGTGGCCCGCGACTTCCACCTGGACGATCCCGCGCACCGCGAACACGTCCGCGCCGAGTTCGAAGGCCATGGACGCGGGCACATCAAGAGCTTCGAAACCTTCTACGAAGCCCAGCTCGCCTGGGAAGAGACCATGTCGGAGACCCTGGCCCGGGTAGAGAAGGATCTCCCCGAAGGGGGACGGATTCTCGCCATCATCGGCAAGGGCCATATCGCCGGCCGCGTCGGCGTACCGGCCCTCACCTTCCTGCGGACGAACCGGCCGTTCAAGACCGTTGCTCCCATTCCCTTCGACTACCCGGGCAACATCAACGACCCGGACATCGCGGACTTCGTCCTGGTGGTCGACAAGTACGAATCCGGCCACAAGGGGCGCCTCGGGGTGATGATCCGCGAACAGGCGGCCGGAGGCGGCGTGGCCGTGACCGGCGTCGTCCCGGGCAGCCCGGCCGAACGGGCGGGAATCAGGAAGGGGGACGTCCTCCTTTCGATCGACGGGAATCCCGTTTCGACGCTGGACGATATCCACCGGGCCCTCGCGGGCGGGACCGGCAGTCACTGGTTTACACTGAAAAGGGACGGTGAAGACATTTCCGTGGCGGTCACCCTCGGGCCTTAACCCCCAGCGTGCCTCCGCAGCCGAATCCATCCCCCCGGTACCGGCTCTTGCGGCCGCACAGGGCCTTTGTCCAGGAGATCGCCAGAAGCACCAGGGCTCCATACAGGCGAAACCCGGTACCTCCGGCGGCGCCGTATTCCGTTTTTCCATTTCCAAAAGGCTGTGAACCTCCCGGCGCTCGGCCCCACTCCCCATCGAGCAATTTCCTTTCGCCCCCGGAGGATTTCCATTCCCCCCTCGAACGATAATTCCCTTTCCCCCATCACAATAAGGCCGACACCGCTGAGTTAAGCGTGCGATTTCCCCGTCGAGCGACAATCTCCATTCCCTCCTCAAGGGGGGACAGTGGGGTGTTTCCTCCAGAGTTTCAAACTCTTGGAACCACTGCTCCCCTTTCTCCCGTCACGCGACCGGACCGGTTCGACGGTTCCCCCATGCCCCCATCCCTTCGCCGGTTTTCCGGCCCCTTCGCGTCCCCGCCGTGGCGGGTTGCTTCCTGAAAACTCACGAAGGATGGACGAAATACGAAGGCCATGCTAAAGTTTTCTCCCGCTTGCGACAGCGGCGATTCGAACCCGTTTCTGCAGTACACATTCATTGCGCCTGTATTTCAAAATCCGCTCCCGGCAGACGCTGGCAGTATATCCCGAGGACGTACCAAGGACTGCGCCGATGAGAGACGAAGACAAGACAAAAGAGGAACTGATTTCCGAACTGATACGGTCCGGGAAAGACGGCGGTTTCCCCACCGGCCCGGCAGCGTTCGGATGGGACGCGGCGGCGGACATGCGGCCCCGGGATGCGGTGCAGGCGGCCCTCGCCGTCTCGGACCACGAACGCAGGCGCGCGGAAAATGCGCTGCTGGAAAGCGAGGAATTGTATCGCACCCTCATGGAGGCCTCCCCCGACGCCATCTTCATGACGGACACCCGGGGGGTGCTCACCTTCACTTCCCGCAGGGCGCTCGAAATGTTCGGCTATACCGCCGGCGAGGACCTGATCGGGCAGAACATACTCAAGTGGGTGGTTCCGGAGCAGCACGAAAACGTCGTGGAGGATATACGGCTAACCCTCGCGGGCGCGGTTCCGAAAAGCAGCGAATACACCCTGCTCAGAAATGACGGCACGCGCTTCATCGGGGAAGTCAACGCGGCGGCTTTCCGTTCCCCCGAAGGCACCCCGAAGGGAATGCTGCTGATCGCCCGCGACGTCACCGAGCGCAGACGGGTCGAAAAGGAACTGGCCGGGCAGCACCGGCAGATGCAGGAAACCGCCGGTCAGCTCATACAGTCGATGAACATGCTGCAGCTCGTCATCGGGTCGATCCCCGCCAGGGTTTTCTGGAAGGACAGGGACCTTCGCTACCTGGGATGCAATTCCCTGTTCGCACGCGATGCGGGCCTGGACCGGCCGGAAGAACTTCTGGGCATGAACGACTTCGACATGGTGTGGAGGGAACAGGCGGAACGCTACCGGGCGGATGACCGCGCCGTCCTGGAGTCCGGCGTTCCCAGGGTGAATATCGTCGAACCCCAGACCACTCCCGACGGATCGACGATCTGGCTCAATACCAGCAAGGTTCCCCTGCGTCTGCCCGGCGGCGAGATTTTCGGAATCCTCGGCGTGTACGAGGACATCACCGAACGCAGGAAGACGGCGGAAGCGCTGAGCCTGCGGGAATCCTACCTGACGGCCATCATAGAGAACCAGCCGGGCCTGCTCTGGCTCAAAGACACGGAAGGCCGCTACCTCCTGATGAACCATGCCCTCGCCCTGTCCTGCGGCAGGCGGAGCCCGGAAGAGATCGTGGGCGGGACGGACCTGGATCTTTGGCCGCGGGAATTTGCCGAAAGATATCGCAACGAAGACAGGGAAGTCATGGCCAGGCGCGCACGCCTCGTGATCGAAGACCGGATACTGGTCCACGGTGTCGAGAAGCCGTTTCATACGTGCAAGACCCCCGTCTTCACCCCGGACGGGCAGGTTCTCGGCACCTGCGGCTTCGCCCTCGACGTCTCGGAACGCAAGCTGGCGGAGGAAGAGCACAGGCGCCTGGAGGAGCGTTTGCAGCGGGCCGAAAAGATGGAAGCCCTGGGTACCCTCGCCGGAGGCGTGGCCCACGACCTCAACAACGTCCTGGGCATCGTGGTCGGCTACTCCGAACTGCTCCTCGATGACCTGCACGAGAACAGCCCGGAGAGGTCCGAAGCCATGGAGATCCTCAACGGAGGACAGCGGGCGGCCGCCATCGTCCAGGACCTCCTGACCCTCGCGAGAAGGGGCATCCAGGGCAGAAAAACGCTCAACCTGAACAGCATCCTCATGGGATGCATGAAGTCCCCCCAGTTTTCCGAACTGCTGTCCGGCTTCGACGGCATAAAGGTCAAAACCGACCTGGAGGCGGACCTGCTGAATGTTTCGGGATCTCCGGTGCACCTGGAAAAGTCTTTCCTGAACCTCGTTTCCAACGCGGTGGAAGCCATGCCGGGTCGCGGCGTCCTGACGGTGAAGACCAGGAACCAGTACCTGGACAGGCCGGTATCGGGCTACGACGAGGTCAAGGAGGGGGATTACGTCGTCCTTTCCGTGAGCGACACGGGCGAAGGCATATCCGCCGCGGATCTGAAGCGCATCTTCGAGCCGTTCTACACCAAGAAGGTCATGGGAAAAAGCGGGACCGGCCTGGGACTGGCGGTGGTGTGGGGCACGGTCAAGGACCATCACGGCTACATCAACGTGGAAAGCGAGGAAGGCCGGGGAACCGTCTTCACCCTCTATTTTCCGGTGTCCCGGGAGGAGCTGCCCCCGGAGCACGTTGCCGTTTCCGCTTCGAAATACATGGGCGGGGGAGAATCCATCCTCGTCGTCGACGATATCAGGGGACAGCGGGAACTCGCAGTCCGGATGCTCTCCCGGCTGAACTACAAGGCAACTGCGGTTGCAAGCGGCGAAGAAGCGGTAAGGTACCTCGAGAAGCAGGCGGTCGACCTGCTCGTGCTGGACATGATCATGGACCCCGGCATGGACGGGTTGGACACTTACGCGAAAATACTGGAGATCCGCCCCCGCCAGAAGGCGGTCATCGTGAGCGGCTTTTCCGAGACGGAACGGGTGAGCAAAGCCCAGGCGCTGGGCGCCGGGGCCTATGTGAAGAAACCGTACGTGCTCGAAAGGCTGGGGCTGGCGATCAGGCGCGAACTGAAGCGGAAGCCCTGAGGAAACGGGAGCCTCCCGCCCCGGACCCCGCTCGAAAGACTCACATGACTTCCCGGAACCCGGTGTACGTTCCCCACGGCTCGCCCATCTGGTACGGCCGGCTGACGGTCTGCTGAACCGTCGGAGCGCCGCTTTTCAAACGCGCGTACACCCCGAGCGCCCAGACCGGAAAAAACAGCCGATATCCGTGATAGCGCAGGTAGAACACCCTCGGGAACCCCGTGCCGGTGAAGAACGGCTCGTCCCAGCCGTCGGGGCGGTGCCGGCCGGCCAGGTAGCGGACCCCGCGCCGCACCGCCTCGCTCTCCACCCCGTCGGCCGCCATGAGCGCCAGCAGCGCCCACGCGGTCTGGGATGCCGTGCTGTACCCCTTGCCCGCGAGGGAAGGGTCGTCGTAGCTCGCGCACGTTTCTCCCCAGCCGCCGTCGGCGTTCTGGTTCGCCTCGAGCCACTCCACCGCCTTCCCGACGTACGGCGCCCCCATGTCCTCGCCCGCCTGGCGGAGGCCGGAAAGCACGGACCAGGTTCCGTATATGTAGTTCACCCCCCACCTGCCGAACCAGCCGCCGAATTCCTCCTGCTCCCGGCGCAGGAAGGCGATCCCACGCGCAATGGGCGGAAAATCCGGCCCGTGGCCGAGCATCCCCAGCATCTCGATACACCGCCCCGTAAGGTCCGAAGTGCTGGGGTCGAGAAGCGCCCCGTGGTCGGCGAACGGGATGTCGTTCAGGTAAAGGTAGTTGTTGTCCAGGTCGAACGCGCCCCATCCGCCGTCCGAATTCTGCATGCCGATCACCCAGCGGACCGCGCGGGCGATTTTCTCCCGGTGCTCTTCCCGTTCCAGCGCGCCCGCCCGGAACAGGCTCATCAGCACCTTCGAGGTATCGTCCACGTCCGGATAGAAGGTGTTTTCGTACTGAAAAGCCCAGCCGCCGCAGGCGAGGCCGGGACGGGACTGCGCCCAGTCGCCCGGGACGTCGATCTGCCTGTCGAACAGCCATCCCATCGCCTTCTCGGCGGAAAAGCAGCCCTTCGGAACCCCCGCCTCCGTCAGCGCGGTCAGGCTCAGGCAGGTGTCCCAGACAGGGGAATTGCAGGGCTGGCAGAGAGTCACGGCATCGTCGCGCGCCGGCATCATGCGGCTGGCCGGAAACAGTTCCGGCGCGGTCGAAGCGGAATCGCCCCCGCCCTGAACCGGTTCGAAAGGGGTCCCGGAACCGGCGGGAACCCGGTGCGTCAGCAGTTCATCGATCGCCGCGAGGCAGCGCATGTAGTCGGGATCGCTCTCCGGGCAGCCGAGCACCCGCAGCGCCATGACGGCGTTGGACATGGCCGGAAAAATGGCTCCGATGCCGCCCTCGCCCTGCATATGCCGGCGGCTCCACGCCTCCGCTTTCCGCAGGGCATGGTCGTGCACCCAGCGGGGCATGAAGCGGATGGTGCGCTTCAGTCCCCGGTCGAGCAGAATGAACACGTTCTTGCGCCACGCCCTCGCCCGGAAGTGATCCAGGTTGTAGAGCGTGTCCTTCGGCGCGACGAACAGTTCGGCGATTCCTTCTTCCGGACGTAGTCTGCACACCGGCTCCTTTGCGTACAGGATCAGCAGGGGGACGATGACGGTCCGGGACCAGTAGGATACCTTGCTGAGATGGAAAAAGAACCAGCGGGGAAGAAGCATGATCTCGACGGGCATCGCCGGAGCGGTGTGCCAGGGGATCTGGCCGAAGAGAGCCAGCGCGATCCGCGTGAAGACGTTGCACCGCGCCGCTCCCCCCAGGGAAAGGATCATCTGGCGGGCTTTGACCATGCAGGGCTCGTGCTTGCCGCGCCCCAGCAGCTTGAGCGCGAAGTACGCCTTGACCGAGGCGCTGATGTTGACGTTGCCGTCGACGGAAAAGAGCGGCCAGCCGCCGTCCTCCATCTGGTGTTCCAGCAGGTAGGCGGCCAGGCGCTTCCGGTTTTCCTCGTCGATCTCGCGGCCGAGAAAGCGCTGGAGCATGACGTATTCCGACGGAATCGTAACATCCGCTTCCAGTTCGAAAACCCAGTGGCCGTCTTCCTTCTGGAGCGAAGCAAGGAGGCCGCCGGATTCCCGCAGCACGGACGCGGGATCCCGTCCCGCCGGCTCTTCGCGGGCCGCATCCCCGGCGCCGCTCCCGGTGCACTTTCCCCCCTGGATTACCCTGAAGTTCACATCTGGTTTCTTCTGCATACTCGGAATCCCATCTTCCTGTCGCCTGCGCTCGGGGCGGCGCTCGACGACGCCGCGCCGGCAGGCGGAAATATCACGCGGCATACCCTCTCAACAGGCCCTCCACCAGCGAGTCCGCCATCGCCGCGGTATCGGCCCCGAGGAAATCCCCCGAGTAGATGATGGTGGTCACCAGCCCGTGCACCGCGCTCCACAGCACCACCACGAGCGTCTCCAGGTCCATCGGGCGGAGAAGACCGCTCTCCATGCATTCCCCGACCATTTCGCTGAACGCCCGGTAGGCGCGCCGGTGCTGGGTGTCCCGGTTCATGAATTCGTCGGGAGGGCCATAGACCACGGGAGAAGTGAAAAAAACCGTCTTGTAATGTTCCGGGTTCGCCAGCCCGATTTCGATGTAGCTGTGGAGCGAACGCCGCAGCACGTCCAGCAGGTCCGCCCGCGAGGCGCGGGTTTCCGCCATCCGGTGCAGGAAAACCCCGTAGAGTTCTTCGCAGATGGAGAAAAGCAGGTCGTCCTTGCCGCGGAAATGAAGATAGATCGTCGTGGGCGAATATCCGATCTTTGCGGCGAGCCTGCGCATGGAGAAATTCGCATACCCCTCCTGCGCGAAAAGCTCTCCTGCCGCAGCAAGTATCTTCCTTTTCAGTTCCTCCCTGCGGAGTCGCTGCCGCTTTTTCTTCGCGTCCATACTTAACACCGTTAATGTTTGAGTAGACACCCCCTGTAGCGTTATCGGGCTCAAATGTCAAGGAGCGATTGCCCCGACCAGGCCGAAACGCCGGCCACCGGCAGGAATTCAATCGACGTTCCAAAAACAGCATGAACGGGGAATGGTGATTGTCGTGCGATAGGAAATCGTGCTTAACGCAATCGCATTGGATCTGCACCAAACGCCGTCCCGTAAGTGTAATGAATGGACCGTTTCATCGTGGTTGTTTCACGGGCGACATGGGACGAATCCAAGGACGCCTATATTAATAAAGATTCTTAAATGGGACGTACTAACCGCTATATGCAGTTATGTAAACATTATTTACAGCTCTTCCAAGGGCTGCTGCATCTATCTGAAATATGGAATATGCTTATTGAAACAGGCATATTGCCTATCAACCCTGCGGAGCATGATGTCGGGTATCTTTACAATGATCCGCATCCGATCGGCGGGACCCCAGAATATAACCTGTAATATTAATATCTTAGATTTTGGCGCATCACTTGCAACGTCAAATGGCGTGCAATGGCAATGCGTGTTCGATCAGGTCGATAGATTTTCCTAAAAACACACAGGGGGGAAAAATGAAACCGAGGTTTCTGCTGATTGGGTTCCTATGCGCAATTGCTCTCACCATTTCAGGCATATCGCCTGCTCATGCCGATTTCACAGCGTACGGCATACGCAATAACCCTGCGATCAATGTAACCGGTTCGAATATCGAGTTTGTCATCGTTGAACCCGGCCAGAAGGCAGGACTCGGCTCCAACGACATCAACGGCGCCACGTTGGGCAGCATCACGAAATTGCATATCGATCGTATCGACGACGTCGGTCGGTTCACACCTGGCAGCGGGCCGGCGGTCGCGCCTTATCTGAATTTCTGGATCACCGACGGTTCCGGGCACTTCGCGGTGGTAGCCAACGAACCATCCAATCCAGACTTTCAGCCGCTTTACAAAGGTGGCTACGACTTGAGTTTTGCCGATCTGAGCAATAAGGTTGCCAAGGTCTATGAGAACAGCGACAAGTCGTGGCTGCCCAAGAATGGTACGGGGCTTACCTTTCAGGATCTCGCCAATTTCACGATCCTGGCACCGGCAGCCGCACAGTTGGCAGCCGGATGGGATGGTCTGGGCACCGGTGCTCCCCGCGAGTTTCAAACGAACGCCGCCTATGGTGTCAACTGGGTGTTCGGTGACACTCTCAGCAACTACGTGACCGACCAAGAAGGATATAGAGTGACAGGCGCCCTGGTCTCGGCATCGGCTCCCGTGCCCGAACCCTGCACCATGCTCCTGCTCGGTTCCGGCCTGGCGGGCATAGCCGCATACAGAAGGAAATTCAAAAAGGCGTAATCCTGGTCTCTCACCGGGGATTGAAAGGCAGGGCCGG
>JAJFUA010000058.1 GCA_021372635.1 Desulfobacteraceae bacterium | reverse complement strand
TTGCGGGGCTGTAGCTCAGTTGGGAGAGCGCTTGAATGGCATTCAAGAGGTCAGGGGTTCGACTCCCCTCAGCTCCACCAGGATGATCCGCGGGGCTGGCGTGCATACGCCGGCCCCGCTCTGTTTTGTCCGTCTATCGACGTTCCGTTTTCCCCGCCCTGCCCCCCCTTCAATGCCCTGCGCCTTCTCCCTCGTATCTCGCCACACGGATCGCCTTCTTCCGCCATTCTGGCGATATATCGCCGTTTCGCTGCAATATCGCCTTCCGTCTGGAGAGTGGAACCACCATCACGGTTTCTGCCGCCACGCATGGCCCTCACTTTTTTATAAATTCGTCAAGCGCATGAGGCTGCACCTCCTCCGTACGGCGGTCCTTGAAATACGGCTTTCATAGATGCTCTGCCGCACATGATTCCGCAAGTATTCCCATCACTTTTCCAATCTTTCCGCTCGGGCGCACGGAACCTTTCGCGTGCGGCAATGGCTTGCCGCCGGGCATTGCCGCACCGCAAAAACATTTGCCATCCATCCTTCCCGTCATCGGGCGACGCACATTTGGCACAGCCTGTGCTCTTGTTGTCTCCATGGTGAGGAAAGGAGGTTCTTATGTTCAACTCGATACAATTGGTCCTGGGACTGATGATTGCCCTGACGGGCCTCTACTTCGTGGCGGAAAGCCCCCTGGGCGGCTGCAGCGCGTTGTTTGTGGGTGCCGTGCTCATCCTGTCCGGGTTGAACCGCCTGGATGATTCCGAACGATAGGTAAATCGGCCGCCGGATATTTTCCGATCGGATCGGAACATCTCGCCACGTCTCATGCCCCTCTGGGCCCCCAGGTACAAGACCTTGTTTTCAGAAGCATTTCCCATAAAATCCCCCAATCTCCCCTCCATCCTTCTGTCTTGTTTCCGTACGGAACCTGTTCTATAATGTAGTTAAGTTTCAAAAGCTCGAACGGCATCTCACCGCTGTTTTCACCCAATAAGCTGATTTGCCACCCATCAGGTTGCGCTCCGCGCCGCCTGAAAATCGCGGAATTCGAGTAGCGTTTAAGGATGAGTGTGCCGACGATGGTTCATGTCGGCAGCAACTGCCGTTGCGGGAAAGTGCATGGTGCCACGTGCGGGGGGGACGTTGAGGGAAACATTGTGAATCTTCAAAGTGTTGAGAGAAAACCTGGAGTCATTTCTTCGGCATCGGCCGCGGGCGACCCCTATGAATTCGACCTCGAACGTTATCGTGCCCGTATCAGCAGGTACCTCAACCAGGAGGATGAAGACAATCCCGTCTTCTTCGAGGCACTCGATTTTGCCTACCAGCTTCACGCCGGTCAGAGAAGAAAATCGGGAGCCGCATACATCAGCCACCCCTGCGCGGTTGCCGAGATCCTGGCACGCGAACTGAACTTCAAGGACCCGTTGCTCCTTGCCGGCGCCGTCCTCCATGACGTGGTCGAGGACGTGCCCTTCATCAATCTCCTGGAACTGGAGCAACGCTTCGGCGACACCATTGCCGAACTCGTGGACGGGTGCACCAAGTTGACGCGGCACCAACTGGATCGGGCCACTCTCAAGGATCTCACGCACAGCAAGATATTTCTGAGCGCCAGCCGCCGGTTGGGCGTACTCATCATAAAGCTGGCCGACAGGCTTCACAACCTGCGCACGCTTCACTACCTCACCCAGGCCAAACGGCAGCGCATCGCCCAGGAGACGGTGGAGGTGTACGCCCCCATCGCCGCCCGGCTCAACCTGTTCCCCCTGAAAAGGGAAATGTACCACCTCGCCCTGACCTATCTGTACCCGCGAAAGTGCAAGAAAATCCTGCAGTTCATCAGGGAAATCAAGGTGTCTCCGGAAGTGACCCAGATCGAGGAGGCCCTTCAAAAGGCCCTGGAGGAAGCAAATCTCAAAGCCACGCTACGGACTCGCACCAAAGGGCTGGGCACCTATTACAACTCCGTCAAGAGGACCCTCGAGACGAGCAATGCGGAAAACTACATCGACTTCGTCGTCGTCCTGGATTCGGCGGACACCCTCGACTGCTACAAGGCTCTCGGGGCCGTAAACAGGACTTTCCCTCCCATTCCGCGGAGCCTGAGAGACTTCATCGCCACCCCCAAGAACAACGGATACCGAAGCCTGCACTCGCGCATACATGTCGGCGGGCAGAATTTCCTGGTCAAGATACGCACTCCCGATATGGACCACTGGTCGGCCTACACCGTCCGGGGCGAATGGGACACCCAGGATCCCCTGAGCGACGAACACTGGCACGAGATCAGCGAACTGCTGCGAACCATCGGGGAATACTCCGGAGCAGGCCCGCAGAGGAAGGCCCTCATACGTCTCTCAGAATCCGAGGAGATCTTCGTGTATTCTCCGGACGGCGACATCTACTACCTGCCCAAGGGGAGCATCGTCCTCGATTTCGCCTACCGAATCCATTCCGAACTGGGCGTCTACTGCGAAGGAGCTTCGGTCAACGGAGACTGGAGTCCGCCGACCCGTCTGCTCAAGGATGGGGACACCGTGGAGATCCTGACCTCTTCCGAACGGCTCGACGCCGATTCCGAGATCGAGGAACTCTGCAAGACCCCCAAGGCGCGTACCGCCATCAACCGTCAACTCCAGCAGAAGCGCATGCAGCACGCCGAAGACATCGGCAGGCAGATTCTCGCCCAGGAAGTACTGCGCCACGGCCTTTCCACGGAAGTCCTGGAAGGCGAAACCATCCGCCTCCTCCTCGACATCCTCAATATCAAGGACATCCCGGAACTCTACGTCCGCCTCGGCCAGGACCAGCTCTCACCGCATCTCGTTTTATACTACCTGGAAACGCCGCCCCAGGAACGGGAGCGCCCGCAGCACAGTTCGACCGGCGCAGTCCCGTCCGAACGCAACGTCATCGTGATCAAACAACTCGAAAAGGCCGCCCACAGATTTGCCCGATGCTGCAACCCGTATCCCGGCCAGCAGCACGTTGTGGCCACTCTCAGCGAACGGGGCACCACCTTCCACCACCGGGACTGCGGCGATCTCAAGGAAAGGCACGGCCTGCAGCCCCAGCACCTGGTGGAGGTCTTCTGGAACGAAACTTCGGTCTGGCCCCGCCCCCTCGTCTTCCACCTGCATATCCTGCACAAATCTCTCGATGCCATCCTGTTCGAGCTTTCGCAGCTTCCTTCCACCGTGCGCATCCTGCGCATCGAGAGCACCAGGAACAAGCACGACCAGCCGATGGTGCGCCTGACGGTGAGACTGAAAGATTTCGGCGAGTCCAAAGCCTTGTTCGAACGCCTGCCGAGCGAAGGGACCATGATCGACGATTACAGGCAGGAAGGAGAAGCCCGAGTCCTTTCCACGGAAACACGCGACCGCCCCTGTTGACGGCAGCCCCCCTGCCCCGGACCGCACAGCACGGCCGACATCTCGGAGCCGCGCACGCAGTCGGACAGGGCGTTCGACGAACTTTCGCCGCATCAGGTCACATCAATGGATGGTTCGATTCTCCTGCATATCGGAGAAGATCCGCTGAGCAAGCGACCGGAGTTCCTCCCTGGCGAGCCCCCCGATCTCCACGAGCAGAAACTGTATCCATATGCCGCAAAACAGGCTTACCATGCTTTCATGGCTGACAAAGGTCTCTTCCCGAAGGCCCGAATCCTGCATGGCTTCCGCCGCAAGCTCCATGATGCGGTTTCTGAGTTCCCCCATTCCTATATATCGAACCGCCTCGAGGTACAGCCGCTCCATTTCCGGATTCCTGGCTACTATGGCAACGGACATGTCACAGGCGTCGTTGAGATCAAAACGTCCATCAGGCAAAGGATCGCCCTCCTTTCAGGTTGCTATCTGCATCTTGCAATTTTAGGGATTTGGGTTATTTTGTTTATACCATCTTTCCCCGGATGATGGAAGTCGACCGTGGTGTAATAATTTGAAATGAATAGCGCTTCGGAACTGCGTTTTTCGAGCGACAGGGGATTTGGAAAAACAGGCGTTTCGATACGCCCGCGAACCGGGATTTTGGAAAGGAGTTTGCATGGAAATACGGCACAATAGACGAGGAGGAACGGGAAAGATATACCTCCTGGCGGCGCTTCTCCTTTTGTTTTCCTTATACGTGCACGGAATGACGGCTCATGCCGCTTTTGCCGGGTTCGGACAGAACGGCCCGCCCTCGTTTGCCGATCTGGCCGACCAGACCAAGCATGCGGTCGTGAACATATCGACCACCCAGGTGCTCAAAGAGAGCCCCATGAAGCCTTTCTTCGGCCAGGATTCGCCGTTCAGGGAATTCTTTGGAGACGAGTTCTTCAAGAAATACTTCGGGGACAATCCCCAGGGAAAGACCAAGACGCATGCCCTGGGTTCCGGTTTCATCATCGACAGCGACGGTCTTATCCTCACCAACAATCACGTTGTGGAAAAGGCCGATGAGATCAAGGTCAAACTGGACAACGGGAAAGAGTACGACGCCAAGGTCGTGGGCCGGGACCCGAAGACCGACATCGCTCTCGTGCGGGTGAAGCCCGGGCCGGACTTCCCCAAGCCTGCCGAACTCGGGGATTCGGACGCCATACGCGTCGGTGACTGGGTCATTGCAGTCGGGAATCCCTTCGGACTCGGACACACTGTAACCTCCGGCATCATCAGCGCCAAGGGACGCGTGATCGGGGCAGGCCCGTACGACGATTTCCTGCAGACCGATGCGGCCATCAACCCCGGCAACAGCGGAGGCCCTCTTTTCAACATGTCCGGTGAAGTCGTCGGGATCAACACCGCGATTGTGGCGCAGGGGCAGGGAATCGGCTTCGCCATTCCGGTGAACGTCGCGAAGGACCTCATTCCCCAGCTCAAGGGCGGTAAGGTCATCCGGGGCTGGCTTGGCGTCATGATCCAGGATCTGACCCCGGAACTCGCCGAATCCTTCGGCATCAAACAAACCAAGGGAATTATCGTGGCCGACGTTGTGGGGGATGGTCCCGCCGCCAAGGCAGGTCTGCAGCGCGGGGACATCGTCACGGCCCTCAACGGGAAACCGATTGAGAGTACTCATGTGCTTTCCCGGACGGTCGCCGGCACGGCGCCCAATTCCCAGATCACCTTGCAGGTGATTCGGGACGGGAAAACAAAGGACGTAAAGGTCACCATAGGAACGATGCCGGACGAATCCGAAGGAACTCCGTCCGTGAAGAAGGAATCCGCCTGGGGACTCACCGTTCAGAACATCACGCCGGAGCTGGCGCGCCGCTTCGGCTGGGATGAGAACGAGCAGGGCGTCGTCATCTCCGAGGTGCAGCCCGGAAGCCCGGCCGCCGAAGCGAGGCTTCGTCCCGGAGACCTCATCAAGGAAGTGAACCGGCAGAAGGTCCAGAATATCAGGGACTACAACCAGACCGTACAGAAGCAGAAGAAGGGGGAAAGCCTTCTGCTCCTCGTGAAGCGCGGGCAGAACACCTTCTACGTCGCGCTCAAGGCGGCCCAGACCGGCGACGGCGGGAGCACAGACGAGCAATAACCCCGCTTCGACGGATCCGGCGGCATGAACAGCAGGAGAGCGCTCCTCCGGCAAGGAGGAGCGCTCTCATCGTCGTTCATTCGGATGGGTCCACCAGGATTCAAACCAGGTATTTCGTCGATGTCCAAATTTGAAAACGACATTTTTTTTCTAGTGACGGTCCGCCCCGAAGAGGTCCGTCGCGAAAAGGAAAAAGCCGCCGCATTGAGGAAGACCCAGTGGTGGCAGAGGCAGGTCGGCAGGGGGGTGTGCCATTACTGCGGCCTCCCGGTAAACCCGAAGGAACTTACGATGGACCATGTCGTCCCGATCATACGCGGAGGCCGGTCCACACGCGGCAATGTGGTTCCCGCATGCAAATCCTGCAACAACAGGAAAAAATATCTCCTTCCCCTGGAATGGGAAGACTACCTGAAGGGGATCTCGACTCAAAAGGAATCGATGCGACAGCCCACCCCTCAGTAAGCGGAAGGTAAAAGATATGGATCAGTGCAGAGAATGCGAATTGGCAATCTACTGCTTTACGGATTCCAGCAGTTGGATATTCCGTACCAAGCAGGAGATGGAGGAGAAACGGGAGGCAATAGCCAGGTGCCCCATTTACGAGCAGGTTCAAAAGACCCGATCCGGCAGGAAAACGGCGGCCAACGCGTCGGAAACCACCTAGATACGTTGCTTAGGGGCGCCGATCGACGTCAGGCGACGGCGCCCGGTCGTTACACACTTCCCCCCTGTTCCCTTGCCCCTTCCCGACGGGACATCCCCTTTCACGAGAATGCCAGATCCACCCAGCGCCTCATGACGTCCCTGTACCGGGGATCGCTGACCGAAGCACGCAGGCGGCCGTCCTTCGACTGCTGTACGTGGATCTGTCCGGCCGCGAGCCAGTTGATCGTCTGGGCATACATCGCATACTCCAGGCGCAATCCACGCCGCCGAACGTCGTCTATCCCATCCTGAGGCCAGATGGGATAGACGGCCTGGGCCAGGACCGGCCCGGAATCTTCTCCTTCGTCCGCAAAGTGGATCGTGATTCCTCCCCACTTGCATCCGTACCCCAGGGTATCCTCGTATCCATGCTGGCCGGGAAACGCGGGCAGAAGCGCCGGATGGATGTTCACAACGCGCCATTGGCCGGGGCGGTTGTAATGGCCCAGGAAATAAGGGGTCAGGAGGCGCATGAACCCCGCAAGGCAAATGTAGTCCGGTTTATAGGCATCGAGGATCCCGATCATCTCCCGCTCCGCCGCAACGAGACGGCAAAGGCGGCGCAGGCGCTTCTCCGTATCGGGATCTCGCACGATCTTCTGGATGCCGTCCAATTTCCGGAGGTCGACAGGCAGCGGCACAGCCAGAGGATCGCCCATTTCACACCGCATGTGCGCCTTGTAGTCGACGACGTGGGCTGCAATCCCGTTCTCACGCGCACGGATCAGGCCGTAGGCGTCCGGCCGGTCGCCCGCAACGACGACGATTTCGCCCTCCAGGTCTCCCCGTGCGGCATGATCCATGAGCGCCTGCAGGTTCGTGCCTCCGCCTGATACGAGCACGGCCAGACGTAGTTTTCTGTTGCCCAGGTTCATCCTCGTTCCACTCGGCAGTCTCGATTGTTGTTCCGCATCCGTGGCGGCATTCTACCGGAAATACTCCACGGCATTTCTGAAGAGCTGAATGCCGCTTCCCTCTTCCGGGAAAGCACTGCCCTGCCGGAGACACTCTTCCTTCCGCAGGGTCCAGTCGGGATGATTGGTCCAGTGATTGTATGCCTCAGGGTGCGGCATCAGTCCCGCGATCCGGCCTGTCGGGTCGCAGATTCCCGCAATGTCCGCGATAGACCCGTTGGGATTGGCGGGAAACTCTCCGCGCGCAGGTTTTCCGCCGGGAGCGGCATATCGCAGGAACACCTGGTGCCCCGCTTCCAAACGCTGCAAGACTTCCGGTTCCGTATAGAACTTCCCTTCTCCGTGGCGAACGGGCAGATCGATTCCTGTGATCCCGCGGGACAGAACGCAGGGAGATTCCGTGTTCGCGACCAGGTGAACCCACCGGTCGAGGAAGGTACCGCAATCGTTGTTGATCAGCGCCACCTGGCGCTTCATTTCACTCGGTTCGAAACCGGGCAGCAGCCCAATATTCACAAGGACCTGGAAGCCATTGCAGATGCCGATGACGATTCCACCCCGCCCGACAAATTCCAGGATATCTTCCTTCATGCGGTGCTTCAGCCGCATGGCCATGATCACTCCAGCCCCGTGATCATCCCCCCAGGAAAATCCCCCGCCGACGACGAAAATCTGGAAATCGGCCAGGGTCCTCTCGCGTTCGATCAGGCTGTTGAGGTGCACACGCTCCACCACGGCGCCGCCCTTTTCCAGGGCATAGCTCGTTTCCAGATCGCAATTCAAACCGAAACCGGTCAATACCAGAGCTTTTACAGGGCTCATGCATTACTCCTGTGCTCAAACCGCCATTGCGCGCTTTTCAGGCATGGCGTAAGTTACCGTGGAGTCATTCATGCCGGACCAGGGCGTTCCTCCAGGTTTGCAGCAGGGCGGCCACGGGTTCATCGATGAGTCCCGCTCCCCGGATTCCTCGAACGACGAGGCGCGGATCTTCCGTGACTTCTCCGACCATCGCGAAAGGCAGCCCTTCGAAGGCGGCTTCGAAAGCATCCTTCCGGGCCGGGGCCACCGTTACGAGAAAACGCCCGAGCGATTCGCTGAAAAGCGCCTGGTCGTCCCTGAAAACGCCCCGTTTAGGAACCTTCTCCAGATCCAGTGCCATGCCGAACCGCCCGGCAAAGGCGCACATGGCGGCGTGCACCGCAAGCCCCCCCCGGTAGAGCCCCCGGCATGAGGCCATCAGGGACTCCGAGGCGGCTTTCTCCACGGCACGGTAGAGAGGCAGCGTTTCTTTCGGGTTCAATTTCGGAACATTAGCTCCGACATATCCCAGAAGGTCGTAATATTCCGATCCCCCCAGTTCGTTTTCCGTCCACCCAAGCACATAGACCAGATCGCCCGCCGCTTTCGCCTCCATGGTCAGGCCCCGGCGTACATCCGGCACGATCCCGGTGGCGGTGAACTGCATGGTCGGAAGCCCGGATACTTTGTGACGCTCGCCGTATCGGCCCAGGAGATAACCGTCCACGTACATGCTGTCTTTCCCGGAAAGAAGCGGTATGCCGTAGGAGAGACACAGATCCTTGAGCGCCCTGTTCGCCCTGACGAGCTGCGCAGCTTTGTAGGAGCCGTCCGGATTGTCGACGGAGTGATGCTGAATGTTGGGCCAGCAGAAGTTGTCGACCCCGCCGATTTCGTCCAGCCGCGCCCCGACTGCCAGCAGGCGCCGGACCGCTTCGTCGATGGAGGCGGCGACCATGTCGTAGGTGTCTATCAACGAGTACGTCGGGTGAAGCGTCTGGCTCACCGCAAGTCCGCGCATGCTCTCCAGCACGGGCCGCATGACCGCGGCGTCGTTGGGCACGTCCCGGTCGCGTCCCACCAGGAACTTGACGGCGCTCCCACCCTGGACTTCATGGTCGTACTGCCGTTGAATCCATTCCCTGGAACAGACGTTCGGACGAGCGAGAACGGCGTGCAGCAACCTGCCGTAATCCTGTGGCTCGGCAATGGCGGGTTCGCTCAATCCACGCGCCTCGGGCGGGAGCCACTTCGCTTCGAACTCCCACTGGGGAAACGCTTCGCTGAAAAAGCTCAGATCGAGATAGGCACACGTCTTGCCGCCGTAAACCAGGTGCAGTTTTCCCGTCGATTCATACCGGCCGATGACGGTGCTCTCCACTTCGTGCTTGCGCGACAGTTCCATGAAGCGGTCGATGTGCTTCGGATTCACGGCAATCGTCATCCGCTCCTGGGATTCGGACACCCAGATTTCCCAGACGTCCAGTCCTTCATACTTCAGGGGAACTTTGTCCAGTTCCACGTAGGCGCCACCGGCAAACCGCGCCGATTCGCCGACCGACGAGGACAGGCCGCCCCCTCCGTTGTCCGTAATGAACGAGATCAATCCTTCGTCACGGGCCTCCAGCAGGAAGTCGTGCATTTTTTTCTGGGTGTAGGGATCGCCGATCTGGACGTGCCCTGCGGGAGTGTGTTCGGAATAGACCTCGCTGGAGGCCGTCACTCCGTGAATGCCGTCCTTGCCCACCCGTCCGCCGCTCATGACGATCAGGTCTCCGGGCTTGGAACTCTTCAGATCGGATGGTTCCCCAAGGACGGTGCGGGGCATGATCCCCAGGGAAGCCACGAAGACGAGACACTTCCCGAGGTAGGACGGATGAAAAAAGAGATTTCCGAACGGCGTCGGCACTCCATGTTTATTGCCTCCGTCCTTCACTCCCTCCACGATGCCGTCCAGGAGTCTCCTGGGATGCAGATGCGGCTGCATCGCCCCATTGTAGTCCTTCGGACCGACGCAGTAGCCATACAGGCCGGCAACGAGCCTCGCCCCCTTGCCCGTGCCCATGATATCCCGGTAGATGCCCACGATGCCGGTCAGGGACCCTCCGTAAGCCTCCATGTTGGACGGGCTGTTATGCGTTTCTCCGGTAATGGCGTAGTTGTGGTCGTCGTCGAAACGCGCGAGTCCCGCGTTGTCCCAAAGCACGGAAACGACCCAGTCCTTCTGCTTCTGAATTTCGAGAGTAGGCGCTTCGATGCAGGTCTTGAAGAGGCTGTCCACGACCTCGTTCTCACCGGAAAGCACGTCCTCGTAGAAGAACTTGCCCCGGAACGTGTTGTGGTTGCAGTGGTCGCTTCGAGCCTGGGAGATCGCTTCCAGCTCCACATCCGTAGGCTTGGAAAGACCGATCTTTCGGCGGGCTTCGATGACTTCGGGCCTCAGAAAATACCTCCGGATGACCGGAACGTCCTGGGGATTCAGTGCAAGACTGCGCTCGCGGCTGAGACGCATCAGTTCTTCGTCGGAATCGATCGACACGTCGGCCACCGCCGGCGTATGGGAAAGGACGACCCTGGGCAGGACGACGCCGATCCCCTCTTCCGGATTCCAGGCGGCACGGGCGTAGACACGCCATTGCTGGATAATGTCGTTTGCAAGCAGTTCGCGTGCGATGGTATGGATCTGGTCCTTCCCGAGCTGTGAGCCGGAGAGAAGATACAGCCTCGACGTGTACGCGGCTTCATCCGTTCCGGCGGGCCTTCCCAGGAAATCCGAGATGGCTTCCACAGCCACGCTGCCGGCCGTGTCCCGGACACCCGGCCGGTAGCCGACCCAGATCGCCCAGTCGAAGTCCTTGGCCAGAGGTCGAAAGCTGGATTCCTCCGTTACGGGATTCGTGAAGATTTCCTGCCGGACCGCTTCCAGTTCCTCCCTCGACATGTGGGTGTCGAGGGTAAGGATATGAATGACGCGGGCATTTTCCACATGCCACCCGAAGTAGTTCCGAATCTTGCGGCACAGACTTGCGCCTTCGGGATCGAACAAATGGCTTTTCAGCGCGATTTCCAACCTGGTCGCCATAATGTTACATCCATTCTTCAGGAGATGAGCAGCTTGACGGCTATGGCCAGGAGGATGATTCCTCCCGCCGTTTCCATCCGCCGGCCAATTTTCGAGGAGAGACGATTGCCGAGTATCATGGCCGCCCACGTCATGGCGGCCGCAGTGATACCGATGCACGCAGCGGCAGCCAGCAGGCTTTTCCCCAGAATGCCGAGGCTGAACCCGACCCCTAGCGCATCCATGCTGGTCGCCAGAGCGAGAACGACAAGGGTCGTTCCCTTCGTCGGGTCGCTGCATGAGTCGGCTTCCCGGGCAGATGCGCCCTCGCGCAGGCTTTCACGAATCATCTTCGCTCCGAGGAAAGCGAGCAGCGCAAAAGCGATCCACGGGCCCCAGTGAAGCGCGAAACCCGCCGCGTGTTGACCGACGATCCATCCGATGACCGGCATGAGGAATTGAAACAGCCCGAAATGAAAGGATAGTCGAAAGACCTGCCGGGGTTCACAAAACCGGGTTCCAATTCCAAGGCCGACGGCAAAGGCATCGCAACCCAGAGCTACCGCCACGAGGAGGGCTTCCACGGTGATCAAACTGCTTCCCCCCTCCCGGCATCGGTTACAGGCAGCCCTTCAGGCGGGCGCCAGGGTAATCCACTGCCAAGCTACGCCCGCCATGGACGGCCTGTGCGGCCGACGCAGCGGACTTTCGCCTCTCAGGTGTAATAACAGGTATAGGTGCTTCCAAGACAATCGTACTGCTCGGCGAGTTCGGCCAGCAACCTTTCGGCATCCCTGTCCACGCCCAGGAATTTGACTCCCATGCCGCGGGGCGAAAAGGAGTCGGCCTGGCCGTGGACATTGGTCCATACGACCTCACCCTGCAGCTCCATCGCATTCTTCAAACCGGGAAACATCAGAACCAGTTTGACCTTCTTGTTCAGCGGCGCGGGGGTCTGGCAGTTGACGAGCAAACCTCTTTCGCTGAAATGCAGCGAAGTTCCCCTGAAGCCCTGCTCATCTATGTAGAAAGTCACCTGGCATGGCGCTTTCTTCTCCACGGGCCCGTCCTTCTGGGTCTGACTGTCTCTTTCGCTCATGATTCGCTTCGCTATCTCAATGTGACGCCGAAGGTATCCAGCACCCCGCCCACGAGCCGGCCGTGCACTTCGTTGACTTCCTCGTCGGTAAGACTGCGGTCCGGGGCACGATAGACCAGGCGATAGCCAAGACTCTTCTTTCCTTCACCGAACTGCGGGTTCTGATAGATGTCGAAAACCTCGATGCTCTCCAGCAGTGATTCCCCCTGGGAGAGAATGAATTCCAGGGGTTCACGGACATTCAGTTCAACCCCGACGACCAGGGCCATGTCCCTCGCCACGGCCGGGAACTTGGGCAGACCCCGGAAAAGCGGACGGGGAGCCCCAAGTTCGAACATCCTGTCGAAATCGAGTTCGAAGGCATATACCGGCTTCTTGAAATCGAATGCTTCCTCCACTCCCGGATGCAGCCTTCCCACGTTGCCCACCTTTTGTCCGTTAACGAACACGGAGGCGGCGCGGAACGGGTCGAAATAGGGAGGAATATCGGAAGCGGCGAACTCGACTTTTTCGGGATAAAAACTGCCCAGGACACTTTCCGTGACGCCCTTCACATCCGTGTAGTCCAGTTCCGCATCGCCCCCGTAGAGGAGATCCGGAGAGCGTTTTCCCGCAGCAAGGCCCGCCAGGTGATGCGGCTCGAAGGGCAGAGATTCCCCTTCCCTCGGCAGGAACACCTTGCTCAGTTCGAATATCCTGAGATCCTCGTTTCGATGTCCGAAATTGTACCTGGCGGCGTTCAGCAACCCGGGCAGGAGCGATGTCCTCATGACTGCCTGCTCTTCGCTCAGCGGGTTTTTCAGGCGGATCGGCCGCAGTCGCGGATCATCCTGGGGAAGCCGCAGCTTCACGAGAGAATCCTGGGAAACGAACGAGTAGCTGATCGCCTCGAAGTACCCGGCGGTCTTGAGCAGGTCCTTCACTTCCTCGCGGGAGGCAAGGTGGAGGTCCTGCGGCGCGGTAACGACGTCGGCCTTCGGGTAGGTGACCGGTATGAGATCGTAGCCGGCCAACCGGGCAATCTCCTCCGTCAGGTCGACCTCCCTGGTCAGGTCAGGCCGGAAGGACGGAGGCACGACCCGAACGAGTCCCGAGTCCACCGTCTCGGCCCGGACTTCGATCCGGTTCAGGATCTCCGCCATTTCCGTGGCGCTAAGTCGCAGCCCCAGGTAACGGTTGGTCCGGTCCACCCGCAGCGACAGTTCCTGAGCGGCAAAATGCTCGGGATAGACATCGATCCGCCCCGCGGCGATCGCGCCCCCGCCGACTTCCTGCATCAGTTGGGCCGCCCTGTCCAACGCCCGCAGGACGCCCTCGGGATCGATGCCCCTCTCGAAGCGATAGCTCGATTCGGACCGCAGTCCGAGCTTCTTCCCGGTCCTGCGAATGCTCTCCGGCTGGAAATACGCGCTCTCGATGAGCACATCCTTCGTTTCCGCCGTGATTTCCGAATCCAGCCCGCCCATGATCCCTGCGACCGCAACCGGACCACGGCCGTCGCAAATCATGAGCGTGTCGGAATGAAGCGCCCGTTCGACTCCGTCCAGGGTTGTGAACCGTTCCCCGCCCCTGGCGCACCGGACGACGATGCGGTGCTCGTGCAGGCGGTTGTAATCGAAAGCGTGCAGAGGCTGGCCCAGTTCCATGAGGATAAAATTGGTCACGTCAACGATATTGTTGATGGACCGCAGCCCGACGGCTTCGAGGCACTTTTTCAGCCAGGCCGGCGAAGGGCCGACGGTGATTCCGCGGACGGCACGCGCCGCATACCTGGGGCACCGCACGGGATCTTCAATCGTGACGGAAGCGAGGGTTTCCACGGGCGGGCCGTTTTCCAGGACGTTTACCGGCGGGTAGCGCAGCGGAGTCCCGCAGATGGCGGAGACTTCCCGGGCTATGCCGATCATCGAGAGACAGTCTCCCCGGTTGGGGGTAATGCTCACGTCGATGATCGTATCGTCGATGTCCAGGGCCTTTTCGAGAGCTACGCCGACGGGTGTTTCAGTATCCAGCAGCCAGATGCCCGAAGCATCTTCCCCGAGACCCAGTTCCTTTTGCGAGCAAAGCATTCCCTGAGACAATTCGCCCCGGATCCGGGTTTCCTCCAACGTCATGCCGTTCGGAAGGCGCGTTCCTGGAAGCGCGAGGGCCACGATCTTACCTTCCTGCACGTTCGGCGCGCCGCAAACGACCCTGTAGCTCTTCCTGCCGTCCGATATCCCGCAAAGGTGAAGGCGGTCAGCCTTGGGATGTTTTTCGACCGCGTCCACGCGTGCGGTGATCACCCCGCCGAGGGATGGATGCAACGGTGCGATTCCCTCGATTTCAAGCCCCACCATGGTCAGCCGTTCTCCCAAATCCTCGGCGGACATGGTGATATCAACATAATTTCGAAGCCATTTCAGACTGACGATCATCCCGAGTCCCTCGTTGACATTGAATTTCGCTTCAAAACTTCCAGCGGTATCCGAATCCTTGCAGCGTCACAGACGCGTTGCATCACCGCAACCGTCGCTCCCCTCCATTCCCGGGAAAACGAACGATCCCGGACAGGATCTTCCCCAGGAAGACGCACCCGGCAAGCATAGCATTGAAATGAAAATGCAGCAATCCGGAGCGCTCGCCTGTTCGCACGCCCCGGAGAAGCTGCCGGACTCCGTTCGTTCCTCTATAGTGGATGGTAAGAAGATAAGGGAGGCGTAAATTCTCGAAGAGCCGGGATGGGAAGATTATTTCCATCCGCCGCCCGGAGCAGTGTGTGAGAAATAACTTCGCAATATGTCAATCCCGGCTCAGAATTGCCTCAGGAAACGAAGGTCATTCTCATAAAACAGGCGCAGATCGTCGATGCCGTATTTCAACATGGCGACGCGCTCGATCCCCATGCCGAAAGCGAACCCGGTCACTTCCTCGGGATCGTAGCCGACCATCTTGAAGACTTCCGGGTCCACCATCCCAGAGCCCAGAATTTCCAGCCAGCCCGTCTGGGAACAGACCCGGCACCCCTTCCCCTTGCACATCACACACTGCATATCCACTTCGGCGCTGGGTTCCGTAAAGGGGAAAAAGCTGGGCCGGAATCGCAGGCCGATGTCGGAGCCGAACATCTGGTGGATAAAGATCGTCAGGATTCCCTTGAGATCCCCGAAGGAAATATCTTCTCCCACCATCAGGCCTTCGACCTGGTGGAACATAGGACTGTGGGTCACGTCGGAATCACAGCGGTAAGTTCTCCCGGGTCCTATGATCCTGATGGGCGGACGCCGCTTCTCCATGGTCCTGATCTGGAGAGGGGAAGTCTGCGTGCGCAGAACCACGTCGTCGGAAATATAGAACGTATCCTGCATGTCTCTTGCAGGATGGTCCTTGGGAATATTCAGCGCCTCGAAGTTGTAGTAGTCCAGTTCGACTTCCGGGCCTTCGACCGTTTCGAAACCGAGCTGATGGAAGATCTTCGAGATTTCCCGCGTGATCTGCGTTATCGGATGCAACCGTCCCGCCTGGGGCCGTCTTCCCGGAACGGTAACATCGAACGGTTCTCTCCGATCAAGAACTTTTTCCTTCCCACGATCCTGCGCCGCGGAGAGCAACCCCTCCAGCTCGATCTTGGCCTCGTTGAGCAGCTTCCCTATCTTGGGACGATCGGCATCGGCAACGCCGCCCAGTTGTTTGAACAACTGGGCCAACTCGCCCTTCCTTCCGAGATACCGGACCCGCAGTTCGCTCAGGGCCTCCAGGTCGTCGCCTGAACCGGCAATCTCCCTGCCGGCCGCATCCAGGAGCTTCCGAACAGCATTTTCCATTTCTATGCCGCTTCTTTCGCCATCTCGGCCAGTTTCGCGAAAGCTTGAGGATCGTTTACGGCGAGACCCGCCAAGGCTTTGCGATCCATCGCTATATTGGCCTTCTTCAATCCGTTCATGAACTTCGAATAGCTCAGATCGAACTGCCGTACTGCGGCATTGATGCGCATGATCCAGAGGCTTCGGAAGGAACGCTTGCGCGCCTTGCGGTCCCGATAGGCAAATCTCAGCGCACGATCGACGGTTTCGGAGGCCGTCCGGATAAGAACCCCCCGGCCTCCGCGATATCCTTTCGCGAGGTCAAGCACCTTCTTCCGGCGTTGACGAGACTTTACTGCTTTCCTGACTCTAGACATAAAATCCGCTCCTCATTCGGCTCGTTTGTACATGCATCCTTACAGGTAGGGCAGCATGCGGCCCAGGGATTTGACACTTATGGAGTCGACAACGGTGCTTTGCCGCAGATTGCGTTTTCTCTTGCGACTCTTCTTCGTAAGAATATGACTTTTGAAAGCCTTGGCCCGCACCAGCTTGCCCGTTCCCGTCCGTTTGAAACGCTTGGCCGCTGCGCGATTGGTTTTGATTTTAGGCATTACATCCTCCCTCGTTACACTGATCAGCCGTAAACCGGACAATTCCATTTCGCCCGGAAAGGAATCCGAACACAGCCTGACGATGCATGGCCAACCGTTTCGGACCGTTCACCACCTGCGGTACTACCCCGCCGGCCCGCCTGCCGCTCCGGCAGTGCGCCCCGGGAGAACCCCCGCAACCCGCATATTTGACCCCACCCTACGGATAAGGCAAGCGCAGGCCGCAAAATCAGCCATAGATGAAAGCGGGTAATGTATTGACCTTGCGCGGGAGTGTCAAGCGATTTCTCTCTCGCTTATGCCTTGGGAGCAAGGATCATGACCATATTTCGGCCTTCCATCTTGGGGGCCTGCTCCACCACAGCCTCGTCTTTGAGTTCATCCCGAATGCGATCGAGCACTTTCATCCCTTGATCGGCATAAGCAATTTCCCGCCCACGAAAGAGGATGGTGACCTTGGCCTTGTCCTTCTGCCCCAGGAAACGCCTGACGTGACGGATCTTGACTTCCAGATCGTGCTCA
>JAJFUA010000003.1 GCA_021372635.1 Desulfobacteraceae bacterium | reverse complement strand
CATGGAGGTCGGCCACGCGGCGCAGAATATTTCCCTCCAGGCGGTGGCCCTGGATATCGGAGCGGTGGTGATCGGAGCCTTTCGCGACGAAAAGGTGAAGAAGATCATGAACTGCGAAACCGATCAATATCCCCTGTACCTGATTCCCGTAGGCCGGTAGTACCCAATCGCAGCCGCACGTCACCGTGCGGTTGCGCCGCAATCGGAAAAAAGCACAATACTTTTACACCGGCAGATCGGCACTTACAATGAATGCATAGTCGGGAAAACGGAAACCCGACTAAAAATTATTTTTACTATTACTTTTTTTACTCTATAATCCGGCCACGCTGTTTCCCATGTACCCGAAGGTTGTCTTCGATCTTCTCCGGATCGATTTCTCCATGCCGAAGCATCGGCATCATCTGTCGAAGCGGTTTCTTTTCTGCCGAACCATTTGCACTCCCGTTCCGGGTGGACGATCCGCAGGTGACGAATGAACGACGTGCTGACCCACGAACAGATATTGAACGCAAGCAGCAACGGCGTCATAGCGACCGACGCATCGGGCATCATCGTTTACGCAAGCCGCCAGGTCGAACAGAGCCTCGGGTTCAGCATCGAGGAGATTCTCCGCCTGAAGATCACGGACGTCCTGCCCTTTTCCGGCCCGCTGGTCATGGAGGCTCTGAGAACGGCGAAGCCTCTTCCCGACGGGCACATCCTCGGGCAGGACATGGGGTTGATGATGACCATCAGCCTCATATGGCAACAGGAACAGTTGAAGGGTGCCGTTTGCAGCTTCCAGAGCATGGAACAGTTCGGCCTGTCCGCTCCCGAACTCGAAACCTACAAGAGCCTGAACAAACAACTGAACGCCATATTCGAATCCTCGTCCGACGGCATATGGGTCTGCGACGGCCAGGGCAAGGTGATCAACCTCAATTCGGCTTCCGAGAAGCTGAACGGCGTCCGCGCCTGCGACATGATGGGCAGGAACATAGCCGATATCATGGCCGGCGGACTGTTCGACCGCTCGGTCACGATCGAGGTCCTTCAGACGCGCCGCCAGGTGAGCGTGATGCAGTTCATCAGGCGCACGGGCCGCACGCTGCTCGTAACGGGAACCCCGGTGTTCGACGAGGACGGAAGCATTTGCATGGTGGTGGTCAACGAGAGGGATATGACCCAGTTGAACGGCCTGCGCGAGCGCATGGAGCAATCCCGCATGGAAACGGAGAAGTACCGGGACGAACTCGCCGAAATGATCGCCATGGATCTCGAGCGTCAGCAAATCGTCGCGGAAAACGGCAGCATGCGCCAGGTTCTGGAAGTGGCCCTGAAAGTCGCCCGCCTGGAAATCTCCAACGTCCTCCTCCTGGGCGAATCCGGAACGGGCAAGGGACTGCTGGCCAAGTTCATCCACAAGAACGGAAAGCGGAGCAAGAAGCCCTTTATCGCCATCAACTGCGCGGCCCTGCCGGAAAGCCTGCTCGAGGCAGAACTTTTCGGCTATGAAAAGGGTGCGTTCACCGGCGCGAGGGAACAGGGCAAGGCGGGGCTTTTCGAACTGGCCCACACGGGCACGCTCTTCCTCGACGAAGTCGGCGACATGCCGCTCTCCATTCAAGCCAAGTTACTGAAATACCTTGACGACTTCGAAGTACTCCGCCTCGGTGGCCTGAAATCCAAGAAAATCGACTGCACGGTGATCGCCGCAACGAACCGGGACCTGGAAGGCCTCGTCAGGAACAAGCTTTTCCGCCAGGACCTTCTCTACCGGCTGAACACATTCACCGTTCGCATCCCTCCCCTGCGCGAGCGCATGGAGGACATTTTCGAACTGGTGCGTCACTACGTGCGCAAGTACAACAGGGCCTATCAACTGAGGAAGCGGATCTCCCCGGAAGCCCTCGAACTGCTCCAGTCCTACCCTTTCCCGGGCAACGTCCGCGAGCTGAAAAGCATTCTGAAGAGGGCGATCCTGATGAGCGATCAGGACGTACTGGACGATTTCGTCATCGCGGGTCTGGGGATCATGCGCGAGAAGGGGGCGCGCCGCACGGCGGAGAGAGGAGAGCGCACGAGCCTTGCGGATGGCCTGCGGGATCTGGAGCGCAGGACGATCGAGAGCGCGCTGCTGAAGTGCAAGAGCACGCGGGAACTGGCGAAGGTGCTGGGCGTGAGCCAGCCGACGGTGGTGCGCAAGCTGAGGAAGTACGGTTTCTCCTCCACATCGATTCAGTGATAAATCGCTTTTTCGAACAACATACCGAAATAATGGCTGACTTGTCATTTCCAACCTGATTCCCTCTTGTATCGCCCCGATTTTGTTGCAACTCCGGGAGACTTCCATGCCAGTTGATTTAAATATGTATCAAACCCGGCAACTACACCGGCGTATATCCACAGCGAAAGACAAGATTATCCAATACTTATCTCGAGGATACCGTCCTGGCATGCGGCTTGCTCCTTGAGAAAGCGACCACCCGGGAAAGGGAACCGGGGGCGCGCCGCAGGCGCGCAAAACCCTGCCCTTCCCGTTCACGAAAAGGACCCGGCGGGAATTCCCGCATCGGGAATTCCGTCCGGTTTCCGTTAATCCTGCCCTCGTACGCGGCCACGGGCCCGGCATTGCCCGCAGAACGGATCGTCCGTTCCCGCGTCTGGAGATTTCCGCAACCTCGTCAATCCTTGCCGCGGCGGCTTTCCGCCGGCATTCGACGTGAGAGTGGCCTCGACAAAATGGAGGAGGGGTTCAAAGACCTCTCGATGAAGCATGGTCGGGATCGGGAAGGCATTGGCATCCGGTTTGAAGGGGATCCGGCAGAAGTTCGACCCGGCGTACAGCTACGTAATCCTCGAGAGATCCGCCGGGGATGCCGTGGATGCCGACTTCCAGGATATTTTCTCCGCCCTGGCGCATCTGCAGCTGGACATCCTCGAATCGAAGGCCTTTCGCGATGCGGACAACGAGCGCCTGCTGCTCGTGCTGAAATTCGATCCGCTTCCTGCTGCGCAAATCATGCAGGAATTCCTTGCCCTGGAACTGCCCGAAGGCGTCCTGTTTTTTGCCTACGGCAGCCAGGCGGTGACTTGACGCGCTCGCCGGGCCCCTGGGCGGCTCGATGCCGTCGCCCGGCGGCGGGGTGTTCGACGCATAACCTTTTCCCATTTACTTTTCCACGAGAGGAGGCAGTATGAGGAAGAAGCGATGGTCAGCATTGTGTGTGGCGATGGCGGCCGTTTTCGGACTGGTTGCCGTGTCCGGGTTCCTTTCCTCCGCTTCGGCCGCAGACAAGGTGGTCAAGGTGGGCAACATCGAGCCGCTTTCGGGAACCTCCGCGGCCGTCGGCCAGCAGGGAAAGAACGCCCGCGACATGGCGGTCGAGGAAATCAACGCCGCGGGCGGGATCAAGTCCCTGGGCGGCGCGAGGCTGGAAATGATCTATGCCGACTCCGAGTCCAAGCCCGAAAAAGGTGTCGCCGAGGCCGAAAGGCTCATCAACACCGAGAAGGTCCACGTCCTGACGGGCTGCTGGAACTCTTCGGTCACCTATCCCACCACGGCCGTGGCCGAACGCTACGGGATCCCTTTCATCGTGCCCGTCTCCGTGGCGGACAAGATCACCGAGCAGGGTTTCAAGACGGTTTTCCGCATCGCCGCCAAAGACAGCTGGTGGGCCCGCGACCAGTTCGCGTTCATCAAGGATATGCAGGACGAGTTCAAGACAAAGATCGAGACCCTGGCCTTCGTATACGAGAACGGCGATTGGGGCAAGGGCATGGCCGAACAGTGGAAGAAGCTCGCCGAAAAAAACGGCTGCAAGGTCGTCCTGGACGAACCGTATCCCTCCACCGCGACCGACCTGAGTCCCGTCGTACAAAAGATCAAACGCGCCAACCCCGACGTCCTGATGATGGTATCCAACGCGGCCGACGCGATCCTGCTCACCAACACGCTGGCCGAGTACAAGGTGAAGCCCAAGGCGATCATCACGAGCGGCGGCGGTCATGCCGATCCCTCCTTCCTGAAGGCGGTCGGGAACAACGGGCAGTACCTGTTCGACATCGTTGAATGGGAAACGGACGTCAACAAGCCCGGCGCAAAGGAAACCAACGAGAAATTCAAAGCCAGGTACGGCTACAACCTCGCCGGAGAATCCGTGGACGCCTACATCGCCATGTACGTTCTGGCGGATGCCCTGGAGAGGGCCGGCTCCCTGGATCCCAAGGCGATCCGCGACGCGCTGGCGGCCACCAGCCTGAAGAAGGGACCCGCGATGATCGCGTCCTACGACGCCGTGGAGTTCGACCAGACGGGCCAGAACAAGCACGCGGCCCTGGTCATCGTCCAGGTCAACGATTCCGGCAAGGGCCTCGAGCGCTCCACCGTCTGGCCCAGGAACGCGCGCCACGCCGGCTATACCCCGGTTTTTCCCATGCCCCAGAAATAGTCAGTCCATCGGGAAGAGGAGCGCCCCCCGTCCGCACGGGCGCTCCTCTTCCAGGGGCCGGCTCGGCCGGGCCCGCTTCGGAGTCTGGTATGCTCTACATCCTGGAAGACGCAATCAACGGAATCCTCATGGGATCGATCTACGGCCTGATGGCCCTGGGGCTCACCATCATCTTCGGAGTCCTCAAAGTCATCAACTTCGCCCACGGATCGCTGCTCATGGTCGGCATGTACGCCGCCTTCTGGGCGGTAACCCTCACCGGCCTGCACCCTTACCTGGCTCTCGTTCTCGTGGTTCCCGTCATGTACCTTTTCGGGCACCTCATGCAGGACATCATCGTCAAGCCGATCTTCAAGGCCGAGAAGGACGTCCGCGAACCCACTACCGTCATCATCGTAACGACGGGCGTGTGGTATGTCCTGGATAACCTGTCCCTGCTCCTTTTCGGTCCCCAGTATCGAACGCTCCAGGCCAATCCGCTCAAGGGCAAGATGCTCGAAATCTCGGGCATGATGATCTCGGTCCCGAAGCTCTGGGGCTTTCTGGCCGCCGTGGCCACCGCCGCCGCCATCTACTGGTTCTTCCAGAAGACGCGCATGGGCAGGGCCATCCGCTCTACGAGCCTCGACCGGGAAGCCGCCAGCCTCATGGGCATCAACCAGTACAGGGTCTACAACATCGCCTTCGGGATCGGCACGGCAACGGCGGGCGTCGCCGGAGTCACGCTGGTGCCGTTTTACAACGTCTACCCGACCGTCGGAGTCCTCTTCGATATCAAGTGCTACATCATCGTGGTGCTCGGAGGTCTGGGCAGTATCGCCGGCGCCATGCTCGGCGGCATCATCGTCGGCCTCATCGAATCGATCGGTCCCGGTTTCATGACGGCCACATGGACGGAGGCCATCGTCTACGGTCTTTTTTTGCTGGTCCTCTTCATCAAGCCGTCGGGATTGTTCGGCGAAAAGCACGACTGGTAACCCAGGTCGTCAGGACGGGAAATCCAATGACACGACAAAGA
>JAJFUA010000033.1 GCA_021372635.1 Desulfobacteraceae bacterium | reverse complement strand
CTTCCCGACAAGATGCTCACCATCGTGCAGGAAGTCTACAACTCTTCGGACATCACCTTCTCCGAAGCGGAGATGAAGCATTTCGGGTTTACGCACGCGCAGATCGGGCAACTCATCGCCAGGAAGTGGAATTTCGCGGTGGAAATCGAAGAGGCCATCGGAGCGCATCATTGCCCCGAAAGGGCGAAGAACATGCCTCACCTGGCCTTTATCGTCCACCTTGCCAACGCCTGCTGCCATAAGCTGGAGATCGGCCCGACGAAACATCCCGACCTGGACATGTCCACGGTGTTGAGCGTGAGGGCTTTCAAGCTGCCCCCGGAAAAGGTCGACGAACTGCTCGGGGTCCTCTCCGAAGCACTGTCCTCCCAGCCCGGACTCGGTTCTTTCTGATTTCTGCGCCGAAGGGCCGGAAACAAAGCCGGCCCGCGGTTTCCTCTGCCCCCGTGTTCTCGTTGCGTCCGAGCGGTGTTCCCGATCGGTGCCTTTCAATCCTCTCCGGCGTCGGAGAGCGAGTATTTGTCGAGGTACCCGCGCGGGGTCACCATCCAGCCATCCCAGACGTAGCTCCTGCTGTTGCCCACGATGAGAATCGACTGCATGTCCACCTCCTCGAACGGGATGGATCCCAGGGTTGCGATCGTTTTCCACTGGCCTTCCCGCATGGCCCGGCGGATGATGCCCACGGGGGTCTCCGGATCCCGGGTGCGCAGCAGCACCTGCTGCGCCCGCTCCAACAGGTCGGGCCTCGCCTTGCTCCTGGGATTGTAGATGGCGAGCACAAAATCGCCTTCCGCCGCGGCGGCCAGGCGCTTTTCGATCAATTCCCACGGGGTGAGGTGGTCGCTCAGGCTGACAGCCGCAAAATCGTGCATCAGGGGCGCGCCCAGCAGCGAAGCCGCCGCATTGAAGGCGGCCACCCCGGGGATGACCTCCAGGAGGAAGTCCACGGGACCTTCCGGCGCCGTTCCCGGACGGGCGACATGCAGGCCCCGCTCCCTGCAGATATCGAACACCAGCCCGGCCATGCCGTAAATCCCCGCATCGCCGCTGGACACCAGGGCCACCCTGCGGCCGGACAGGGCGAGATCGATGGCCGTTCTGCAGCGTTCCACCTCTTTGCGCATGCCGCTCGGCAGCACCTCCTTGCCTTCCAGCACATCGGCCACGAGGTCCAGGTACGTTCGATATCCCAGGGCGACTTCAGCGCCAAGCAGCGATTGCAGCGCCTCGGGAACCATGCAGGAGCGGTCTCCGGGGCCCAGGCTGATTACGGAAAGGCAACCCTGGCCACGGCAACGGTCACGTTGGGAGTTTTCCGCTTCGTCACGATGAGTGTCTGGCTTCTGGCGCTCAGCAGGGCGCTTGCCTCGCATACGCTTGAGACTCCTATATGTGCCTCGACCACCTCGGAAGGGGTGGGCACGGCGATTCCGTCGATTTCTCTGGGTGTGTGAAAGCGGACGGGACGGTCGAGCGCCGCAGCGGCTTCCAGGATTCCCGGTTCGTCCTCCTTGATGTCTGCGGTCGCAAGCTCCCTGATGGACTTCAGGGACAGCCCCTCGCACCGGAAAACCTCCCGGATGTGGTCCAGGATTTCCTCCGCGGGCGTTCCCCTGTTGCAGCCCACCCCGACCACCAGGTTGCGCGGGCGCACTTCCAGGCACTCCAGATCCGGCGGGGCAAAGGTCTCGGAAACCCAGATGCCCGCGTTCGATCGCAGGTAGGCATGCTCCTGCTCGTCCTGGCCCGGCCAGTCCGGCTCCCAGGAACCCGCCGCCGCAGCATTCGCGGAAAGTGCCTGTGGCTTCCCGTTCCGTGAGCTTCCGGAACCCGGAGAGCAGGGAGACTTGGGTAGAATCACGAGGTATTCGTAATCCAGCAGGTACGGGATGAGACGTCTTTCCGGATCGAACACCCACACGGGTTCGTCTTCGAGAATGGCCCGAGCCACCCGTGCCGTTCTCTCCATGCTTTCGATCTCGAGGCCGACTTCCATGACGGTCAGATCGACGGCCGGCTTCTTTTGAACGTCGGAAGCCGTTGTAATGACCGCCTTTCCGCCCAGGAGTTTCGCAACCTTCTTGGCCAGCCGGTTGCCGCCGCCCAGGTGCCCGGAAACGAGGCTGATGGCGTACTGCCCGCGCTCGTCCAGGACCACCACCGCCGGGTCCACCGCCTTGTGCCGCACCAGCGGCGCAATCTGGCGCACGACGATTCCCGTGGCCATGATGCACACGAACGCGCGGTACTGGGTCCAGAGGTATGGGAAAATGTCCCCGATGCAGCCGAAACCCACGGCCCCTTCCTGGATCGCGAACCGGTGTCTGACCGGGACGTAGCATGTGCTGCCCGGCATCTTCGAGTGGAGGCGCATCGCCAGGTTCGCCCCGTTGCGCGTCAGGGTGACGATGGCAACGGACGCCTCATGATTTTTCTTTAGCTTGTCTGAAACCATGTTCAAAAGACTCGTCGTATAGTCTGGATCGTTTTTTTTCGGTCCCCTCCTGGAAATCGAAGACGTCTCCGACCAGGACGAGCGCCTGGCGGCGGATCCCCGACGCTTGCACCACACCGGCAATATCCGACAGGGTTCCCCTGACAAACGCCTCATCGGGCCAGCCCACACGGTAGGCCACCACTACGGGAGTTTCGGGAGAATAATAGGGACTCACCTCCGACACAAGTTTTTCGATCTGCTGAACGCTAAGATATATCGCGAGGGTGGCCCGATGGGAAGCGAGGCTCCGAAGGCTCTCGCGCTCGGGAACCGGCGTACGGCCAGCCATCCGGGTCAGGATGACCGTCTGCGAGACTTCCGGAAGCGTCAGCTCCCTCTTGAGGGCCGCCGCCGCGGCAAACACCGCGGAAACACCCGGCACGACTTCGTAGGGAATGCCCTCCCCGTCCAGCAGATCCATCTGCTCCCGGATGGCCCCGTAAAGGCCGGGGTCTCCCGTGTGCAGGCGCACGACGCGTTCGCCGCGCCGGTATCCCTCCACCAGGAGCGCATGCGTTTCCGAAAGCGTCAACGGGGCGCTGTCAAAGGCTGCCGCGCCCGGCTTCCGTTCTTCCAGCAGCGCCGCGGGTACGAGAGAACCCGCGTAGACGATCCTGTCCGCCTCGTTCAGCAGCCGCCTGCCCTTTACCGTGATCAGTTCGGGGTCGCCCGGACCCGCTCCAACAAAAATGACCGGATGCTTCATCGCAATGGCACTTTCCTACGGTTTTCGAAGTCTTGTTCAATAGCATTGCCGCAGGAAGGGAACAATAAAAATCCGCTGCCCCCGCCAATGCTGTTGAATTATGAGGCACATTCCCCCGTCACGAATGAGAGGTCTGCAGGCTGTCGCATGGCTCGATCGCGGCGACGAACACCGGGTTCAACGCCTCGAAGCGCAGCGCCTCGCCGATGGAAACCGAGCGGTTCACCTGAAGCTGCGTGACGGAAAGAGAGCAACCGCATTCCCGGCAGAACGCCCGCATCCGCTCCAGCGTATCCAGGGTCGCGGCCGCGACCACGATCCGCCCCCCCGGCCGAAGCCGCGGCAGGGTTTTCCGGAGCATTTCGGGCAGGTCCGCACCACCGCCCCCGACGAATACCCGGTCGGGGTCGGGCAATCCGTCCAGGACCTCCGTGGCGCTTCCCTCGACGATCCGGATTTCGGGGCAGTGAAAACGCCGGACGTTTTCTCTCAAATCGCTGCAGCGCCGGGCATTTTTCTCCACCGCCGAAACCTGCTTCAGCCGCACGAGCCGGGCGGCTTCGATGGAGACGGAACCGCTTCCGGCCCCCAGGTCCCACAGGACGAGACCGGGGAGCAGCCGCAGGTGGGCGAGTGCGACCGCACGGATTTCCATCTTGGTGATGAGCCCGGCTTCGTGCCGGAAGGCTTCTTCCGGGAGCCCCAGCACGGGGCCGCGCAGTGCCGGAGCGCCTCCCGGCGCCCCATTTTCCTCCGGGAGCACCGCCACGAGGTTGAGCGGCGAAAAGGTTTCCCCGGCCGCTTCCTCCAGGGACAGGCGCCGGATGGATTCCGTCTCCAGCCCCAGGTCTTCCCCCACTACCAGGTACAGGCCCGGGATGTTCGCATCCAGGAGCTGCCGCGCGATCCGATCCGGGGTGTTCTGCGCGTCCGTGAAGAGAGCGACCTTCGAATGGCAGCGGAGTTCCCTGATCCAGAGCGGGCTGTCGGAAGGATCCGGCCTGCCGTGAAGGCTGATCGGCTTCACGTCTTCCCAGGGTTCCGAGAGTTTCGAAAAGAGCGCCTGCACGCTGGTCACGTTCGGCAGCACGACGACGCGCTCCCGGCCCAGCGCCTGCACGAGACGGCGGCCGATGCCGAAAAAGAAGGGGTCGCCCGAAGCGAGCACGGCGGTGCGCTTTTCCGGAGAGATGCGGACGACTGATTCGAGGAATGCGTCCAGGGAAGGCTGCAGCGCGATCCTGCCGCCGGGATGTTCGGGGAACAGGCCGAGGTGGCGTTCCCCGCCCGCGAGGACTTCCGCCTTCTCGATCCATCGAACGGCGGAAACGCTGAGATCGGTCCTGGCCATTCCCATGCCCACAAGCGCGAGCAGCGGCGGTTCCCAGTAGTCGGGGTCGTGTTTCACGGGATTCATCGTCTCAGGTCCATGAGCAGCCTTCCATCGTAGTCGAAGAGCAACAGGCGCAGGCCCGTGGAGGCACCGGCGATGCGCGCGGACTTTGCCAGGGCCAGGAGGGAGACGTCCCGGATCACGTCCTCAGCCCCCGCCGCAAGCAGCAGTTCCAGGGCATGCCTTGCCGTATTGGCCGATGCGATTTCTCCGCAAAAGGATACGGGATAACCTCGTTTGCCGGCGAGTACCGCCAGAGGCCCCAGGTCGAGCGGGACCTCATGGGCGTGAGTATACTCGTTTCCGGCGGCCATTTTCACAATTTTGCCGAAAAAAACGGCGTGCACCAGGCGTTCGAACCCCGCCCGGCACGCCTCGCGGACGGCGAAGGCGAAAAAATCCGCAATCTGCACGAATGCCTCGGGCGGGCTCTCGGGGAGCACCTCCCTTGCGAACCGCTCGCTTTTTCCGCCCGTGGTGAGTATCGCTTCGCGGCAGCCGTTCGCCGCGGCGACGGAAAGGGCCGCCTGTATGGTTTCCTCGTAAGCCCGGTGGGAAAAGGGCTTCACGATGCCCGTCGTGCCGAGGATGGAGATGCCGCCCAGTATTCCCAGGCGGGGGTTCAGGGTATGGCGCGCCAGTTCCTCTCCCCCCGGTACGCAAATCTCCACTTCGAGGAAAACGCCCGCGAGCCCCACGGCCGCGGGGGGAAAGGAAACCCACGCGGAAGGCCTGAGGGAAAGGCCGCCCTCTAAGGCACCGGAGGCTTCCCATCGCCTGCCGGTGGCGTGCCTCGCCAACTCTTCGGCCAGGTTCTCCGCGATCATCCCGCGGGGCACCGGGTTGACGGCCGGCTCGCCGATGCCGACGGGAAGCCCGGCCTTGGTCACCACTCCCACCCCCGGCCCGGCCACCAGCCGTATGCCCGGAGCTGCGAAGGGGGGATTTTCCGCACCGGCCCTGAAGCTCCGCACGGAAACCCGCACGAGCGCCTTGTGCGTCACGTCCGGATCGTCCCCGCCATCCTTGACCACCCCGGCCCACGCCGTGGGGCCTTCGACACCGCAGGAGGCAATCGGAATCGGGAGGTAGCACGAATCCGGCAGGCGAACGGCGACGATCTCCGGGGCCAGCCCCGTGAGCCGCAGCCGCAGGGCGGCGACGGCCGCAGCCGTGGCGGCGGTGCCCGTACTGAAGCCCTTCCTGAGCTTTTTTCTCTTTTCACCCGTTTCGGCCACGGGAGGAATCTTTCCCACCCGCCCGACCGGATCTTTTTCCAGTTCTTTCATGAAACGGCCGCACCTTCCCCTTGGGTCGATCGACAGCCCTACCGGCCGGCTACGAAGCGGTCGGGATAGAGTGCCGCGGCAAGCTGCTCCACGGCGTCCACGCACCGCGGGCCCGGCCGCGAATAGAGGAATTCGTCCACGGAAAGGACCCTGCCCTCGCGCACGGCCCGGAGCCGGTCGAAATGGGCCCGTTTTTTCGGCTCCAGGGGGTTGCGGTTCATGGGGCCCTTCTGGACGATGTATACGTCGGGATCGTTCAGAAGCAGGGCCTCGAAATTGTAGAGCACGATCGCCCTCTCGCTCTTCAAAGAGTTTTCCGCGCCTGAGGAAGACAGGATCTCCTGGACGATGGAACTGGCCCCTGCCCCGGTAAGCGGTTCGGCGCGCACCTCGAAGAAGACCTTCCTGCGCTCCTCCAGGCTTTTCAGGCGTTCCGCCACGGCCTCCAGCCGGCCCCGCAGCCTGCGCACCGCGTCTTCCGCCTCCTCGGCGTGCCCGGTGAGGACACCGAGCCGCTTCATCACGGAGAAGACGTCGTCGAAGCTCTTCGGGGCGAAAATCGCCACGGGAACGCCCGCGTGCCGCAGCCGCACCGCCTCTTCCGTTTCCTCTTTCCGGGTCGCGCTGAAAATCACCAGGTCCGGCTTCAGCCCGAGTATCATCTCCACGTTGGGGTGCATGTGCGTGCCCACGGAAGGAAGCTCCCGGATCTGCGGAGGGTACTGGTCGGCCTGGGTGCGCGCGCAGACCGCGGCACCCGCGTTCACCGCGTAGAGCATTTCGGCGAAAGCGCCGTAGAGGGGAATCACCCGCTTCGCCGGCCTTTCCAGGGAAACCGCGGCGCCGGTGTCGTCCACGGCTTCGACGGCCGCCCGGGCCGCGAAGGCCGGAAACAGGAACACGCCCGCCAGGAGGCAGATCGTCAACGAAACAGAACGAAACAAGACGGCTATCTCCTCAATCGCTCCGGCACCCAAGCCGGGCTCAAGATTCCCGGGCGAAACGTCACGGCAGAAACACCACCTGCCGCTTGCCCGTATCCGCGACTTCCTGGACGAGAACGCGGGTCTGGTAGACCGCCTCCAGGACTTCGGGAGCCAGAACCGCCACGGTGGGACCGTCGGCCTCCACCCGGCCTTCCTTGAGAAAAATCATTCTGCGGCAAAACAGCGCGGCGAGGTTCACGTCGTGCATCACGGCCAGCACCGTCAGCCCCTCCTCCCGGTTCAGCCGGTCCAGTACGCGAAACGCCTGCATCTTCCGGTGGATGTCCATCGCGGAGGTCGCTTCGTCCAGGAGCAGTACGGACGCTTCCTGGGCGAGGGCCCTGGCCATGAAAACCCGCTGCCGCTCTCCGCCGCTTATGCCCGTAACCGGCCGGCCGGCGAGCACCAGGCTGTCCGTGGCCCGCATCGCCTTTTCGACGGCCTCGCGGTCCTCCGCGCTGTCCATCTGCCACCGCTTCTGGTGCGGATAGCGTCCCATGCGGACAATTTCCTCGCATGCGAACGGGAGGCGCACCTCGGCGTCCTGGGAGACCGCGGCCACCCGGAGCGCGAGGTCCCGGGTCTTCATCTCGTCGAGCGGCATTCCGTCGATCTCGACCGTTCCCTCCGGAACGGGCAGGATGCCCGTCAACGCCAGCAGGAGTGTGGTCTTTCCCGCCCCGTTCGGCCCGAGAACCCCGATGAACTCTCCCCGCCCGACCCGGAAGGAAATCCCCTGCAGCACGTCGTGCCCCGGGTAGCCGCAGCGCAGATTTTCCACCCGTATCACAGCCGGAGATATTTCTTTCGATGGAGCAGCAGGTAGCAAAAAAACGGCCCTCCAAGAAGCGCGGTCACCACTCCCACGGGTATTTCCTCGCCGCCGGGAAGCAGGCTGCGCGCAATGGTATCCGAAACGAGAACCAGGAGCCCCCCGGCCAGCAGCGTCAACGGGAGCAGCCGCCGGTGCTGCGGACCGACGGCCAGGCGCGCCAGGTGCGGCACCACCAGCCCGACGAACCCGATGACGCCGCTCACCGCCACCGCCGCCGCCGTGACCAGGGAGGCCGCCAGCAGCAGCCTGTAGCGGATCCGCCGGACGTCCACGCCCAACTGCTGCGCCTGGACGTCCCCCAGGCTGAGCAGGTCGAGTTCCTTCATGTACAAGAGAATCGTCGCGCCCCCGAACACGAGGTACGGCAGGACCAGGGCGACGTGCACCCAACTCTTCCCCGAAAGGCTGCCCATGATCCAGAAAACGATGGTCGAGACGGAATCCTCGTTCAGGCTCTTCAGCAGGCTGATCAGGGCGGACAGGAACGTGGAAACGATGATGCCCGCAAGAACGATGGTCGTCGAATGGATGCGCCCGTCCATGCGCCCGAGGAGATACACCAGGTAGAGTGCGACGAGCGCCCCGGCAAACGCGGCCATCGGCAGGGAACTGACGCCGAGGATATGGATGCCCCCGGCCCCCAGCAGGATGGCCAGGGAGGCCCCGAAGGCGGCGCCGGTGGATATGCCCAGGGTGAACGGGTCGGCCAGCGGGTTCAGGAGCACCCCCTGGTAGACGGCCCCCGCCAAGGCCAGGGCGCTGCCCACCACGAGCGCAAGACAGGCGCGGGCCAGGCGGACGTTGACCACGATGTAGCGCACCGTGTCGTCCACGCCGGCCGAAAGAGTGTCGGCCACCGGCGACAGCCAGAGTCCCAGTACGGTCCGGTAGGGCACGTGGAACGCCCCGATGCCGGTAGTCGCAAAGACGGCGGCAACAGTCAGCAGAAAGAGCGCCCCCGCCCAGCGACAGGCGCTCATGGTTCGAGACCGCGCTTTTTCAGGATGATGAGAGAGAGGTAATTCGGCCGCTCGATCTGGGAGAGCTTTTCGAAATCGCACTCCACGATCTCCCCGTCCAGCCCGCACCGGCTGATGAAGCAGCAGCGGTCCTTCAGCCCCGCCTCCTCGATTTCGTGGAGGATTCGCGGAAACTGCTTGTACGTCTTCATCAGCACCACATTGTCGGAGTAGGCGGCCACTTCCTTGAGACGGTCCACCCCCTTGGCCCCCGGTATGACCGTGATCACCTCATCGCCTTCGCCCAGCGGCAGGCCGGCGCACGCCGCCGCGGCGTGGAAGGAGGTCACTCCCGGCACGATGGAGATGGTCACGCCGGGAAGCCGCTCGCGAATCTTGCGCAGGAGATAGATGAAGGTGCTGAAGGTCAGTGGGTCCCCGATCGTCAGGAACGCCACGTTCTTTCCCAGCCTCAGGATCTCCACGACTTTTTCGCAGTTTGCGTTCCACGCGTGTTCGAGGCTGTCCGAATTGAACGTCATCGGAAAAGCCAGATGATCGACGGGCGTGTCGGGCAGGAGGTGCTCCCGGACAATGTCGAGAGCGACGCTATAGTCGTTCTTGCTCGATGCGGCGGCGAAAACGTGCGCCACTCGCTTCAAGACCTTCACCGCTTTCAAGGTGAGGAGATCCGGGTCCCCGGGTCCGACACCAATCCCGTAGAGTGTGCCCAGCATGATTTCTTTCCTTAATCACGAGCAGTCTTTGCCAGTTCCAGCAGTGCGTGAAGGACCGCCACGGCCACGGAGCTTCCGCCTTTGCGGCCCAGCACGACGATCGAAGGTTGCTCCCACATCTGCCGGAGGGCTTCCTTGGATTCCCCCGCCTGCACGAACCCCACCGGAACGCCGATGACCAGGGCGGGACGGATGCCGTCTTCACGGATCATCCTGAGGGTTTCCAGAAGCGCCGTGGGAGCGTTTCCCACGGCCACGATCCCACCCCGGAACGATGCGGCGCAATGCCTGAACGCCGCAACGGAACGGGTCGTTCCCATTTCGTCGGCCCATGCCTGACTTTCCGGCAGGGTCACCGGGGTCAGGACCTCGTTTCCAAACCACTTCAGCCGCCACGGGGAAAGACCCGCCCGGATCATCCGGGTGTCCGTCACGATGGGGGCCCCCCGGCGCAGGGCGGCCACACCATCGGCGACGGCGCCGGGGTGGATGCGGATGACGTTCGCATAATCGAAATCCCCCGTCGTATGAATCACACGCCTCACGAGGCTCCACTCATCGGGAGAGAACGAATGGTCCCCCATCTCCGAATCGATGATCCGGAAGCTCTCCGCCTCTATCTCCCGCCCCGCCTTCACGAGGCCCGGGCGATCCGTATTCCGGTGCGGATCGGTCGGCATGAAAACAACCCTTTCAGTGCCCGGGCGAAAAACGGCGTCCCGAACCCACAGATGATCAAAAAAAAAGTCCTTGCATCCCGCACCTGCAGGATTCCAAGGACTGCACCCGTTCTACTTGATCCTCTATCTGTTTCGGAGAAATTCCTCGTTCCCCATGCAAAAGTTCTCCGCCTAGACCGAGAACTCCACAAGGCAGGCAGGTTTTCTGGCTCACGGATCCTCCTACTCGCCACCCCTTCCCGGCCTCTTCCACGGCCAGTGGTTTTCATGGCTTTCGTACCCGTTCACAGCGGCGGGACCGCGACGGAATCTCACCGTCTTCCCTTTTATACCCGTTTTTTGCGGGATACCTGAACCTGTTCATTTTCAAAGAGCGAATTATCTTAGTGAAGATCGTACGCCGCTTTCCCGGAAGACGATCGGCTGTACCGGGGCGGGCGGGGGACGGCTGCGAGCCGGGACGGTTAACGGTACTTTTTTAGCGCATTTAGCACCCGCCGTCAATCCCAATAGAGCATCGCACGCCTCGGGGAACGGGGCAAAGGCGGGGAAAGTCTTTGACCGTATCGAAGGTTTATGTTTTCATCGCCCGAATCGTCTCAAGCACCGGAAACTGCAAACATCCGCAGCTATATGAGGAGGAGTATATGAATCCATTGAAGAGCCGGCTGCTCATCGCCATCGCCGGCATTATCGCCGTCGCCGCCCTGGCACTCGCCTGGTGTTTTATTTCCGCCGGTTACCTGGTGGATATCTGGTGGTTCGAATCCCTGGGATACCTGTTCTATTACTGGCAGAGGACCCTTTATCGATATGTCGTGTTCCTTTCGGTGACGCTTCTCTTTTTCCTGATCTTTTTCCTGAACTTCTGGATCGCCTCGCGATACCTCGGGACAAGCGGGGCCGCACCCGCACCCGCCAGGAACGGCAGGCTGAAAGCCTATTCGGAAATCGTAAAACTCTTCCGGACAGGCTCCATGCGGATATACACACCCCTTTCCCTGGTCCTGGCCTTCCCCATCGCCCTGTCTCTCTTCGAGCGCTGGGAGCAATTCCTGCTCTACGTTTTCAGCCCCGCGGCAGGCGTCCAGGATCCCGTCTACGGCAAGGACATCAGCTACTATCTCTTCTCCTATCCCATCTATTCGCTCCTGCAGCGCCGCCTGCTCATCGCCTTCGTGCTGCTGCTGGCCGGTCTCGTTCTGCTCTACTGGCTCGAACGCCGGCTCCTTTCGCAGCACGACCGGCGCATGCCCGCGGGCGCCCGGTGGCATCTCAGCATCCTGATCGTCCTGATTTTTCTCATCGAGGTCTGGGACTTCGTGCTGCAGCGCTACGAACTGCTTTACACGAGCCACCATCAGCCGCTCTTCTACGGGGCCGGGTACGTGGAGATGACCGTCGTCCTTTCGCTCGTCTGGCTGGCGCTTCTCCTGTTCCTGGGCACCTCCCTGTCCGCCGTCTACGCCCTGCACAACCACAAGGCGCTCAAGGTCTTCGCGGCCTTCGCCGTCTGCTTCGGGCTGGTGCTCTCCCTGCGGCATTCGTCCTTCCTTCCCGGTTTCATCCAGGAATACTGGGTCCGGCCCAACGCCATCGAGAAGGAAAAGCCCTACATCCAGTACAATATCCAGGCGACCCTGGCGGCGTACAACCTGGGAGGCGTCCAGGTCAGGGACTTCGATTCGGCGCGGATCCCCGCCGACAGCGAAGACCCCAAGGTGAAGGCCATTCTGCGCAACACGCCCGTCTGGGACGGCGAACTCCTCGACGACGTCTACAAGCAGCTCCAGGAGCTGCGAA
>JAJFUA010000029.1 GCA_021372635.1 Desulfobacteraceae bacterium | reverse complement strand
GGCCCAGGTGCGCATGAACTTGAGACCCCGCAGGCACGGCATGAGTTCCGTGAGCGCCTCCGCCTGGTGCTTGATGTAGCGCGCGCTGACGTTGGTCGTGTAGCTCGGCCACTGGTCCATGTGCGCCCCGGTGACGATTTCTCCCTTGAGGCTCTGGTTGGCGTAGCAGTGGTACATCCCCGAGGAGACCACATGGTGGAGGAAGGGTTTCACGGGTTCCGTCACCATGGCCTGGATGGGCAGTACGTGAACGGGAAGCCGCACGCCGACCATGGAGGAGATCAGGGGCGAATAGCCTCCGCCGGCGTTGAGCGCCCTGGAAGTGTAAATCCGTCCCCTGTCCGTCTCAACGGAGGCGACTTTTCCGTTTTCGACGCCGATCCCGAGTACTTCCGTCCCCTGGTGGATGTGGACGCCGAACCTTGCGGCGCCCTTGGCCAGGCCCCATATCACCGCGTCATGGCGGAGCGTCCCCCCCGGGGGATGGTACATGCCGCCGAAAATCGGATAGGTCAGCCGGTCGGATATGTCGAGGGTCGGGACGAGTTCCTTGCACTGCCTGGCGTCGACCAGTTCGCTCCGGATGCCGGAGAACTGCGCCGCGGCTACCTGGAGGCGCATGCCGCCCATGGCGGCTTCGCTGTGTGCCAGGTTGAGGTTCCCGCAGTTGAAGAACATCATGTTGAAGTCCAGTTCGTTCATCAGGACGGGCCAGAGTGCCAGCCCCTCCGCATAGAGGGGAAGATTCTCCCTCGTCCTCTGGTTGGCCCTCACGATGGCGGTGTTTCTCCCGGCGCCGCCGAAGCCGATGTAGCGCTTCTCGATGACCGCGACATCCGTCATGCCGTGGTCGCGCGCCAGGAAGTAGGCAGTCGCCACCCCGTGCAGACCGCCTCCGATGATGACCGCGTCGTAGCTGGATTTGAGCCGGGATTTGCCCCACAGCCGTTTTATCTTTCCAAGCATAGTAATAGTACCCCCTTGTTCAGTGGCAGCCGTAAGCCGATGAAAAGCGCAACGAAACGTTCCTGGCGAGGGAATGGGACGAAAGGCGGAACAGCCTTCCTGCACCGGAAGCGGGAAGCCCGTGCATGCCGGACGAAGTGAAGCCTTCTGGAAATGCCCTCATGAGATCTCTTTCAATGAAAGAAAAATTTCATGTACCGGGCCGAGTCCGCAGGGAGAACGCTCGACGGTTCCCGAAACCTCCGGATCGAGACATTTGTTTATGGAAAACCCGGCAGGGTCGTCTGCGGCGGGGCGCGCCCGCCAGCGGGCGGTTTCCGGGGTTCTGCCGGTTGGGCTTGGAAATCAGGGATTGTTCCACTGCAACATTCGCGAGAGTGAAGTATCGATTATCAAATGAGCTTGTTTGTGTCAATAGAAAAAAGGGGATGGATCGCGGAGGATAGAAGATAAGATATTGGCATGTTTGTGTAATTTTATGAAAGCGGCGATGAAACAAAAAACTGCATTTCCTGGAGCGTGGTGGAATGGAGAACGCCCGTCAGATTTTGCCGCCCGCTCGGACGGCGGGATGCGGGCGGGCCGTTGCCCGGTGCGGTAAACTGCTTGCATTTTTCTTAAATTGAATGAAAAATGAAAGTGGGGATGTCAGGCCGGACCGATTGGCCGATGGAACCGCACGGCGAGGGGCAGGCATGCAAATGAAAGAATCGTTTCATCGTCCGGAGAGCATATGAACAGGGAATTCGATGGTGCAGCACTGATGAAAAAAATCCGGGAACAGAGGCCCGTACTGACTCCGAGGGGTCGCATCCTGGCGGATTTCATTCTCCAGAATCCGCGCAAGGTCGTGTTCATGAGGACGAGGCAGCTCGCTTCCGTCTGCCAGACCAGCGAATCGACGGTGGTGCGCTTCGTGAGCCAGCTCGGCTGCCCGCGCTACAGCGACTTCCTTCAGGCCATGCGGGATTACGTGGACACCGAACTGACCCTCCTGGACCGCGTGGAACTTTCGAGCGCCGTGGAACCGGGCAAGGAGCGGCTCCAGAGAGTCGTTTTCGAGGAAATCGACAACCTCAAGCAGCTCTACGAAAACCTGGACATGGAAACGGCCGCGAAGGTGGCCGACGCCATAAACGTCAGCCCCGGGATATTCGTCGTCGGCTCGCGCCATTCGTATACTCTCGCCTATTATATGGGATGGTCTCTCAGCAAGGTCCGCGGGAATATCGAGATCCTCAAGGGAAGCGATACCACCGCGATCGACTGGCTCACCATCGCCCCTTCCGACAGCCTAGTGGTCATCGTGGCCACGTCCAGGTACCCCAACGAACTCATCCGCCTTGCCAGAGTGGTGCGCCGGCTGGGACAAAAACTCGTGGTGATCGCCGACAGCGCGATCTGCCCTCTGCTCCAGTTTGCGCACCTGAGTCTCGTCGCCCCCTCCCGGTTCATCCCCGTTTTCGGAAGCCCGAGCACTCTCTCGTGCCTGATCAACTATCTCACCTTCGAAGTGGCCAGCAGGAACGGCGGCCAGGTGCGCCTGCACCAGGAGAAGATCGAGCAGGCCTACCGGGAAAACGACATCCTTTTCAACCTGGAGAAGACGGGCGAGATCGATTCCCCGCTTTAGGCACGCCGGGATGCCCGTCTGTCGCCGTTCTCCCTCGAAAATTATCCTATCATTTTGAAAACCCTGTTGTATACTCCCGAAGGGTATTGTTGGGTCATTCCGGGCAGTCCACCTTTGGGGAGCGCGTTACTCCCGGCCGGGCGGCCCGGTGCACACCGTCTTCCGGGTGTACGCCGGATGGTTTGGCTTCTGTAATGATTTTCGTCTTCAAAGGATGGGGAGGGTGACGTTGAACTCTTTGGTTCTCAGGATTTTGACCGTTTTTGTGTTTTTTGCCGTTCTTCCCGCCAGTGCCCTGGCCCAGTCCTGCTTCCTGGGCAACTGCGCGGAACCGGTCGGGCAGGGAGTCTGGGAAGTCCAATTCGGGCTGCAGTACGACGACTACAAGGACGCCAGGTTCTTGCAGGCTCCCCGGATCGAGGTCAACTACGGACTGACGCCCGATTTTCAGCTGCACGTCATGGCGCCGTTTCAATACGCGGATGTGAGGGGCGTGGATTCCCGATACGGATTCGGGGACATGGAATTCGGCGCCGTCTATCGGTTTATCCAGGAAAATGTATGGCTGCCGCAGTTTTCCGTCTATCCGCTGGTAGTGACTCCCACGGGGGATGAAAAGAAGGGCCTGGGTACCGGGGAGGTCGAAGTGTTTGTCCCCATCTGGTTCAAGAAGGGCCTGGGGGCGTGGGAACTGTTCGGCGGCGGCGGGTTTTGGATCAATTCGGGAGCGGGCAACGAAAACTTCTGGGAAACGCGTGTCGGATTGGAGCACGCCTTTTCCGACCGGTGGAAACTCGGCTTCGAACTCTACCATTATACCCCCGAGAGGGACGACTGGGAGAGCCGGACCGGGTTCAACGTGGGCGCCGCGCTGCACCTGGACAGGATGAATCACCTCCTGTTCACCGTGGGCAGGGACTTCGACGACGTGAAGCGCGCTTCCGTCAATGCTTCCTACGTGCTGACCTTCGGACGCTGAGCCGTGCGGCTTCCGGCCCGGTGCGTCACCCGTCGCGCCGCTCCACCGCTTCCTTTTTCCTCTCCTGGAGGCGGAGTTCCCGCCTGGCGCGCGCCTGCTGGTTGCGCCGATGGTCTTCTCCGTTTTCCAGGATGAGGGTCGGCACCGCCGCGGGCCGGTATTTCGAATCCAGCGCCACGTAGGTCAGGTACGCCGAGTTCGTGTGCCGCACCTCCCCCGTAACAAGGTTTTCAGCTTCTACCCGAACGCCGACTTCCATGGAAGAGCGCCCCGCGAGGTTCACGCTGGCCTTCAGGGTGACGAGGTCGCCCACGAAAATGGGATGGTGAAAATCCATCCGGTCGATGGAGGCGGTGACGGCGAGTTTTCGGGCGTGCCGCATGGCGGCCGCTCCTGCGGCCGTATCGATGAGCCTCATAATGACGCCCCCATGGACGTTCCCCATCGGGTTGGCGTCCAGAGGGTTCATGAGTTGGGCCATGACGACCCTGCTTTCGCTGACCTTCTTGCTTTCCATGAGGGGTTCCTTTGTTGCCCGGGTGTGTCGGACGGCGGCGACGGCCCGGGCGGCAGGCATCAGCGCCTTTTGCCGCCGTTCCTTGCAGGGGGGTCACGAAGGCAGGCTTATCTTGCGCTTTTCCGGGTCGGTGTGCTGCCGAAAGATGACCAGGGTGTTGCCGACCATTCCCACCCGCTCGCTGCTCGACCTTTGGACGATCTCTTCGGAAAATTCCTTTTTCCGGTCCTGAAAGTCGATGAATTTGAGCTTGATGAGTTCGTGAGCGTTCAGTGCGCTCTCGATCATGACCATCACCTGATCCGTCAGTCCGTTCTTTCCGATCTGCACCACCGGTTTCAGGTGGTGTGCCAAACCTTTCAGGTATTGCCTCTGTGCACTGCTGAGTTCTTTCATCACGTTCTTTCTTTTTCCGGCCGTCGACGCATTCTTGCGGGAAGCGGCTGCATGTGCAGCATCCCACGGAGGTGCATCGGCGGCGACTTGCCGGAAGTCGTCAGGGTTGTCGAAGAATGCGCGGCGGGCGGACAGGCCCGCCCCGCTCCCCGGCGGGTTCCAGCCGAAACTCGGGTCCCCCGGGTTATGCCGCGAATCGCCATATAATATAGCGTGAGTCGCGTGAAATGTCTTTCCCGTATGATTAAATTCTCATTCGAGTTCAGTGGATCGGGTGGCGTGTGACGGCCATGGCCGGCAGGGGGGGCGGCGAAGCCGGTTTCCGTCTCATAGGGGCTCTCTTTCCGGAAGGCCCTGCATCCTGTGACCGAAAAGGGGAAGTGAGAGGGGGTTGCACATGGGGTCATCCTGCGTCCCGCGCGGCCGGAAGATGCGGAAGCGATGTGCCGGGTCCACAGGGCTTCGGTCCTGACGCTTGCCGCGGAACACTACGAAACCGAGCAACTGGAGGAATGGGTCGTCAGCCTGGAGCCGGACCATATCCGCATGGCCATCGCCGACAGGAAGGAAGTGGGATTCGTCGTGGAGCGGGACGGCAGGGTGGTGGGGTTTGCTCTGTGCGACGGGGACCTCGTCCGGGCGCTTTACGTGCATCCGGCGGCAGCCCGCCAGGGACTCGGAACGTTGCTCCTGGAAGCCCTGGAGAACGAGGCTGCCGCGCGGGGTGTGGCGCGCCTGCGCCTTTACGCTTCCGTCAACTCCCGCTGTTTCTACGAGGCGAACGGATATCGCGTCCTGAGGGCGGGCGACTATCCCCTTTCCGGGGTTGAGATGATGACCTGCCTGGAAATGGAAAAGGACGTTCCCAACCCGGGGGGATGAACCGGATGCGGAAATTCGCGGCCGGCGGCGGGGGATGCGGCCATTCCTTTACTTGGCTCCGGTCTTTTTGGCCTTTTTTGCCTCGCGCTTTTCCTTCAAAGTCTTCGCAGGCTGCTTCTTTGCGTCTTTCTTGGTGTCCTGGCTTTTTGACATTGTTCTGCTCCCTGTGCGTGTAAGGGTTGTCCGGTCAAACGCCGTCATGAATCATGCCATGAAACGAAGTGGCGGAAATTATGCCATTAAAGGAGACGCGAGAAAACTAAAATCTCATGAGGAGGCTGTCGGTCTCCAGACCGGCGGGAGGCGGGAGGGCCTGCCTTCAGGAAACGGCGCGCGGGCGTCTTCGGGGTCCCGTGGAGCGTGCCGGAAAGGGATTCCCGGACGGAATCCTGAACGCGTTAAGGTATGCCTCTCTTTCCCGCGTGGGTTCCGGCTGCCGCGCCCGTTTCCTGCTCGGCCGGATCGAGTCGCTAGACGGCGATCGCCTCACCCTTGCCGTAACCCATTTTTTCACTGCATGGAGCGCAATATCCGGCCTCGTTGAGGCACTCGTCGCAGTGGACCTCGTCGCACAGGCGGCAGTGCTTCTGTTTCTCCGCGCTCCCGAAGTCCGTCTGGCCGCAAGACTTGCAGGAGATGGTCATCTCTTCCATGGGATACTCCTTATTTTTGATCTTCATTTGCTTTTAACAATTATTTACCTATTTTTGTTATGTATTATGAACCGTATACAATTTTCGCATTGGGCGACGGAGGACCGGTCGGGATCCTGCTTGCCACCGGTCCGGCGTTCCATTGCCTTCGGTGCGTCCTGCCCGGTTTTTTTTAACGATTGCCCGATGTTCCGCCGATTTCCCGGAGCGGGAGAAGGGCGGCACATTCTCCGCCGGTTCGGAGAATGTAACTTAGTTTAAAATAATTCTTCATTTTTGCCGGTCAACGGATTCGCTTCGTTTCGACTGGGCGGGAAGCATCATGCCCGCTTCTCCATTTCGGGCTTCCGGGGTCCCGGTCGGGATGGGCGGCGGGCAGGTTCGGAAAACTACCGTGAGGATACCGGGGACGAAGCCGCAAATACATGGTGATACGGGTCCAATTACACAGTTCACCTCATTTCGTCGGGTTGCTGTTGTGGGTATATTCTTAGCCACCACCCACTGTATTTTGTAAGTCGAAGTACCCCCCCTCCAACGAAGCCAGGCCGCCCCCCTCCGGCCTGGCTTCCCCTCCTGTCACAGGATCGCGAAGGCAGTCAGGTTTTGCACAATTGCACAAGTGTCGGAATGCACACGGTTCCGGGATACGGCCCGGTTTATTGCTTGACACGGGAAGGCAATAGGGTTTTATCTCCTCCACGGGATCGTCGGGGTTCCTTCTGGCCGGCGGCCGCTTTCCCTTTCAGGGGGCTGGCTCGCAGCGGATGGATTCCCTCTGGAGTTCCTGTCCTGCCCGTTTTAGGGGGGGCTGTGATCGAGGGGCTGCGGCTGTGCCGGAGCGAGGAGAATGGGCGGTTTTCGGGAAAAGGGTTTATCCTGTGAGCAGAATTCGTGCTGTGAGGCCGTGTCCGCGGCCGGGGATTGAAACGGAGGGAGAAGGTGTCGCATCGCATGCAGGGCTTGGCGGGAGTGATGCCGTGAGAGCGTCCGCAACGGTTCCCGCGAGGGGGTATGCTTTTGTGGTGCTCGCCGCGATGTTTTGGGCCGTTTCGGGGACTTCGGGCAAGTATCTGTTCCAGCATGGAATGACCCCTGTGGAACTCGTGCAGTTGCGCGTTACCATAACCTCGGCGCTTCTCTTCTGCTGGCTGTATGCGAGGGACCGGTCCCTGCTCCGGATCTCGAGCCGCGACATTCTCTACTTCATGGTGCTGGGTGTTGCCGGCACGGCAATGCTCCAGTTCCTTTATTTCTATTCCATCAGCAAAATCCAGGTGGCCATGGCTATCCTGCTGGAATATCTCGCGCCGGTTTTTATCGCGTTGTACTCGGTGCTCTTCGTTCGCGAGCGCCTGACGACGAAGACGACCGTTGCAATCGCCGGGACCACCGCCGGCTGCTACCTTGCCGTGGGGGCGTACAACGTCGATCTTCTCGGGATGAACTGGGTGGGAATCGTCTCCGGGATCGCCTCCGCCATCGCGTTCGCCTGGTACACGGTGCACGGGGAGCGCGGGATGAGGCGCTACGACCCGGCCACTGTGCTCTTTTACGGGTTCCTGTTCGCCGCATTCTTCTGGAATGCGGTCGTCCCGCCGTTCCAGGCGCTCCGGCACGGCTACTCGCCGGTCGAGTGGGGACTGATCTTCTATATCGTCGTTTTCGGCACTATGGTTCCGTTCGGGTTGTACACGCACGGCATCAACCTGATCCGTTCGACCCGGGCGTCCGTTACGGCGACGCTGGAACCGATTCTCGCCGGGTTCATTTCGTATATCTTTCTGGGCGAATCGCTGGCTCTGCCCCAGATGGCCGGTGGTTTCCTCGTGATCGGTTCGGTGGTTCTCCTGCAAATCGGCAAGGAGCGCGACGAGAACACTCCTGCGCTGATACGCACCAGGAACCGGGGGGAAACGTCCGAGCGGTAGCGGGCGGGTGATCCGGGTTGTGCGTATGCCGCGGGGTTGCCCGGCGTGCTTCCTTCGGGCCGGCGTGCAGTTATGGCGGCGAAGGGGCGGGCGGTTTTGGGGAGTGTTTTATTTCTTGTGATTAATTTCTCGAATCGCATATCCTTTGTGACCACGGTTCAGCGATGTTTTTGGGGGTACGCGGTGGTCTTGTGGTGAATACGGCGTAAAATCAATTTGTTATAAATCGAACAAGTTTCGCGTCCCGGTTTTTTTTGCTTGACAGTCCCTGTGCAAGAATTGTAGTGTTTGCAATAAAAAGCACGTTAGGTATGCTCCGGGTCGTTCCTGTGGAGAGGATCGGGCTGGAGTGGTGCGGATGTTGTGGACGGTAGTGTTCGTAAGCCTTCCGAAATTTAACACTTTTTGCATTGAATTGACTTAGCTTTCAGCTTTGGCGGACGGTGACGTTTCTTGTTGGGGTGGTTGGTCAACTTTTCCAGAGAATCTGTTTCCCTAATCTTCCGTAGTGGGCCCGAGTGCTTCGAAGAGCAAACCCTGTTTCCTAACCGTTTTTCCAGATGATTAGAGGGAGTATGATGTACAACCAAACTGTAGCGAGCGCGAGAGAACCTGTTCGAACTGAGGGCTTTTTGGACGTCTTGGAGAT
>JAJFUA010000025.1 GCA_021372635.1 Desulfobacteraceae bacterium | reverse complement strand
TTTCCGGGGAGAATGCGGCGCATGGCGTCGATCAGTTTGTCCATGGGGGCCAGCCCGTAGACTCCCGTGACGTTGGGCGGATGGTCCCGGTCGGACGTTCCCGCGCCGAGCTTGAACGGGTCCGCGACCGTGGCGAAGATCAGCGGCCGGTCCTTGATTTTCTTCAGACCAGCCTGGGTGCACCCGGTGGATATGGTGATCACCGCGTCCATTTTCTTGAGCAGGAAGTTGTCCAGGATGGTGTTCACGGTCGGCATGTCCCCGTTGGCGTTTTCCAGCGAGATCCGGCAGTTCTCTTCCGTGTAGCCGAGTTTTTTCATCTCCTGGACGAACCCTTCCCGGGTCGCGTTCAGCATGGGATGCTCGGTCAACTGTACCACGCCGATCTTCACCGGAGCCGACCGGGCGGGCGGGGTGGCCGTTTCGGGGGTGTGGAGCATGAGGAGAAGCCCGGCCGCGAGGAGAAGGATCCCTCCGGCGAAAACCGGGGCCCCGGGGCGCCGGCGGAGCCGGGCGAAGAATGTCCCCGGCAGGGAGCCGGACCCGGCCTTACGGTCGGCCATGACCTTCGAGAAGATGAGGGTCGCCAGGACGAAAAAGGCGGTCATGAGCTTCAGATCGATGGGATTCATGCCCGCGTTCAGTGCCATGGCGATCATGATCCGGAAGATGAGCGACCCGAGGATCACGCTGAGGATCTTCACCTGTATGGAGCGGCCGCGCAGGACGGATTCGCCGATGATCACCGTCGCGAGCCCGATGACCACCGTGCCGATGCCCATCCCGATGTCCGCAAAACCCTGGTACTGGGCGACGAAAGCCCCGGAAAGGCCCGTCAGGCCGTTGGCGAGCGCCACGCCGAAGACCTTCATACGGTCCACGTTCAACCCGGTCGCCGCCGCCATGACGGGGTTGTTGCCCGTGGTCCTCATGGCGAGGCCCAGGTCGGTCTTGAAGAAAAGCGACGCGGCGAGCCAGAAAAGAACCATGCCGGCGGTCAGGACGAGGCACAGCCAGACCTCTTCGTGCATCCCCGGATTGAATTCCTGGATGTGCGAGACGATCGTCCGCCCGTTGAGCAGCGGGATGTTGGACCGCCCCATGATGTGCAGGTTGATCGAGTAGAAGGCGGTCATCACGAGGATGCCGGCGAGCATGCCGCCGATGTTCAGCCGGACGTGGATGATTCCGGTCAGCGCCCCGGCGACGGCCCCGGCGCAGAAGCCCGCGAGAGAGGCGGGCAGCGGGGCCGCCCCGTGCAGGATCAGTATGGCCGCGGTGGCCGCGCCCGCCGTAAAGCTCCCGTCCACGGTGATGTCCGGAAAGTTGTGGATGCGGTAGGTGATGAATACTCCCACCGTCATGAACGCGTAGAGCAGACCGAGGTTGATTGCGCCGACCCAGAGTTCCATGAATCACGCCTCCAGTTCTATGATGCCGGCCATGCCGCTGCCGAAAGCGGACTGCCCCAGGAGGTGCTGGATCTTCCCGATTTCCAGCTCGGACAGGACCCGCACGATCTCCTCCTCGAAGCACTCGATCCGCCTGCTCGGGGGCGCCTTGGAGCAGACCGCGCCGTGGACGTGGAAGCGACTCCCCGTGGGCAGCAGTTCCCGCACCTTCTGCGGCGCCTTTTCGGGGTTCCTCGCGGCGATGCCGCACCCGACCACGACGTGGTCGATGTCCGACGGTTCGACGGGGAAGTGCATCCATTGGTGGAAATTCCCGGGATCGAAGATGCCGCCCCGCTCGGGCCGGTTTTCGACGATGGGGACTTTCTTGAGGTGCATGCCCCAGAGCCCCTCGCTTTCCGCGAGGAACGAAAACCCGAGGAGGTCGGCGTCGGAAAGGTCGAAGAGAACGTCTACGAGTCGGCCGAGATCCAGGGGGGACGGGGCGTCGAAGGCCATCGTGTATCGGTACGTTCCGTCGAACCCGAGGCCGTTCAGGAAGCGGTATTCGAGGCCGGGTTCCTTCGCCGCGTGCAGGATGAAGTCCACCGCAGGACGCCTCACGGCGGGGTAGAACAGGAAGCTGCCGTCGAGGATGAGCGCTTCGCCGAAGAGGTCCCTGTACTCGGCGTATTCCTCTCCGAACGTGGCCATTCCCAGGCCGAAGGGGACCTTTCCCGGATCGACCGCCACGACGTCCGATTCCGTGTAGCCCGAACCCGCGAGGGGAGACTGGGAACCGATCGCCACGAGCTTTCCCGGCCTGCCGGGCTTTTCGACGACCTGGAGGGGAATGCCGTCGATTTCCTTCTTCTCGATCCTCGAAGGAGAAGGCTCGCCGCGCAGCGCGGCCACGGCCTCGTCCGGGCTGGACACGAAGCGGAAGAGCCCCGTGAGGCCGCCCAGCTTCAGAATCTTCAAGGCGTTTTCCGAGACCCGGTGGAGGACGACCTCCCCGCCGATCTTTTTCAACTGCTTCTGCGTGCTGACGAAGATGCGCAGCCCGGCGCTGCTGACGTAATGGACGTCTTCGAGGTCCACGACGAGGAGTCGCTGCCCGTCGCGGATCAGGCCGTCCAGAAGGCGCTGAACGTCGGGTGCCGCCAGGCTGTCGATCCTGCCCGAAACGGCGACCCACTTCAGACCCGATTTTTCTTCCACGGTGCATTGGAGCATATTCCATCTCCCCGGTTCTTTCGGGCCGCCGCTGTTCGCCGGCCCGGCCAACTTGTCGGTGCGTGAAACGCGATGTGCCCGTTTTCGTCGTCGTGGTTCGGATCTCCGGCGAAGTGCGCTGGAAGGCCGAAAAGGCTCATTCTGCCATCGGACGGGGAATATGGAAAACGTTTTTCGCCGCGAATGGAGGGGGATTTTCACGCGGCCGGCGTGAAGGCGTGAAAAGGATTCGTCCTTCTTCTTTGCCCTGGAGGAAAAATGATGGATAGCATGGGTGGCCCGGATACAAGTATCCGGGCCACCCGAAAGCGTTAAGCCGGCAGCATTGGTTCCCCCCCCTCTCGAGAGAGGGGGGAATGGAAGTCCGCCGTATTGCAGCAGCATCGGCCGGCCCGCGGGGGAGGGGGGAAGCCTCCGTTATTTCTGCGTGGCAGTCCCCAGCGGAGGAGTGCTCTGCGCCGCCGGCTTGCTGCTCCAGCTCGGCCGCAGGTAGATGAACCAGTACATTCCGCCGACCATCACCGCGCCGCCGATGATGTTGCCGATGGTCGCGGGCAGGAGATTGTTCCACAGGAAGTTGCCCCAGGTCAGGATGGCTCCGCCGTCCTTGAGTCCCGCGGCTATCGTGGCGAAGTAGGCCGGATCGAGTTCCTTGATGAACAGCGCCGACGGGATGAAGTACATGTTGGCCACGCAGTGCTCG
>JAJFUA010000011.1 GCA_021372635.1 Desulfobacteraceae bacterium | reverse complement strand
GCTGCTTCGCTTGGGTTGATCGCTCTGATTTTTCTTCCATGGAGAATCTATGACGATAAAAAATCCGAAGAGGGGGAAAGGGAACAAGATGGACAAAGCCATTGAAACGGTGGTTGAAGATCAGTTCATCCAGAGCAAGGCAAAGATTTCGGTGCTCGGCATCGGCGGCGCCGGCGGCAATGCGATCAACAACATGATCAAGGCCGGACTTGATGGCGTGCAGTTCGTCGCTGCCAATACCGACTTCCAGGTGCTCGAGCGAAATCTGGCACCGGTGAAGATCCAGCTTGGCGTAAACCTGACCAAGGGCCTCGGAGCCGGTGGAAATCCCGAGGTTGGAGCCAAGGCGGCCCAGGAGGATCTGGACAAGATTCGAGCCGCGGTCGATGGCAGCGATATGGTCTTCATCACCGCGGGATTGGGGGGCGGAACGGGGACCGGCGGCGCGCCCATCGCCGCGCAGGCGTGCAAGGAAGCCGGAGCGCTGACCGTCGCGGTCGTGACGAAGCCGTTCAATGTCGAGGGCCGGGTCCGTCAGAGCAATGCGGACAGCGGTCTGAAATCCCTGGAGGAAGTCGTCGACACCCTCATCACGATCCCCAACAACCGCCTTCTCTGCCTGGCCGACAGGCGCGCCACGTTCCTGGAAATGATCAAACGGGCCGACGATGTTCTCCTCTACGCCGTCAAGGGTATTTCCGACCTCATCATCAAGGAAGGCTACATCAACGTCGACTTCAACGATGTCAAGACCGTCATGGGTGAAATGGGACTGGCACTGATGGGAACGGGAGTGGGCACGGGTGAGAACCGGGCCTCCCAGGCGGTCCAGCAGGCCATCTCCAGCCCGCTGCTCGAAGACATCTCCATCCACGGCGCCCGCGCGGCTCTCGTGAATATCTCGGCGGGCCCCGACCTGGGCATGCACGAATTCGAGGAAGCTCTCTCCATCATCCAGAAGGAAGTGAACGAAGACGCCCACCTCATTCTGGGTGTCGTCATGGACGAGAACATGGAAGACGAAATCCGCGTCACGGTGATCGCGACCGGTATCGGAAGAGTCGATCAGACCCAGCGGATCGACACGACGCGTCCGAAGCGGATTAAACCGGAAGGTATCGTGCCGGAACTGAACTACGATTACCTGCAGATCCCGACCGTGGTCCGGCACCGTTCCGGCAGAGAGGCCCCGGTCCAGGAACCGCAGCCGAGGAAGAGGACTTTCCTGCAGAAGCTCACCGGCGCTGCGACGGACGAAGAAGATTTGAACATTCCGACGTTCATTCGCAGGCAGGCGGACTGATTCGGGATTTTTCCCGGAGGGGTTCGCCCCGTTCGAGGAGATTGAAAACGGGCGGCGGAACGGCCTTCCCCCTGGTTCGTGGTCGCCCGTGGAACGACTTTCTGTTTCAATGGCCAAATCGGCGTTTACTGGCCGGCGGACCGGCCCCCGCGCGCTCATAAGCGCGCGGCCCGCGCCCGCCGGACATCCTCTGCCGCTCGCCCGTGACACGGCGGGGGATTTCCATCCTGCTTTCCCGATGTTATAAATACGAGGTGGGTTCTGCCCACCTCGACGTGTTTCTGCGGTGGTGAAATCAACTCAACGGTCAGAGGGCGGCGTTTTTCCCGGCATGCTCAAAAATCACAGGCAAAAAAGACAGCAGTGGCTGGTGGAGGAAGAAGGGACCATCCGAAAGGATTGGAGTGGAAAGCTTCGCATTGCTCTCGCATTTCCCAACCGCTATTCGGTGGGTATGTCCAACCTGGGGTTCCAGTCGGTCTACAGCCTTTTGAATCTTCCCGGGGATGTCGTCTGCGAAAGGGTCTTCTATCCCGAACCGGAAGACATGGCGGCCCTCGGGCAATCTCCCGGCAGACTGGTATCCCTGGAATCGCAGAGATCCTTGAGGGAATTCGACCTGATCGCCTTTTCCATCCCCTTCGAAAACGACTATCCGCACGCCATTGAAATGCTGCACCTCGCGGGGATTCCTCCCCGGGCGGAGGCGAGGGACCGATCCCACCCGCTGGTGGCCGCCGGGGGGGTGGCCGTCTTTCTGAATCCCGAACCTCTGGCCGATTTCCTGGATTTCCTGTTCATCGGAGAGGGGGAAGACCTGGTTCCCGAGTTCCTGGAAGCCTTCCGCAGGACGGGGGAAGACGATCCTCCCCGCGCGGAGTTGCTCGAAACCCTGGCCCGCGAAGTCCCCGGTATCTACGTCCCCTCTCTGTACCGTGTGAACTATCGGTCCGACGGGCAGGTGGAATCCATCGAACCGCGTGCCGGAGCGCGCGTGCCGGAGCGGGTGGTTTATCGCCGCGCGGACCTCTCCCGGCACAATCCCTGCCAGACGGTGATCCTCACTCCCAATACGGAATTCAGCAATGTGGAACTCGTCGAGATCGGGAGGGGATGCGGGAGAGGATGCCGCTTCTGCGCCGCCGGTTTCGTCTACCGGCCGGTCAGGTATCATGCCGCCGATAAGCTGCTGCTGCACGCGGGAGGTCGCCTGGAGGGCCATTCCCGGATCGGGCTGGTCAGCGCGGCCGTCTCGGACCATCCCGAGATTTCCGCCCTCTGTGACGCTCTTGTCGACCGGGGGGCATCCCTCTCCTTCTCCTCCCTGCGGGCCGATACGATCACTCCCGGAATCGTGTCCACCCTCGAGGCGAGCCGGCATCAATCCGTCGCTATTGCCCCCGAAGCGGGGTCGGACCGGCTGCGGCGCGCAATCAACAAGAACCTGGAAGTCGAGCAGATCTATGCGGCTGTGGAGCGCCTTACGGAGAGGGGGATTCTGCACCTGAAGCTCTATTTCATGATCGGTCTTCCGACGGAGACGAATGAAGATCTGGACGCCGTCGTCGAACTGGCCAAGGGGATCAAGCACCACGTGCTCAAGGTGAGCCGTGGGTTGCGGCGCCTGGGGACCATCACTCTAAGCGTCAATTCGTTCGTGCCGAAACCGTTTACCCCTTTCCAGTGGTCTGGGTTCGCGGGGGTAGTGGAACTGAAGGAACGGGCCCGCCGGATTCAAAGGGCGCTCCGGAAGGTGCCCAACGTCAGGGTGCACTTCGATCTGCCGAAATGGGCGTACGTCCAGGCTCTGCTGGCCAGGGGGGACCGGCGCGCCGGGTCCTTCCTGGAAAAAGTCGCGCTCGGCGGCCTTTCCTGGACACAGGCGCTGAAATCCGTGCCGTTCAATCCCGACTTCTGGGTCATGCGGGAGCGGGACCGGGATGAACTCTTCCCGTGGGAAATCATCGAGTGCGGAACGTCGAGAAGTTATCTCTGGGACGAATACATGCGCTCCCTCGAAGGACGCAGCAGCCCTCCGTGCCGCCCCGAGGAAAACTGCCGGCGCTGCGGGGCCTGCACGCCCTGAACCGGAGTGGCGCGTTGCCTTCCCGTGAGGGGGAGGGCTTTCCTCCGCCAGGATACCAGAGGACGTCCCCTGTCCGGTCCTCGATCCAACCTGCGGGTCCGTATTTCGTGGCGCAGTGCTTCCGGGAGCCTTCTTGATCTTGGACGGAAGTGGTCGTATAATTTAAACTTAAAGTGCAATTCACACGTGGGCGGCCGGTGTGCTGCCCGTTCTACAAGATCTGGGAGAATGAGGACACGATGTCGCAGAAGGACTACTATCAGATCCTGGGGGTACCGTTGGAAGCCTCACCGGAAGATGTAAAGAAGGCGTATAGAAAGCTGGCTCTCGAAACCCATCCGGACAGAAATCCCGACGATCCGCGGGCTGAAGAGCGTTTCAAGGAAATCAGCGAGGCATACGGAGTCCTTGGCGACTCGGCAAAGCGTTCCCAGTACGACCAGTACCGGCGGCTCGGGTTTCAGCCCAGGCAGGGCGGTCCTTCTCCGTCCGGGTTCGGGTATTCGCAGGAAGAGATACTCCGGGATTTCTTCAACAGCCGCCAGGCGCAGGACATGTTCTACGAAATGCAGCGGGAGTTCCAGCGCATGGGTTTCCGCTTCGATGACCGGTTCTTCAACGGCCTCTTTTTCGGTGATAAGAAGGTACTCTTCCAGGGGTTGTTCTTCGGTGGGCCGGGGGGCATCCGGATCGTTCGAACCGGTCCTTCCCCGAGACCGGCTCCGGGGACCAGACGTTTCAATGCGGATTCGATGCCCGGTGCGCAGGGAAGCCGGGGGCTTCTCAAGGAGAGCGTGTCCCTCCTCGCGAGGGCCGGGAAAAAAGTCGGCAGATTCCTGCTGGGGAAGATCCAGGAAATGGACGCGAAGCAGCCGGGGGGCATCGGAAAACTGGGCCGCCCGGGCGGCGCGGACGTGATCTACGAGCTGGCCATCTCGCCGGCCCAGGCGATGACGGGTGCGGTCGTCGAGGTGGAACTGCCGCACCTGGAACAGGGCAGGCGCGTTTCCGTGCGGATCCCCGCCGGAGTCCGGTCCGGGACCCGGCTGCGCCTGAAGGAAATGGGAAAGGCGGACCTTCATGGAGGCCGGGGAAGAGGGGACCTCTACCTGCACCTGAGCGTGGGCTGAGAGGCGTCCGCCTCACCGGGACCCCGCCGTTCCGGCGAGCATCCGCTCGAAGGCCTCCCGAATGGCGACGAATTCGTCCGGCTGTATCGTGCGAACGTCCAGCAGGCAGCGGTCGAACTCGATGCGCCCGATCACGGGCGGCGTGTTGGACCGCAGCGCCGCCTCGATTTTCTGCGTACCGATCGACTCCGACCGAACGGCGACCACCCTCGTTTCGATATCCTGTTCCGGGAGCGCCCCGCCACCTACCTGAGAAAATCCGGGAAGCACCTGCACGTCGAGCAGGCGATCCCTGTCCGCCTGCTGAATCTGTGAAGCGAGGGAACGGGCGCGCTCTTCGAGTTCCGTGGGAGTCGCGGCGAGCATACGCAGCGTCGGGATCTGCCGGATCGCTCCACGTTCGTCCCGGTAGAGCCGCAGGGTGGCCTCGAGTGCCGCGAGGGTCATCTTGTCCACGCGCAGTGCCCGGGTGAGGGGGTTCTGCTTGCAGCGGTCGACGATCTCCCTGGCACCCACGATGATCCCGGCCTGTGGCCCGCCCAGGAGCTTGTCTCCGCTGAAGGTCACCGCGTCGGCGCCGGCGCGGACGGAGTCCTGAACGGTCGGCTCGCCCTTCAGGCCGAAGGGCGAAAGGTCCACGAACGACCCGCTTCCAAGATCCTCAATGGCGGGGAGCCCGTGCCTGTGAGCGATGGCCGCCATCTCCTCCATGCCGACCCCGGTGGTGAAGCCCACGATCCTATAGTTGCTGGTGTGGACTTTCATGAGCAGCGCCGTATCCCCGCAGATTCCCGCTTCGTAGTCCTTTGGGTGCGTGCGGTTGGTCGTTCCCACCTCCTTCAGGACGGCCCCGCTGCTCCGCATGACGTCGGGTATTCGGAAGGAACCGCCGATTTCCACGAGTTGCCCGCGGGAAACCACCACTTCGCGGCCGTTGGCCAGGGTATTTAGAACCAGCAGCACGGCGGCCGCGTTGTTGTTGACCACCAGGGCGGCTTTGGCCCCCGTGAGTTCGCACAGGATGGCCTCCGCATGGACGTAGCGGGAGCCTCTTCGGCCTTCTCCCAGGTCGTACTCGAGATTGTTGTACCCCGCGCACAGCAGCTGCAGACGCTCCATGGCCTCCGCAGCGAGAAGGGACCGGCCGAGATTGGTGTGAACGACGATGCCCGTTGCGTTGACGACGGGCATCAAAGTATGGCTGCCGAGGGACTCCAGGCGTTCGAGGATTCGCCCGACGAGGAGTTGCGGATCCAGGTCGGACTCGTGGGCCGCGTTTTCAGGGTTTTCCAGAATGCGTTTTCGCAACGCATCGAGCACCTGCCGGATGCTTTCGAGAACAAGCCTGCGCGGCTGGACGGCCAGCGCCTCCTGGACCGCTTTCGCCTGGAGCAGGGCATCCACGCTCGGGAGCCGGCGCAGGAGTTCCTGCGTGACGGGATTTGCCATTGCTGTCGATCCCTCCTGTTCTTTCTGCAAAATCAAACCAATAACATGCCGGGAGAATGAAAACTTCCTTTCCCACTCCGATTTGGTTATATTTTAATATTTGACACAGGTGAAATCTTTTTTTAGCTTTTCTTCGCTGATGATGGGCCGGAGCGTCCGCATCGGCGTTGGGTCATGATGGATATACCGTTCGCTTTGAGCCGGGCGGCGAGGAACAGAGCACTGCATGAAAGAAACCCTGTTTGTTGCTGACGAGGTGGGACCGGGCCGGGATGTCGAGTATTCCGGAAGCCGCTCTCAGGATATTCTGACTGCGCTGGCCGGATCGCGGGATTCCATCTCCCTGCGGGGCATACATTTGCCTGCCCTCGCGTTTTTCCTGGCCCGGAGCCTCGGTTCGCAGCGAAAGCCGCTTCTGCTCGTCGCCCCGACGGACCGGGACGCCGAAAAACTGGCGGAGGCCGTCTCTTTTTTCTGGGGGAAAGACGGTTACCGGGCGGATTCCCCGCTCGACCGGAAGATATGGACCCTTCCCTCCCGGACCGGGCGCAAGGTCCACACTCTTGGCAGAATGGAACGGACCGCCCGGCGCATCGAGGCGCTCTACGCCCTTCGGGCGGCATCCGCCCCCGTGCTGGTCGTGACCTCCGCACTGGCCCTCCTGGAACGGCTTCCTCCGCCGGAAATCCTGATGAAACACACGGAACACACGGTCGTCGGCGAGGATATCGATCCGGAATCCCTGGCGAAACGGCTCGTGGACCGGGGCTACTATGGCGTGACCCTCGTCGAGGAGTACGGAGACTTCAGCCGAAGGGGAGGGGTGCTGGACGTGTATGCCCCTCTCTACCGGTGGCCGATGCGAATCGAACTGTTCGGAAACGAGCTGGAATCGATCCGCCTGTTTCATCCCAGCACGCAGCGCTCGCTGGGGTCCATCGAGGACGCGGTGCTGCTGCCGGGCAGTGAAATCATCCTGGACGAGGCGGCACGGGAACGTGCCCGGAACGCCGTCTATGAAGACGTGCGCAGGGAACGGCTCACCCCCGCCGCGGGCAACGTGTGGCTGGACAAGATCCAGGAAGGCCACCAGTTGGGGGCGTTCGAAGCGATCATCCCCGTTTTCTATGAAAAAATGGTCACGCTCCTGGATTACCTGGACCCTTCGACGGTCGTTGTCTGGTCGGACACCATGCAGGTGCGCGGTGAGATGGACGGGCATTACTGGAAAGCCGCCCAGGAGTGGGAAAATCATCAGTCTCCTCATGAATGGAAAAGACCTCCGGGCGAAGTGCTCGAAGCCCCCGACGAATTCATCGAAAAAGCGGCGCGGTTCCAGCAGGTGTGGGCGAACCCGCTTCCCGTGCCCGGAGAAGCCCCCGTGACTTTCGACGTCGGAGCGGAGGGACACGAAGCGCTGACGCTGGCCGTGAAGGCCCATTCCCACAGGGAGCGGCTGCTCGAACCCCTGGCTGCGCAGTTCCGGCAATGGCGCGACGAAGGGCTGCTCGCTTTTCTCGTCTGCGGGCAGAAGGAGCAGGCGAAGAGGCTTGCGGGGCTGCTCGGCGGCTATGGAGTAGATGCCGTCTTCAGTCCGCTGCCTTTCGGAGAGGAGTCCTTCGAGGACTTGTCCGTCAAGGTGCTGGTCGGAGCATTGGAAAAGGGTTTCCGCTGGCCGGCCGAACGCATCGCGATAGTGTCCGAAGAAGAGGTCTTCGGCAGGAAATCGCACGGCCGTTCCAAGAAATCCATTTCCGGCGTGTTCCTGAGTTCGTTCCAGGATCTTCACGTCGGCGATTTCGTGGTGCACGTGGACCATGGGATCGGGGTCTACAAGGAACTGGTCCACCTCGGCGTGAGAGGAATCGAGAGCGATTTTCTGCTGCTGGAATACCAGGAGGGCGACCGCCTTTACGTCCCGGTGGACAAGCTGCAGAAGGTCCAGAAGTATCTCGGGATCGAGGGGGTGAATCCCCGGGTGGACAAGCTGGGGGGGAAATCCTGGGATGCGGCCAAGAAAAAGGCGAAGGAAGCAGCCGAACGGATTGCGGAGGAATTGCTGAACCTGTATGCGTTGCGCCAGGTGAACGACGGATACCGTTTTTCCCCGCCGGACAAGTATTTCGAGGAATTTTCCGCAACGTTCAGCTACGAGGAGACGCCGGACCAGGCGCAGGCGATCGACGACGTGCTGGAGGACATGGCTTCTGCCCGTCCGATGGACCGGCTGATCTGCGGCGACGTCGGATACGGCAAGACGGAGGTCGCTCTTCGGGCCGCCTTCAAGGCCGTCATGGACGGGAAGCAGGCTGCCATCCTGGTCCCGACCACCGTGCTGGCGGAGCAGCATTTTCAGAGCTTCAGTGAACGCTTTGAAGGCTTTCCCGTCGTGGTGGCCTCCATGAGCCGCTTCAAGACGCCGGCTCAGCAGAAGCAGGTCATCGAAGGCCTGAAAAAGGGGACCGTCGACATCGTCGTGGGAACGCACCGCCTGCTTTCAAAGGATATCGCTTTCAAGGATCTCGGCCTGCTGGTCATCGACGAGGAACACCGGTTCGGGGTCAAGCACAAGGAAAAGCTCAAGCAGCTCCGGGTTTCGGTGGACGTCCTGACTCTTACGGCCACGCCGATCCCGAGGACGCTCCACATGTCGCTTGCGGGCATCCGGGATTTGAGCACTATCGAGACGCCGCCCCAGGACCGCCATGCCATTGAAACGTACGTGTGCAAATACGACGACTTTACGGTGCGGGAGGCGATCTACCGCGAATTGCACCGGGGCGGGCAGGTCTTTTTCGTACACAACCATGTCCAGAGCATCTACCAGATGGCGGCGTCGATCGGCCGGCTGGTGCCGGAAGCCCGCGTCGGAGTGGCGCACGGGCAGATGAAGGAGCGGGACCTCGAAAAGGTGATGCTCGATTTCATCTCCCGGAAGATCGACGTCCTGGTGTGTACGACCATCATCGAATCGGGACTCGATATCCCGGCTGCGAACACGATCGTCATCAACCGCGCCGACAAATTCGGCCTGGCACAGATTTACCAGTTGCGCGGCAGGGTGGGCCGGTCCAGCGAACAGGCTTTTGCGTACCTGCTCATCCCGGGTGAGGATCTCATCAGCCGGGACGCCCAGAAGCGCCTGACGGCGCTGATGGACTTCTCCGAACTGGGGGCGGGTTTCAAGATCGCTCTCAACGACCTGCAAATCCGCGGTGGGGGTACTATCCTGGGGTCTTCCCAGTCGGGGCACATCCAGGCGGTGGGCTACGAACTCTACCTGGAGCTTCTCGAGAAGACCATCGGGCAGATGAAGGGGGAAAAGACGGAAGTGGAACCCTTCGATCCCGAAATCAACGTTCCCATTTCCGCCTTTCTCCCGGAACCCTTCATCCCGGACACGGACCAGAGGCTTGTTGCCTACAAGCGCCTTGCCACCGCCTCCGAGTCCTCCGATATCGATGACCTGGCCGCGGAATGGCGCGATCGGTACGGTCCTTTCCCCGAAAATGCCAGGAACCTGATCCTGCTCGCAAAAGCCCGCCTGCTCTGCAAGCGGCTTGGAATCGCAAAAATGGAAGGCGACGAGGAGTTTTTTACCCTTCATTTCACCGGACCTGGTGAACTTCATCGGCTCCTGCCGGGCATGGAAGAGAGGAAATGCTCGTTCGTGCGCGAAACGGACCGCCGATTGAAAGTGGAGATATGGGGACGCCACTGGCCGCAACGTCTTGCCCGGCTGAAAAGGATCTTGCAAGAGGCAGATGAACGTGCTAGTGATACCAAGTCAATTCAGTAGGTTATGAGATTTCATACTTGGGGGGTTTCATGCGTATCACTGGAAAATTATTCTTCTTTTTCGCTTTGCTGGGTCTTTGTGTGCCTTGTGTCCGGGCGGAGAATCTGGATCGTATCATTGCGACAGTGAATGGGGATATTATTTTATACAGCGAACTGTCGGAACGAATCCAACGGGCTCAGAAGGCCAATCCGCAGTTGAAAGACGTGGATCCGGCCAAAATGCCTTCCGTGGAGCGCGAACTCCTCCAGCAGATGATTCGCGAGAAACTTACGGAACAGGAGATGAAGCGGCTCAAGATAGAGGCGACGGATCGGGAGGTCGACGAGGGCATCGAAACGGTCAAAAATGAGCATCACATCAGCGATGCCCAGCTTGAGGAACTGCTCAAGAAGGAAGGGCAGACGCGCGCGCAGTTTCGCCAGTCGATTCGCAAGGAACTCGAACGGAACCGCCTGATGGACCGCAGCTTCAGATCCAAGGTGGTCATCACCAAGGAGCAGATTGATGCCCGGGCGAAGAGCGGCGGGGTTGTGGCCGCCGCGCCGGAGCCGAGGGAGAGCTTGAGTTCCACGGGGAGTGAACGGCGGCGGGTGGCGCTGATTTTTCTTCCCGTACCGGAGGGGAGCGGGGCGAAGGAATCGGAGAAGGTCGAGAAGCAGGCCCGCGATATTCTCGGCCGCATCAAAGGCGGCGGGAGCTTTTCCGCCTTGGCGAGGGAGTATTCGAAGGGGCCGGCGGCCGATGAAGGCGGAGACATCGGGTTTGTCGAGGCGGATGAGCTTGCGCCTTCCATCGCCGCAGCGCTGAAAGGACTCAGGAAAGACGATGTCACCGGCGTGGTGAAGGGGCCGAACGGATTTTACATTTTGAAGATGTTGGACGTGGAAACGGGGAAGGCGCAGGCTCCGGTGCAGACTTCCCGTGTGTCCGGCGATTCCGTCGACCGCGAAAAGATCCGGAAGCAACTCTTTCAGCAGGAAGTCAACCGACGTTACGAGGAATGGGTAAAGGATCTTGAATCGAAGGCCTTTATCAAAATATCGCTTTGAGTGTAGTGAGTCTCATGAAAGATCTTGCAGACATATTGAGGGAAGAACGATTGCGGCAGGGCATGACCCTGGAGGCCGTATCGAAAAAAATACGCGTTAGCGTAGAGATGCTTCAGCACATGGAGGAAGGGGAATTCGAACGGATCGGGACGGTGCTTCTGATTCGCGGTTTTATCCGTTCATACTGTTCCGCCCTGGGAATGGACCCTGCTCCCCTCCTGGAACGGTTTGAAACCCAGATTCAAGCCTGCGACCGCCAGGATGAAGGCATTCAGCGCTACGGCGCCTGGTCCCGGTCCTTCCACCAGAAGAGCCGGGCAGGATTGTACATCGTCATTTTCGGGTTGCTCGTCATTGCCGGAGCGCTCTACTGCGGCAGGATGATTGCCGAAAAGCGCGCCCGGCTGGCGGATTCTCCGTCCGCATCGAAAGAAGTGTATCCACAGCAGGAACTGCCCTTGGATCTGCCCGAGCGGAATCCTTCCGAATTCGGAAAAGCGGCGCAGCCGGATGCCGGAAAGCCGCCCGCGTTCCTTCCCAAAGCGCCGGAAGGTAAGCCGGACAAGACTCCCCAGGGGGTCTCCGCGAAGCCTGCCGAACCTGTTGCGAGCCGTCCGGTCCCCGTTGCCTCCACCCCCCGCCCGGGAGAGGTGCTGCCCGAAGAAGGAGCCGTGGCGGTTTTCCAACCCGCCCGAAAGAACCGCCTTACCGCAGTCGCTTCCCGAAAAGCCTGGATCGAGGTGAAATCCGACGGCAAGCCCGTTCAGAAAGCCACGCTGCAGCAGGGTGAAAAACGGGAGTGGGAAGTGGAGAAGGACGTCCAGGTCATAATGGGAAAATCGGGGGCCATCAGCCTGTCGTGGAACGGAACCCCCGTCACCGCCCCCGCGCAGTCGTCAAAGCGGGTGGTGCGTCTGCATCTGCCCGACCCCAAGCTGGTCCCGGACCAGGGGAGGAATCCCGCCCGGTAGCCGCTGCGATCCTCTTTGCGAACCGCCGAAAGGTGCCCGGCCGAAAAGCTTTTTCAACGGATGAGTCCCGGCGGAACGGCAAGGAACAGGAAGTCCCGTTACTCGCCGCAAGGGCGTATCTTCGTTGAGGCATCCCCCACCTGCGGATGCCTCCTCTTTTGCGGGAGCGCCTTCGTGGCGGAATGCGCGGAGCATGCCGGAAAAGTATCCGGTCCGGCGCCGGCCTGAAAGAATGGGAATTCGGCCGCTGGTGGGCTATAAATAAAAAAGTAGGCGAAACGGTTGAAGACATACTGGACGATCTGGTTCCTGCCCGGGCATTTATGAGATGAACGTACACGATACGAGCGCTTTTGTTTTGAGCACACGCGACTACGGGGAATCCGACCGCCTGATTACCTTCTATACTCAGGAGGGGGGAAAGCTCAAGGGAATCGCGAAGGGAGCCAGGCGAAGCCAGAAAAGGTTCGTGCACGCCTTCGAGCCGTGCAGCCTGGTGGCTTTGACATACCGTGAGAGGAAGTCCCTGATCTGGGTCGAGGCCTGCAAGCTCGTCGAACCTCACCTGGAGCTGCGAACAGATGTGGAACGGTGGGGATACGGCGCCCTGGTTTCCGAAATCGTCATGGAGATGACGCCCGAGGGCGAGTGTCAGCCGGAGGTCTTCTCACTGTTCGATGCGACTTTGGGCCAACTGGCCGGATCGAAGGACCCGTTGAACGTGATCCTCCTGTTCCTGATCCGTTTCCTGGATGCAATGGGTTATCTGCCCGCCCTGGAGAATTGCTGCGTCTGCCTGCGCCCGATTCGGGAGGATACGCGCTGGTGGTGGCATCTGCAGCAGGGAAAGCTGGCCTGCTCGGAGCATCGTTCGTTGCAGGACGGTCAATTGAAGCTGGACCTCGGAACGCTGGTTCTCATTCAGCAGGCGAGACGGCTTGCTCTGGACAAAGTGTGGCGGCTGCGCCTTCTCCAGGAGAGGAAAACCCCCATACTGCACGGGGTGCTGGACTGGATCCGGGATATTACCAGACGGGAGTTGAAGAGTCTCAGAATGCTGGAGCAGGTCTGTACGGAAGCGGGAAGGGAAGGACACATCTTTGGAATGGATCGCACAGTTTGAGGCCATAGCGGTGCATCATCCCGTACTGGCCATTTTCCTGGCTTTTGCGGGAGGAGTCCTGGCGAGTTTCACCCCCTGTACCTATCCCATGATGCCTATCACCGTGGCGTTCATCGGGGGGAAATCGGAGGGAAAGCGCTGGCGCGGCTTTGCCCTGTCCATCGTATATGTGCTGGGTCTGGCAGTGGTCTATGCCGGGCTCGGCGCTTTTGCCGCACTCACCGGGCAGCTCTTCGGGATGCTTGCCACCAGCAAGTGGACTTTCCTGGTCGTCGGGAACATCTGCCTTCTGTTCGGCCTCGTGATGCTCGGGGCCGTGCCCATGACGCCCCCCGCCTTTCTGAATCGGTTCCAGGTCCGCGATTTCAAAGGGCACGATCTGCTGACGAGCTTCCTGCTCGGCGGCGCTTCCGCCCTAGTCGTCAGCACCTGCACCACGCCCATCCTCGGCGTCCTGCTGACCATCGTGGCTACCCGGCAGGAGCTGATCTGGGGGATCGTAATGCTTTTTGCCTTCGCCTACGGACTGGGATTTTTCGTAATCCTCGTCGGCACGTTCACCGGCCTGCTCGCTTCCCTGCCTCGTTCCGGGATCTGGATGATGCGGGTGCAAAAGCTCTTCGGGCTGATTATGATATTGGCTGCTGAATACTTTTTCATTAAGACAGGAGAGTTCTGGATATGAGAACGAAGGGGAGTACGGGGAGGGCACTGCTGTGTGCGGCCGGTTTCATGTTTCTTCTCCAGGTTTTCTGGGGCGGTCCGGGAGTGGGGAACGCCGCCGAAGGGAAACCGGATTTGCTGGCTTTTCTGGGCAAGGACCCCGGAGCAGCGCAGGCATCCGACTTTGAACTCAAGGATACGAACGGCTCCGGCCACCGTCTGAGCAGCTACAAGGGAAACCGCCCCGTCCTCCTTTATTTCTGGGCGACGTGGTGTCCTGCATGCCTTGCGGTGAAGCCCCAGGTGGCCGGCATGCGCAAGGACGTGCCCGAAAGCGAACTGGAGATTCTGGGCATCAACGTGGGAGGAGTGGACACGCCGGAGCGCATGAAAAAATACATGGCGGGTCACCCTGCACCTTATCCCAACCTCTATGACGAGGGCGGAGAGGTGACCAAGAGCTACCGCGTGCAGGGTATTCCGCTGTTCATCCTGGTGGACCGGGACGGCAAGGTGGCATACCGGTCCAATACCGTGCCTCCGGATATAAAGCAGTTGCTCCGCCAATCCCGCTGAGATGCTGCGGCTGCCTGAAGCCGGTTGCCGCCGACAGGTTTCAGCGAAGCAGGAGGGGAGAGTAGTTATGAAAGACGTGTTGACCGTGATCATGGCGGGGGGTAGAGGGCAGAGACTCATGCCCCTCACGGACGATCGCTCGAAACCCGCCGTCCCTTTCGGCGGCATTTACCGGCTCATAGACATTCCCTTGAGCAACTGCATCAACTCTCAGATCTACAAAATCCTCGTGTTTCCCCAGTACAAGTCGCAATCCCTCGTGGATCACCTCGAGGAAGGCTGGAACATCTTTTCGGCGGACCTCGGCCACTACATTCGCATCGCCGCGCCGCAGCAGAGGCTGGGGACGGAATGGTACCGCGGGACAGCAGACTGTGTTCGCCAGAACCTCTACCTCCTCGAAAGGGAAAGGCCGAGATACGTCCTGATTCTCTCCGGAGACCACGTCTACAAGATGGATTACTCCAAGTTCCGGGAGTATCACGAGGCCAAGGGGGCGGACGTGACGGTGGGCCTGCTGGAGGTGGACCGCAGCACGGCTTCGGAATTCGGCATCGCCGAAGTGGATAACGACTTCCGCATTCGCGCCTGGCAGGAAAAGCCGAAAGAGCCCAAAGCCATCCCCGACGACCCGGAGCGGTCGCTGGCCTCCATGGGAATCTATCTCTTCCGGGCCGACCTGCTCATCGACCTGCTCCACAAGACGGACGACGACGACTTCGGTGGGGACATCATCCCCAAGCTCATCGGCGAACTCAAGGTGATGGCCTATCCCTACCGGCGCCTGAACAAGATCATGGACTACGTCCGCATGGTAGACGAGGAAGGCGTGCGCCGCAGAATCCTGGTGGAAGGCACGCGGGATTCGCAGTACTGGCGCGATGTAGGAACACTGGACTCCTACTGGAACGCCAACATGGACCTCACGGGTGTCGATCCCTTTTTCAACCTGTACGGCTCCCTGTGGCCCATACGGACGTACCAGCGGCAATACCCTCCCGCGAAATTCGTGCTCAACCAGCCGGACGCAACGCCGCCAAGGGTCGGCACCGCCGTCGATTCCATCGTTTCGCCCGGCTGTATCATCAGCGGGGGAATCGTGCGCAGTTCCGTCCTGTCGTGCAACGTGCTGGTCCGGAGCTGGGCCGAGGTCGACGAATCGGTCATCATGGACGACGTGGAAGTGGGCCGTTACTGCAGGATCAAGAAAGCGATCATCGACAAACACAACTACATTCCGCCCCATACCCAGATCGGGATCGATCCGCAGGCGGACCGGAGCCGCTTCGAGGTGACGCCGCGCGGCATCGTGGTCGTTCCCAAGGGATATTTCAAATAGGCGGGCGGGTCAGTCCGCCGGGCCGCCATGCGGCCCGTTTCTCCTCCCTGGCGGGGTGGGACTGCCTCAGGGTCTTCCATTGGAATCCGCAATTCCGCTTTTTTCCCCGTCAGGCCCGCTTTGTTCTGAATCCTGCCCGTTGAGGCTGCGGCCGCACTCGGCGTATCGCCTGGACAGTACCTCGCGGACATACCGCGACAGGTGCGGGGTCCTGGCCTGCAAAAATCCGAGATAGTCGTCCAGAAACCGGCAGGGGTCTTCCGGGGCAAGCAGGGAGGGGCCTTCCAGAAGCCTCTGCTGAACGGGCATCTGTTCGAGATGGTAGAGCGGCGCGGGATCGACCCGGCCGGGAAATTCCTCGAGGATATAAACCCTCGCCATGAACTGCCATGCCGCCGGAAGCACTTCACCCCGCGACAGCAGGTTCATGCCGTAGTAGGTGTGAAGTCTCGCGGACAGTGGCTCGACGTCCACGGCGTAGGCGTACAGGTCCAGCTGGTTTCGCCACGGCCGCTGGGCCACCCAGCTCTGCGCGGCAAAAATCGGCACCAGGACGGCGATTGCGACGCGGCGGAGGCGCATGCCCGCGGCCGTTCCGGACGGAATCCCCCGGCAGCACTCGGGGATTCCGCCGCAAAAGGCGGGAAGCCGGTATCCCGCAACACGGGATTACGGCAGGCCGTTCAATGGTGCCCTGGCCTTGTGATATTCGGTTGCCTGTTCGAACTGATAGGCGACCCGGAGGATCACGTCTTCGCGGAAATGCGGCCCCAGGATTTGGAGTCCGATGGGCAGGTTTTTCCCGGTAAAGCCGCAGGGTACGGAAATCCCCGGTATGCCGGCCAGGCTGGCGGGCAGGGTGAGTACGTCGCTGAGGTACATCTGGAGAGGATCATCCGCTTTTTCGCCGATTTTGAAGGCGGGGTTGGGGGCCACCGGGGCCAGCAGGGCATCGCATTTTTCGAACGCATCCAGGAAATCCTGCCGGATGAGCGTTCTTACCTGTGAAGCCTTCTTGTAATAGGCGTCGTAATAGCCGGCGGAAAGAACATAGGTGCCCAGCATGATCCTGCGCTTGACTTCCGGACCGAATCCCCGCGAGCGGCTCTGGCTGTACATGGACAGGAGATCCCTGCTGCCGGAGACCCGCATCCCGTATTTTACGCCGTCGTACCGGGCGAGGTTGGACGACGCTTCCGCGGGGGCGATGATGTAGTAGGCGGCGACGCCGTATCCGGTGTGCGGCAGGGAAACGTCGATGATTTCCGCCCCGAGTTCCCTGCAGGTGACGATCGCGCGCTGCACGGCCGAAGCCACGTCGGGGTGCATCCCCTCGATGAAGTACTCTTTCGGTATGCCCAGCCGGAGGCCGTTCAGCGGTTCCTTGAGACTGCTTCGATAGTCGGGGACGGGTGCCTCCACCGACGTCGAATCGCGCAGGTCGTGGCCGGCTATGGCCTGCAGGAGAATGGCCGCATCCTCGACGTCCTTGGTGATGGGTCCGATCTGGTCCAGGGAGGAGGCGAAAGCCACGAGGCCGAACCGGGAAACCCGGCCGTAGGTGGGCTTGAGTCCGACCACTCCGCAAAAGGAAGCCGGTTGCCGAATGGACCCTCCCGTGTCGGTTCCCAGCGAACCGGCGCACAAATCCGCCGCAACGGCCGCCGCCGACCCGCCGCTGGACCCGCCGGGCACCCGCTCCAGGTCCCACGGGTTCCTGGTGGCCGAATAGGCGGAGTTCTCCGTAGACGACCCCATGGCAAACTCGTCCATGTTCGTCTTGCCGAGAAAAATGGCTCCCGCCTTCTGCAACTGTTCCACGACGGTACCGTCGTAGGGGGGAACGAATCCCTCCAGGATGCGCGAACCGCAGGTGGTCCGGACCCCCTTCGTGCAGATCACGTCCTTGATGGCGAGGGGAATGGCGTCGAGTAGAGAGAGGGAGGAATCCCCGCGGGCGGAATCGAATCGCCCGGCATTTTCCATTGCCTGCTCGGCCATCACGGCGAGATAGGATTGTACGGCCGGATCGATCTGGTCGATGCGGCGCAGGTAGGCGGTCACGACCTCCGCGGCGCTCACCTCCCTTCGGGAGAGCAGTTCGTGGAGTTCGTGGATGGTAAGAGAATGGAGATCCATGCCGTTCACCTCATTTCAGCGGCCTTATATGACCTTGGGTACGATGAAACTCACTCCGTCGCTTTCGGGTGCGTTGGCGAGCGCCCGGTCGCGTTCCAGTGAATCGCGCACCTCGTCCGCGCGGAAAACGTTCTGCCGCTGAATGGCGTGCGTCGTCGCGGAGACTTCCTGCGTGTTCAGTTCGTTCAACTTTTCCATGTAGCCCAGGATCTGGTTCATCTGGTCGGTCATGCGCGTCTCCTCGTTTTCCGCCAGGTCCAGGCGGGCGAGTTTCGCGACGTGCCGAACTTCTTCCCTGCTGATTTTTTCTCTCATGACTGCTGCCTGTCCTTCACTTTCCTCCGCGGCGCGCAATGCCAGTGCCCGCTCACTCGGAAAGGCCGACGAATGTTTCCATGGCGCGGGAATCCCTGAAGGCATCGAGGATCTCCGCTATGCCGCCGATTCTGCATCCTCCCAGCAACTGGAAGGTCAGCGCGTGGACCCGTTTTTCCTCGGCGTCCCGCTCGGCCGTCGTACTGTCGAAACGCTGCAGGAATCTTGCAAAGCGGACGACGTGAATCAGTTCGTGGATGACGATATATACGCTGAGCGGAAAAAGCCGGATTCCGGGATCCCTCTGCGTGGCCCTCCGAATCACGTGATCTTGAAGGCAGATCTTGAAGAAATCCCCGACTTCGCTCCCCCGCAGCCGTTCATCCGGGCATCTCCGGTAGCGGCGAATCTGGGCAAACGCGCCGTCCGTGATTTCCTCTTCATGGAGGTCCTTCAAGGACTGTATGTCATACCGGTACCTCTTCCATTCGGAAGTGGAAATCTTGTAAAAGTCGCTGATGAGATCTTCCGAAATCGAGATGGACTGCCTCAAGACGGAAATCTCGCTTTCATCGAAAGCCGATCGTTTGATGTCCTGTGTGATCCCTTCCACCGTATGCAACCCGTCGACTACACGGCCACCTTGCTTTTTGTCCACTTATACTCGTTCTTTTCCCGCGGCAATCCGAGAATAAACGAAAAAAAACGTGGAATGCCCAAGACAGCGGATCGTTCTTACCGTCAACCCGCGAAAAGTCAAATATTCTTCTACAAAAAAATCAGGTTTTGGGCAAATTGTTATTTGCCTGGGAAAAATGGGTGCTGCGAAAGGAAAGCAGGCGATATCGGCAGAATGGAAAACGGGGGGAAGCGGCCGGGAACAGCCCGGAGGCCGTTCCCGGGATCGACCATTGCGGCGCCCGGGTTCACACCTTCGTACAACCTTCGATCAATTCTCCGTAAACCGTCTCGCCACTGACGCACACTTCGCCGCTTCTGCTTCGGAGGCCGCCCTGACCGACGCGAAAATAGAAAACGAAATCCTTGTCGCTGTCTCCGTCCCTATCGATGAGGTGCCTGTCCGCGACGACGGGATTGCCCATGCTGTCGACCGGCGGGAGCCGGTCCGGCCCGAAAGTGATCGTCGAAGCCTTCACCGTCGATGCATCGAAGTCGAAATCGTCTCCCCTTTCACGTGAAGTGGACAGGATGGTCACCGGAACGATCGATGCATGCTTCAACTCTTCCGGTCCGATTCCGATCGCCACCTTGATGGCGCGGCGAAAAGGCTTTCGCAGCATCGGCGAAAAAGCAAAGTATATCAAGACGAGCCCGATGACGACACCGAACACCGGAAACAGTGTTACGCCGAGAACGATGAAACCCATTCCCATCGTAAGGAGGGCGATGCTTATCATGATCCCCCCCAGGCGATCGTACTTCTCCATAGTGTTTTCCATGCATTCACCCCCATTTCTCCGGGCGGTGGGCCCGAAAGTCCTTTTCCGGCCGCTGAGGGTCACCGTTCGTCGAGGAGGACTTCGTTGCCCGGCGAAGCGGTCCGTCGACGCGTCGTCCTGGAAACCCTGCGGGTGGGAATCTTCGCCAACCGGTTTTTATCCGTAACATTATAATGGTAAAACGGATACATAGATTGTCAATGATAGCTATTATTATTAGAAATTTCCTATTGTTACTCCTGCCCCTTCGGGAAGGTGCCGGGCCGGTTATCCGGCGGATGTTTGTATTATTCGTGTCTCCGCCCCTTTGCGCTTCGGGGAATCGTGTTTTATCTTTCACCCTGGACGCCGATTACGTTGAATCGATTGCACAAACCCGAAACCTGAAGAGGAGCAGTCATGGCAGAGAAGAGGGAAGTCTGTACGTGCACGAAGTGTGGGAATGAAGCCGAGATGACCGTTACCTGCGAGTTCATCGAGGTGGAGGAAGCACCGGGCAAGATGAAGAAGAAGGAAAAACAGACCAGGACCTGCACGGTCTGCGGCAACGAAGCCGATATGATCATCGACTTCGACGAGCAGTAGTCCCTGCCGGATGCATTCGATTCGCGGGCGCCTGGGTGCCATACCCAGGTGTGCCCCGATCGGTTGCCCCGGGCTGGATTCCTTCCTCCGCCATTTGAGGGCAAATCTTTTTTGCATGCGGCCCTCCCGAGAGCGTTCCCCTGTTTTTTTCATGACTGTCCAAAGTGATTATCCTGAAAGAGTGTGATAAGCGGTCCCTTGTTTTGCGGCGGACGGCATTCCCGCACGGTTTGCGCTTCATGAACGGGTTCGCGCCTCTCGACGCGGGGTGCGGAGCGAAAGGGGAGAATGGTATGGCCAGTTTCATAAAGTATTTTTCCAGGTCTTCGGCGGGCGCCTTCGGAAAACTGCTTTGCCTGGGCGTCGTGTTCTGGGTGGCGTCCTGTACGGCGTCTCCCTTTGTGCCTCCGCCCGTCAGTCCGGCGCCTGCGGCACCGGTTCCGGTGCGTGTTCTGCTCCTGGTTCCCGAATCTTTCGAACGTTTCGTCTACGTGAGCTTCCGGGAAGAGGGGGAAGTCCGGCACCGGTTCGGCGTGGAAGCGACGGATCAGCTCAGGGCGCTCCTTGGCAGGTACTACAGCCGAGTGGCCCTCGATGTGACCGGGAGCGAAGCCGAGGCGATGGACAGGGTCTCGGCGTACAGGGAGGCGGGAGGAGGGTATCGGGATTTCGAACTGGTGGCCGTGCCACGCTTCGTCAGGGTGGAAGCGTGGCACAGGCGGTATAAGCACGGCTTCGACGTCGATCTCCAGGTGGAGTTCTTCTCGACCCTCGAAAGCAAGGTGACGAAGCTCGTGGGGCACGGCGAGTCGGAAATCGGCGCATACGCCACGTCCACCCCGCTGGAAGCGGGCAGGCTCGCCCTGGAGTACGCGGTTTCCGCGATTGGCGACGGCATATACTCCAGCAGGGATCTCCGCGCACCCTGAATCGATTCCTTTCGCCTGCCGGGTTGAACAAACAAATGGTTGAGCGGTCGCGTGGGAGCGGATATACTTTCCGCACATATGAAAACGTCCGTCCCGACCGGTTGGGCCGTTTTGCGATCTTAACCGTTCACCGCTTCCTTCGTTCCTCCTGAGAGGTGTTCATGTCGGGTCATCCGAAAGTACGCTATGGTGTAGAGGTTTTTCCCGTGCGGCACGAGGGCCGGCAGCTGATACTGGTTCGGGATCAGATGGGACTCGACGAGGAGCCCCTGCTGTTCACGCCGATAGCCGCCGCGTTGTTGATGCACATGAACGGCGAGAACTCGCTGCGGGACCTCCAGGAACTGGTCATGCGAAAAACGGGGCAACTGCTCCGGATGCAGGACATGGAGGACGTTGTGGCGCTGATGGACGAGCACCTGCTGCTCGAGAACGAACGGTTCTACGATGCCGCTGCCCGCGCGGTCGCCCGCTTTATGAACGATCCCGTCCGCAGGATGCGCCATGCAGGGAAATCCTATCCAGGCAAAGCCGACGAGCTGCGCAACCTCATCGAGGATTTCTTTTCCGAAAAGAAGGGAGGTCCCGGACTGCCGGAGACGCACGGCGACGGCCGCCGTCTGCTCGGTCTGGTCGCCCCCCATATCGACCTCGGTGCGGGAGGTTCGTGCTACGCCTGTGCCTATAAGGCGCTCGGTGAATCCGTTCTGCCGAAGACCTGGGTGATCCTGGGCACCGGGCATGAGCCGGTGGAGAACGGCTTTGCGCTGACGGTCAAGGATTTCGAAACCCCTTTGGGCACGCTTGCCTGCGACCGGGAGTTCTGCGAGGAATTCAGGGCATCCGCTCCCCGCGATTTCCTCGCTTCGGAATACAACCACCAGAGGGAGCACGTAATCGAGTTCCAGACGGTATTCCTGTCGTATTTTCAGCCCGATGCCCGCATCGTGCCGCTGTTGTGTTCCTTTTCCATGGAAGAACGGGATTCCGACGCGGGGTACATCGAAGAGACCGTCGCGCTGCTGCGGGACATCGCCGCCAGGAGGGGAAGCGTGGGGTTCCTCGCCAGCGTGGATCTGGCTCATATCGGTCCGCGCTACGGAGACCGGTCGTCTCCCGACAGTTCCCTGCTGATCGAACACATGGCGGCGGACCGCGGACTGCTGGAGACCCTTGAAAGGTGCGATTCCGGGGGGTTCATGGAAATCCTCCTGCGTGAGCGCAACCGCCGGCGCGTATGCGGTGCGGCGCCGCTTTACGTGTTTTCCCGTGCCCTGGAGGGGAGGGCGCTCGGCAGGACACTGAAGCATTCCTATGCCATTGTGGGCGAGGACCGTTCCTTCGTCACCTTTGCGAGCATGGCGTTTTACGACGGGGACGACGGCAGTTCGAAGAAATAGGATTGCGAATCCGCCGCGGTTGAGGTTCCGAAGTGGCCGCCGTATTCGCTCAGGGTCAGGCGGATGTATCGAAGAGGCGTTCCCGGACGGGGCGGAAGGGAACGGAGCGGGCGCTCATGCTCGCCATGGTGCGCTCTTCGTCCCTCTTCCGGAGTATTTCCGCTCCGTTCGCGGGGCAGATGCAAGTTCGATTCCCTGCCGCATGCGGGTTCATCCATGCCCCGGCGGGGCTGCATGCCGTCTCCTGCGGTTGACATGGTGCGGGACGGCCTTATGTTTCAGGTAAGCAGTTTTACAGTCAGGCAAATCCAGGAGATCGAAGGCGGTGGCTGATCGCCGCGTGATGCCTCCACTACGTTGTCCACTGAGCTTGCGTGACGCCTGGGGGGCATCGCGTATCGCATGCCGCCAGGACGAGTGCCTCGATTCCTCTCGTTTCGTCATTCCTTTGCACAGGCGAACCATCCTGCTTTCCGTGAAGACATTCTGCGGCAGGGACCGGAGGGAAATTATGAAATTCAAAATGCCCGACGATCTGTTCTGCGAGGTTTGTTCGGAAAAACGCGGAATCAATCCGGAAATACTGAAGCAGGTCATCATACTGGCCGTGGAGATCGCGAGGGAAGGCCGTGAAGGCCGGAAGATCGGTACCTTGTTCGTCGTTTCGGATTCCGAAGAGGTCATGAAGCATTCGAGGAGTCTCATCCTGGATCCGCTCTATGGACACCCGGACGAACTGAAGCACGTCGACGATCCCGACGTCAGGGAAACGGTGAAGGAACTGGCTCAGCTCGATGGCGCCTTCGTCGTTTCCGACGAAGGAGTGGTCCTGTCCGCCTGCCGGTACATTGACGCCTTTTCCGAGGGGATTCAGCTTCCGCTCGGACTCGGCAGCAGGCACATGGCGGCCGCTTCCATCACGAAACAGACGAGCGCCGTGGCGGTGGTGGTTTCCGAAAGCTCCATCGTGAGGGTTTTCGACGACGGGCAGCTCATATCTGAAATCATCCCCGAATTGTGGATGCTCAGACGGTACAGTTCCCATCTCGCCGGCCGCGTCAGCGAGCATGCCCAGGAAGAGATGACGGTCGTCAGCAAAACGGATTGATGCCTTGCCCGTCGTCTCCGGGCGGAGCGTCCCGTCTTCCGGCCGTTCGTCAGCCGCTGTAAAAGGATTCTTCCTTCATCGCCATGTCGACGAGCAGCGGGGCCGGCGCAAATCTCTTCCCGAACCTTTCCGCGAGGCGTTCGAGCCTGACGGTGGCTTCGGCGGCGCCGATCCTGTCGAGGTAGCGAAACGGCCCTCCCAGGAACGGTGGAAACCCGAGGCCGAGTACGGCGCCCACGTCTCCGTCGGCCGGGTTCGAGACGATCCCTTCCTGCAGGCAGTATATCGCTTCGTTGATCATGATGAGGGAAAGCCGGTCCCGGATATCCGCCTCGTCCAGTACCTCCCGCTTTTTCCCTCCGAAATATGCATAGGCTTCTTCGTTGACCGCCCTCCGTTCCCCGGACTTTTTCAAGACGGTTCCGACGTCCTGCCACCAGTGTGCCGCATAGCGGTAGAAACCGCGTTCGTTCTTCCGTCCGCGGAAGTCGTTTCTCAGGAGTTCATGGAGGCCGGTTGGAGGCGAAAAGTCCCGGTCCGCCATCAGTTCGTGAATTTCCCGGGACGCATGAGCGGCCACATCGATTCCCACTTCATCGAGCAGCTTGAACGGTCCGACAGGAAAACCGAACTGGACCATGGCCCGGTCGACCTGGTGAATCTCCGCCAGTTCGTTCAGCAGAGTGGCGGCTTCGAGGAGGTAGGCCGCAAGGATGCGGGTGGTGTAGAAACCGGGCCCGTCCTGCACCACGATCACGGTCTTGCCCAGCCGCCGCCCGAGGGAGACCACCGTGTCCCTGACCCATTCGGCAGTCCGGGGCGTAACGGCCACTTCCAGCAATGGCATGCGCGGTACGGGGGAGAAATAGTGCATTCCGATCACCGTTTCCGGCCGCCTGGACGCGGAGGCGATGCGGCTGATGGGAATCGCCGAGGTATTGGAAGCAAAGATGCACTCCGGTTTGACGAACTCTTCGATTTCCTGCAGTACCTGCCGCTTCAGGGAAAGGTCTTCGAATACGGCTTCGATCACCACGTCCGCCGATGAAAAGTCCCGGTAATCCGTCGTGGGAACCACCCGGCTGAAAATGCGGTCCCGTTCGACGGGGTTGTGCTTTTGCCTCCTTCTCTGCCTGTCGAGATGCGTCCAGATGTCCTTCAATCCCCGGGAGAGATTATACAAGGAGACGTCCCGCATGATGACGGGCATTCCCGACCGGGCTGCGACGGTCGCTATGCCCGCTCCCATGAGGCCTCCTCCCAGGATGCCGACGCGCTGAACCTGCCGGGCGAAGGGAGTGGACGGTTTCCTTTTCATCGCTGTGGTTGCGAAGAAAAGGCTCCGGAGTGCTTCCGATTCGGGAGAGAGCACCAGGCGGCTGAAGGCTTCGGCTTCCGATTCGAGGCCGCAGGGCAGACCGCAGGTCGTTTCGTTTTCCACGCAGCGCAGGATTTCGGGCAGGGCGGGGTAGTTCCCGTGAGCCTTCGCGTCTATGCGTTTCGCCGCCTGGGCGAAATAGTACTTCCTGGCGGGTTTGAGGTGGCGGAGCACCCAGTCCAGCGAAGGGAACGGGGGATAGCGGCGCGTGCCCTGCCGTGTTTTCATGCGCTGCCCGAAATAGGGCAGGCATCTCTTTGCGGTTCCGAGCAGGTCGTACGGGTGGACGACGAGGTCGACCATCCCGATGGAACGGGCATGCGGCGCGCTCAACGCCCTCCCTTCGAGGATCAGGGGCAGTGCCCTGCCGGCTCCGAGAAGCCGTGTCAGCCTCTGCGTACCCCCTGCCGCTGGGATGAGCCCGAGCTTCACCTCGGGAAGTCCCAGCAGGGTCCTGTCATGGTCGGTCGCTATTCGGAAACGGCAGGCGAGGGCGAGTTCCATGCCTCCTCCCAGGCAGGGGCCGTTGACGGCCGCAATCACGGGATACGGCAGGCGCTCGATGCGGTTGAAGAGCCCCTGGATCACGTGAATGCTTTCGTGCATTGCGGTGCGGTCCGAGGCCTCTTCGAACTCCCGGATGTCGACGCCGACAATGAAATTGTCCTCCTTGCCGCTGATGAACAGCAGGGACCGGATCGCGTGGTCCCGCTCGATCTCGCGCAGAACCTCTTCGAGTTCGGAGATCATGACGCTTGAAAGCTTGTTCAGCGTGTCTCCCTCATCGTCTATGCGGATGACGGCCGTGCCGGCACCGTCGATTTCCATCTGCAGAGTCCTCATATCCCGGTACTCCTCACTCGATGCGTTCCAGGATCATGGCGTGCCCCAGGCCGCCGGCCGCACAACTCGCCACGAGTCCGTAGCGGCCGCCTTCCCGCTGCAGACGCCGGCAGCAGGTCGTCACGAGGCGAATCCCCGTGGCTCCGAAGGGGTGTCCCAGGGACAGCGACCCCCCGAGGGTGTTGAGCCGTTCCATGGGCACTTCGCCCACCCTGCCGTCGAGCCCCAGTTTCTCGCGACCGAACCGGTCGCTTTCCAGTGCGCGGATGTTGGAAAGGATCTGCCCGGCGAAGGCTTCATGGAATTCGAGAACGTCCATGTCCCTCAAGTCGAGACCTGTGTCCCGCAGGACCTTCGGGATGGCGTAGGCGGGTCCCAGGAGCAGCTCCTCGAAGGGATCGCAGCCCGTATAGGCATAGGAGACGATGCGGGCGAGCGGCTTGAAGCCGAGTGCCTCTGCCTTCGTCCCGGACATGATGAGGGCGGCCGCCGCGCCGTCGCTCAGGAAGGATGAGTTGCCGGCTGTTGCCGTGCCGAAGGGGTGATAGAAAGCCGGAGGCAGCCTGGCGAGTCTTTCGTCGGACGTGTCGCCGCGAATGCCGTTGTCCCTGTCCACGACATGGAAGTGCGGCGGGACGGCGACCGGCAGGATCTCCTCGCCGAGGAATCCCTGCTGCGCGGCCCTTTCGGCCAGCCGGTGCGACCGCAGGGCGTACCGGTCCTGTTCTTCCCTGTCGACGCCCCACCGGGCGGACATGCGGTCCGAAGCCTGGCCCATCGTCAAGCTGTTGGAAAACTCGGCGACTTCGGGAATTTCGGGCAGGAAGTCGGAAGGGCGGAGGCGCCACAGCCAGCGAAGGTAGCCGAACGGGCCGCGAAGCCTGCGCAGGGCCATCAGTTTTCGCCTCATGGGACGCCGCAGCAGGATCGGGATATCACTCAGGCACTCCGTCCCCGCCGCGATGATCGTATCGGCTTCTCCCAGGGCGATCATGTCGGCCGCACGCGTAACGGCCTGGCTTCCGGAGATGCAGGCCATGGTGACGGTGTGTGCGGGGATGGTGTTCGGGAGGCCGGCTCCGATCACCGCTTCCCGGGCCACGTTGCTGGTCCGGGGCTCGTTCAGAACGGAACCGAAGATGACATGCTGAACGGCCCCGGGGGAAAGGGAAACCCTGTCCAACAGTCCCTTGAGGGCCATTCTGGCCAGATCGTAGGACATCAGGTCCCGGAAATCCGTCCCGTGGCGCAGGAACGGAGTGCGGCAGCCCGCAACCACGACGGGTGATCGTTCGTTGGATGCGATGACGGGCATATCCATCTCCTCGTTCGGTTGTCGGTTGTCCGCCCGCCGGACGGCCGGGTGCCGCGGGGCGGGAAGAGACGCGGCCTCTCCAATCGGAGCGTGCCTGCAATGCGCGGCGCATGGTTCCGGATCGGAGAGGGCTTGAATTGGGGCCGGCGGTGCCGGTCGCGGTTGGAAGGAACGGGCAGGGTGCGGTATCTTCCGGGGCCCCCGCTACCGGTTCGCTGCGGGTGTGGGCTCTCTCCGGAAGGATGTGCGTCAGAGCAGATGCAGGAGATCGGAAGGCTCTCTGATGAGCGTTTTTGCACCGCTTGCGGTGAGTTCCTCCGCCGTTCGGAAACCCCAGAGCGCTCCCACCGGGTACATGCCGGCCGCGTTGGCGGTGATCATGTCCGTTGCCGTATCGCCAAGGTAGAGGAATTCGGCGGGCCGGACGCCGATCGCGACGGCGATTTCCAACGCCGCCGCCGGGTCCGGCTTCCTCGGTATGGAAGGGCGCTCGCCGAATACGGCGTCGAACTTCCAGCGCGGCAGCAGGGAGGTGACGGTGAGTTGCGTAAATTCATGGGGTTTGTTCGACAGCACGACCATTTTGACCCCTTTTTGCCGAAGCGCGTCGAGCATCTCGGGCACTCCCGGATACGGTCGTGTTTTCTCCTTCCATCTTCTGCCGTATTCCTCCTTCATGGAAGCCAGGCAGGCGGCGACCACGCTTTCGTCTGTCCTGGCGTTTTCGGGAACCGCCCTGCGAACGAGGTTCAACATCCCGTCACCCACGAAATACTTGTAGGCGTGCAGTTCGTGTTCCGGAAAGCCCGAACGGCGCAGCACGCTGTTCATCGAACCTGCGAGGTCTTCCAATGTGTCGAGCAAGGTGCCGTCGAGATCGAAAAGTACCGCCTTGTAATTCATCCAGCCCTCTTTGAGAGTACATGCAGTTCGTGGATCGATGATCGTTCGCCTGTCCGTGCTTCAGGCTTCCGGCAACGCGCTCACGGCCCGGGACAGAAGGGACTTCGCCTCCAAGTCCATGCGGCTGAATTCAGCCCCCACGAGAAAAGCCTTGAGCTTCTCATTCCAGTTGAACCACCTGATTTCAATGGCGGCCTCCACCGTGTCTTCGGCCAGGGCGATGGAGAGGTAGAGCGAGCCGGGGCGATCACCGATGCAGAGATGATAGGAACCGATGCGCATCCGTTCAAGGGCCAGTCGCGCACCGCCGAGAGAAATATCGACGATCCGCGCCGCCATGACCGCCCCCGGGTCCGGAACTGCCAGTCGAAGCCGGGCCTCCCAGTCCACCGGATATCTTTTTTCACGTGTTTGCTCTTGAAAAGGCCACATTAACGATTCTCCATCTGTAACGGGATTGGGTGCATACGGGAAGTATTCATGGAAAGCGGAGCCGTTATTCGCGTGGCAAGAGCCTCATGCCGGAACGGCCGGCGATACTGCCGACTCCTTCCAGTCCATGCGCTTTGGAACGCGGCGGCGGAGTGGAAGCAAGGGTGGAGGTCTGCAGACCCGCGCCTGTTCCGCGTGGAAGCGGACCGGTGCGGGTCCGGCCGGATGGATGATTGTTATCAGCGGGAAAGAGGCGATTTTCTGACCATCCTGTTTTGCGCCTGGTTTTGCCTGGCATCTTCGAGGAGCCGCAGAATCGAGTCCTGATCGAGCGCCCAGGCATACTTGGCCGCGGTCAGCTTGTTCGTGTCCTTTGCCTTCAGATTGGCCCCTCCGTTGACCAGCGCCCGCACTGTATCGAGATGGCCGTAGATCGTGGCCAGCATCAGAGGGGTTCTGCCGTGCTGATCCCTGATTTCCGTATCCGCGCCATTGGCCAGCAACAGCCGGGCGACGTCCGCGTAGCCGCCTTTCGCTGCGTAGGAAAGGGCGGTAAGCCCGTTGTCGTCGCGTTGATTCACATTGGCGCTGCTGGCGACCAGCAGTTTTGCCGTCTGAAAATGCCCGTTCATGCAGGCGGCCATCAGGGCCGTCACGCCCTTGACCTTCAGCCTGGGCAATTCTTCGCTGCTTCGAATATTCACTTCCGCTCCGCGCAGCATGAGGAGCTTGGCGATCTCCGTCTTGCCGCCCCACGAAGCGTGCATCAGTGCGGTGGAACCGAAGTTGTCGGCTATGTCCGTTCTCGCGCCGTACTGGAGCAGCATTTCAACGATTTCCGCGTTCCCTCTCAGTGCCGCGTGCATCAGCGGAGTCATTCCGTCAGCATCTTTGACGTTAATGTCAGCCTTCTGACTGAGCAGATCGCTGACCCTGCCCTGGTATCCGGCGTCGGCCGCGAAGAGCAGTTCAGAATTCCGGCGAGCCTGGTCCGCTGCGTCCTTTGCCTGCTTCTGCTTGGCCAATTCCTGTGCCTGAGCCGGCGAGATGGTGGCGGCGCTGGCCTGGGAAGCAAACAGGAACCCCAGGCAACCTACCGCCACCAGTGCAACGACTCTTATTCCCTGTTTCATATTTTTCCCCTCTCTTTTTAAGCTTTCGCGCGCAATCCCCTTCCCCGCGTTCGGCCGGATCCGCGGACAGGGCCGCCGTCCGCCGGAAGAACTTCAAGGAGCGCTTTCACGGACTGGCACCTCTTCTGTTACGTGCAGCCATGATACAGCACCTCCCACTATATATCTAATCCCACTTTCATGTGAACTTTACAAGCGGATTTTTCCGGTACTTTCCGGTACTGATGGGCTTTTGCAAGAAGCAGTCCACGCGAAGAATGAATGAGTGCCGGAGAGAGAAACCCGGACCGGCGCCGCCCGGGTTTCTCTCTCATGAAGGATGGCGAAAGGATCAGAGAGCCTTCGTGCGGGATATCGCCTTGCAGTCGAAGCATTTCTTTGCGGGAGCGCCGTTTTCATGCTTTCCCGTTCGTTTGTCCCCCCGGTCAGTCCGTCAGTCGGACGATTTCGGGAATCAGGGTTTTGTCCCGTATGCGCAGCAGGGCAAAAGTCACGGGCAACATGAAACGCCGTGGTCCGGCGCTGCCGGGATTCAGATAGAGAACGCCGTCTTTCCTGAACATCGAAGGCTTGTGGGAATGCCCGCTGACGACGGCTTGAAACCCTGCCGCAGCGGGGTCCAGGTCGAGATCGTGCAGATCGTGGAGCACGTAGATCAATGCGCCGCCCGCTTCGGCCACGGTTGCCCGCGGATATCGTACGGCCAATTCTTCCCGGTCCACGTTGCCACGCACTGCGACCACGGGAGCGATCGTCTCGAGCGTCTCTACAACCTCCGGGCGGTCGATATCCCCTGCGTGTATGATGAGCTGAACCCCCGCGAGGGCCACAGTGAGTTCGGGCCGAACGAGTCCGTGGGTGTCGGACAGGACTGCGGCAAGGTACTCTTCCATCAGGCAGGCTTCCATTGCGTTTACACTTGGAGCGGTTCAAAGCTTCCCGCTCATGGGCTTCGTCTTTTGAACCGGAAAGCGGGCCGGACCGCGGCGGAAGGCAGGCGTAAAGTCTGCAGAGCGGTGCGCGGTGGATGATTCCTCCGGGGGGCGGGCCATCGAGCCTTGGCACCCTGAGGGATTTCCGCCTGATTCCGGGGATTACTGAGACACGATTTTGAACGTCACGGTCTTGACGGGAGGGACATTCTTCTCCCACGGCCTGGCGTACTTCATGGAGATTGTGGCCTGCCCCGGGCCCACCGAGCGGAAAGTCCACACCTCCGTGCCTCCTGCGCCCTGGAGCCTGCTTTTCGGCGCTTTATACTCGGAACCGACGAATTGCACGATGGATGCGTCGAGCGGGCTTGCCAGCTGCCACATGAATCCGGTCGTCCGGTTCGATTGCAGCGAAATGTCGAATTCCCGGCCGGGTGAGGTGGCGATGGGCTTTTCGGGATCGGTCGATCCGGCGTTGTCATTCTTTTCGTTTGCGGCAAGCATTTCCATTCCCGGGGCACGATGTGATGTCTGCGACGGGTCGCCAGGGACGGAGCGGTCTTTTTCGCTCATAGCGAAGCCTGCGGGAATTCTTCCCGTAACCAGGGTAAGAGCCATGCAGGCACAAAGCAAGACGGTGCTCAAGATCAATCGGCGCATAGGTCACCTCATCCATACGGGGCGTATGCCGTGGCACGACGGCTCCGAACGCCCTCATTCTCCGGGGTTGTTGCATACCGATACCGTCCCTCCGGCCTTCCGAAGGGACGGAGCCTCCACCGGCGTCCGTACGGACGCGCTCCAGCGTGCCCTCAGCTTGCGAAAGCCGCAATGCCCGGCACGCCGTGTTATCCGGAAAACACGATCTTCGTCACCACCGAAGGTTTCTCCACGCTGTAAACGATGGGTTCTAGCCGTCGCAACTCCTCGATGTTCCAGGTATCATCCTGCTCCAGCAATGCGAGGGCTTCCTCCTGCGTACCGGCCACTACCACCGCTTCGGCCTGCATGTAGTTGCGACGGCAGATGTGCGGTTCATCGAACATGGACCAACTGGAGTAAAGCTTGCTGTGGCGCCAGACGAATATTTTCATGACCATTCCCTTCTCCCGGCCCGAAGCGCGGGACGCATTCAAGCCCGATCCGGTCGACCGATCAAGCCGGCGTGTGGCCGGCTTCGCTCTCCGGCAGAACAGCCTTTTCACCCGTCGTCGGCTCATCGCCGCGCATGCAGAAACCGCTCCACCTCCCCATGGGTGGGAATGCCGAGACGCGCCCCGGCTTTCGTGCAGCAGAGTGCGGCCGCCGCGCCGGCATATTCCAGGATGGTGTTCATGGATTGCCCCCGTGAAACCCCGAGAGCGAAAGCGCCATGGAAGGTGTCTCCCGCTCCCGTGGTATCGATCGCGTCAACGCTGAAAGCCGGCATCATACCTTCTTCCGCGCCGGACTTCCAGAGGATGCCCCGCTCGCCCATCGTGATCGCGGCAAAGGGCGCCGTTCGGCCGAGGACGTGCAGAGCTTTCCTCGGGTCTTGTTCTCCGCTGAACCGGAGGGCGAACTTTTCCGATGCTACCAGGTAATCGACCTTGCGTGCCAGGGCAACCGTCCCCTCGCGCACGGAACCCGCGTCCAGGATGGTGGGTATGCCGGATTTCCCTGCGGCATCCGCCAAAGGGAGCGAAACGGCAGTTTGATGGCCGTCGAAGAGAATCGCCCCGGCGCTGCACGCGGAAAAATCCACCTCCTTCTCCCGGAGCCCGGAATCGGCTGCTTTGTATGCTACGACGGTACGGTCCCCCCCGGGCTTGACCAGGATCACGGAAAGGGCGGTTGCGTGCGGCCCGCGAACGACCAGTTCCGTGCGGACGCCCTCCGTGGCCAGTTCGGCCAGATGCCTGGCCCCGAAAGAATCGTCTCCGAGATACCCTGCGAAGGCACTCGTGCCTCCCAGGCGAGCCACCGCGACCGCCGCGTTGGCGGCGGGACCTCCCCCGCATTCGGCCATGGCGGATGCAAAACACTTTTCATTTGCGGCCGGGTGGTGATCGACCAGCATCGTCAGGTCGAACGAAGCGTACCCCACGCAGAGGACATCGACAGAAAACGATTTCGGCATGGCAGCGTCCTGCTCCAAAAGAAAGGGGAAGTTGCCGCCGGCAGGAAGAACGAACCGGCGCCTGCCGTTCGAAAACGGTGTTGCGCATATTTCCGGAAATGCCTGTGGCCATAATAGCAGAGCGCCAGGCTCCGCGCCATGATTCTGCGATCGGGCGGCGGAGAAAAGGCGTGCTGTGACGGAAGGAGCATCGTGGCCCCGGGAGGGACGGTGCGATGCACGGCGGAAGGGGGAGTTGCCGGAACCCCTTGATTGGGTGAGGACAGGCATTAGCTTGTTTTGCAGTGGCCTTGCGGGAATGGATGCAACCGGCGGGATTCCGGGGAAGGGACGGGGAGCTGGTGCAGGAAGCGGAACGGACGAAATGAGCCTTTGAAACGACGGACAGGAGGATGGCAATCATGAAGGTGCTGGTGGTTTACTATTCGATGTACGGTCATATACACCGTATGGCCGAGGCGGTTGCGGAAGGTGCGAGGGAAGTGGAAGGGGCCGAGGTCGGCGTTTGCCGTGTACCGGAAACGCTGCCCGAAGGGGTCCTGAAGCTGATGGGCGCGGTGGAAAGCCAGCAGGCGATGGCCCATGTGCCCGTCTGCCGCGTGGACGACCTTGCCACGGCGGATGCGATCATTTTCGGCACTCCGACCAGGTTCGGGAACATGTGCGGGCAGATGCGGCAGTTCCTGGATGCAACCGGGCAACTGTGGGCGAGAGGCGCGCTGGTGGGAAAGGTGGCGAGCGTGTTTACGAGCAGCAATACGCAGCACGGAGGGCAGGAGTCCACCATACTGAGCTTTCACATCACGCTGCTGCACCAGGGGATGGTCATCGTGGGCCTTCCGTACACGTTTGCCGGGCAGATGAGAATGGACGAAATTACCGGCGGTTCGCCCTACGGCGCTTCCACTATTGCCGGAGCGAAGGGCGAACGCCTGCCGAGCGAAAACGAACTGGCCGCGGCCAGGTTCCAGGGAAAGCACGTGGCGGCCATCGCCTCGAAGCTGGCCCGATAGCGGCCTTCAGCCTTTGCGGTGTTGTGCCTCACGGGGTGGGCGCATCGATCCGCCGCCCACCCCGCGGCGCTTAAGGCAGTATCTTCACGGGGGTTCCGAGTGGGATCACCGGAAAGAGTTCATCCATGATGCTGTTGGAGACGGCGATGCACCCGAGTGTCCAGTCCTTGTAGGCTCCGCCGCCGTGGATCATGATCGCGCCTCCCAGCGGCGTGTTCCATGTGGGAAGCGTATTGTGCTGCGATGAGGTATTGACGATGTTCTGATAATCGTTCCAGCTTATCGTCCCTGCGATGAGAGCGTCCTTGGCCCGCTTCGCGTCGGGATAGCTGATGCCGAACGACTTGTAGTAGTTGCTGTTCGGGTTCTTCGAGCAGATGAAGAATTCCCCCTCAGGCGTCCTGCCGTCGCCCCGATAGCACTTGTCGCCGGTCGGGCTCGGCCCCAGTCCCACAGGGTAATCCCTGATCAGAGTCTCGTCCTGGATCAGCAGCAGCCTTCTCTGATTCTTATAGACAAAAATCCTCGGACTGTTGAGCGATGCCAGGGGATAGTCGAAGTTGATCTTGCTGTACGGCAGATCGGCGGGCTTCGGCGGCTCCGGAGGAGGGGGCGGCTTGATGCTTACGACGGTCGTATCTTTGCTCGATTCGAAAAGACAACAGGAAGGCAGTGCCAGAACGCACACAACCAAGCCGAAACAGACAATCAGCGCATTTCTTTTCATAGACTCTTGGCGATCCCTTTTCATTCACTGTAACGAGAATCTGCAACTCACGCATTCAATCGAACAAATTCGCCGCCATTCTACTCCAAAACGCGACCTCTGAAAAATGTTTCGTACAGGAGAGCGATCCCCGCCGACAAAAAAACGGAATCGCGGACCATGTACCAGGCGATTGTCGGGTCTCCCGCCGCTGCCGTGCTGAAACAGCCGCAGTGAACGTTGATGCCCCTGAACACGTTGAATACCAGGGAGGCGAAAAAGGCGGCCAGGAGCAGGTTCGTCAGGACCACGGCCCCGGGCAGCCAGACGCCGCAGATGAGGAGCGTTCCCAGCGTCAGTTCCAGCCACGGCAGGACGATCGCCGCGATGTTGATCAGCGAGTCGGGCAGCAGTTGGTAATTGTAGATGATTTTGGCGAAGGCCGCCGGATGCACGATCTTGTCCACGCTCGCCGCGATGAAGACCGCGCCCAGGGCCAGCCGGAGCCAGAACCGGATGGGTTTTCTGAAAAAGGAAATCCA
>JAJFUA010000441.1 GCA_021372635.1 Desulfobacteraceae bacterium | reverse complement strand
TGGCGGCGGGCCGCGGATGCCGCACGCTTCCTTCGCTTCTGCCGCATCAAAGCCATCACGCAATTACGGAGATCGAGATCACTATGAGGCGCTTCTTCATCCTTTTGTTTCTTGTCGCGGCCTTGCCGTTGTCGTTTCCCTCCTCGTCCCCCGGGGCGGAAATCAGGAACCCTGCCTTTTCCCTGACGCTTCCCGAGGGATGGGCGGAAATCCCCCAGGAAGCACTCGCGGCGATGCACGCCGAACTGAACCGGCAGGCGCCGAAGGCGAAAATTCCCAGGTACGATTACGGTTTCCAGCTGGACAGGGTCAAAAACGGGTTGGAATACCCTTATATCCTCGTCCAGGTGGTCAGCAGCGGCAGGCTCTCCCTGCGCCAGATGGAATCCATGCCCAGGATCGACATGAACGAGTATTTCAGCGGCAAAGCGGCCGATTTCGATGCCCTGGTGACCGGCGGTTCGTTCGGCAGGATGCAGTACGATGAAGCGGCGCGCATCGTATGGCTGACCACGGAGGTGGACGTCGCAAGGGTCGGGAAGATACGGGGGCTTACCGGCATGGTGCCCACGCAGCAGGGCACGCTGCAGTTTCACGGCTATTCCCTTGCCCCGGATTTTCAAAAGTATGCGCCGGTGTTTCGCCAGATCACCGCATCGGTGATCGCGGCGCCCGAACTGGCCTATCAGCCGCGTTGGACCGACAGCCTGCCGCTGCCCTCGTGGCTCGATCCGGAAGAGGCCCTGCTCATGGCTCTCGCCGGAGCAGCCGGTGGCGTTCTTCTCGCGACGTTCGCCCGGCTCTACCGAAGGAGGAGCAAAGGACGGGGTTGATCCCGTACTCTGCGACATTCACAGCAGCGCGGCCGCCTTCTCGCGGATGCCCGCCCCGGCGGCCGCGTCCAGGAACCGCCGAACACCCCGCCGCGCCGCATCCGCCTGCGCGGCGACCCAGCGGCAAAGCTTCTCCAGCGCCTTTCCGCTTTCGATAATGCCCCGGCTCATCTCCACACCCGCCCGGATGTCCCGCGTCCTGCCCACCAGGTAGAAGATCGCGCCCGCATTCAGGCATACCATGTCGACGCACTCCGGGTGCCCCGTCCCGCTGATGACCTTCAGGAACCGCACAACCTCCCTGCAGACGTCTCCACTCGCCGCGATGGAAGAATAGTCCGCCCGTCCGAGGCCGACGTCCTCCGGGGCCAGCCGGTAGGTCTCCTTCCTTCCATCGGGAAAGAACTCCTGGATCACCGTCTCCCCCAGGTTCGAAATCTCGTCCATTCCCTTTTCGTTCGCCGCATCGAACCCATGTACGATCATCGCGCGTTCGTAGCCGATTTCCCGCATCACGTCGCTCACCCTCGGAATCAATTCCCGGGCATAGACGCCGCGCAGTGCGTGGGTGGGACGACACGGGCTCGCCAGCGAAGCGGCGATGTTCAACGTGGAGCCGAAACGGATCTGGCTGAGAATCCTGCCGAGGGAGTGCGGATGCACCTTGGGGCTCATGCCGTTGAACAGGCCGATGCCCTCCGCCCTGATGCTCGCTACGACCGTCGACACTTCACATTCCACGTCGATACCGAGCCTTTCCGCAAGGTCCACCGTCCCGCACGACGAAGTGAGGGCCCTGGAGCCGTGCCTGGCCAGCCGGACCCCTCCCGCCGCTGCGACCACCGCGGCGGCCGTGCTCACGTTGAACGTCTTGAGCCGGTCCATGCCGGTACCCGAATTCTCCACGAGCGGGCAGTCCAGCGCATCCGGAACCCGGGCGGTATCCAGTTCGACGATCGCCTGCCACGCACCGGCGATCTCCAGGGCGGTCTCCCCCTTCGATGCCAGGGCCGCCAGAAACGCTCCCTGCTGTAAGTCCGGCTGGCAGTTCAACAGGACCTGTTGGAACATCCCGCAGCATTCCTCCCGGTCCAGATCCTCTCCGCGGAGCAATCGCTGGATGTTCGCACCGAACTGCCGCAACGACTCTTCCGTCCAGGTCATCTTCTTTTCCTCCTTCGGGCTCCCGAATACCCCCACGTTCCAGCTACGGGTACAGCAGGATTTTCATGCCGCTCCGGTTTTCCACGATCCGGAGTGCTTCATCCAGGTCGGACAGGGCCATCCGGTGGGAGATCATATCTCTCACGGTCACGGCCCCCGTGGCGATGAACCGCAGCGCCCGGACTCCGTGCCGGAAGCTGCAACCGTACGCGCCGACGAGAGTCTGTTCATGATAGTGAAGCTGGTTGAAACTGACGGGCAGCACATCGTCTGAGGGGGATAACCCGGCAAAGACGACGAGGCGCCCGCGCGGGTTCAACGCTGCCAGAGCTTCTTCGTAGGCGTGGTTCGACCCGACAGCCACGATGCACACGTCGAATTTCCTGCCCTCGGGGCCGGGAACTCCCTTCGCCATTCTTCTGCGCCTGTCGTCCGGTTCCATGCAAAGGGGTTCTGCGCCCATGGCCGCGGCGGCCCTGGAAAGTAGCGTCCCGGCGGGCCCGGCGCCCCAGATGCCCACCGCGTCCCCCCTGCCGACACAAGCCAGTTCGAGCGCGTTCAAGCAGCAGGAAAGCGGTTCGGCAAAAACCGCGAGTTCCGCGTCAAGGCCTTCCGGAACGGGAATCAGGCTCCCGGCGGGCGCTATGACATACTGCGCAAAACCTCCGTCCCGGTGGAATCCCATGATCTGCATCTGCCGGCAAAGGTTCTCCGCGCCCCTCCGGCAGGCCGGACACCTGCCGCACCAGACGCCCGGATAGACGTACACCCGGCGGCCTTCCAGCACGCCTTTCACCGATCCACCCGTCTTTCGCACGATTCCCACGACCTCCTCGCCGGGGATTCTGGGCAGCGTCAGATCACGGTGCCCCACGCGGATCAGCTTGAGGTCCGTCCGGCACAGGCCGGTCACCTCGACTTCGATGAGCACCTCGTCTTCCCCGATGTCCCGCAGCGGGACCGTCGTCCATTCGAAAGCGCCGATCCGGCTGACCCGGATCGCGGACATTTCCATGATCATCTTTCGCCTCCCCGAAAAAAAAAGGGTTCCGGCAGCCGATGAAACGGCCGTCGGAACCCTTTGCCATCAGGTTCCATCCTCTCGGGCACCCAGTCGTCTTCTGGCTCCCGGATCCTCCGCAGAATCGGCGCCTTCCCATACCGTTGCGTTTCGCGCCCGGTACAGTGGCCGTAACTCCCTACCCCCGATCTGCGTCCCCGGTTACAGCGGCGGGACCGCCACGGTTTCACACCGTGTTCCGTTACTGAACCCCGTGAAATATGAAGGTCAAAACAGATCTATGCGCTGACGTCGAAAATGTCAAGCGCGTCGAACGCCCTCCCCCCGCCTCCCGGCGGACGTTCCCAATACGCCCGGAGGACTTCGGCGCGTTCGACGGAACACCCGCCGGCGGGCGAAAGGCGCGGGACCGGCCCACACGATTTACTTTGACAACGCCCGCCAACGGGAAATATATTAGATCAACTCTAATATAGGAGCACCTCTAATGATAGACCTGCAACAGTGTCCCTGCGCCGGGAAAAACCTGGACAAGCTTCTCCAGCCGATGATCCTCGTGCTGCTCGATCGGGAACGCCTTCACGGCTACGCGCTCGTCCAGAGGCTGGCGGAAAGCCCCATGGTCGGCACCCGGAAACCGGACCCCACAGGCGTCTACCGAATGCTGAAGACCATGGAGGAACGCGAGATCGTCAGCGCCGTTTGGGACGACTCGCTCAAAAGGCTGCCCAGGAAGATCTACACCATAACTCCCCTGGGGCGGGAATGCCTGGCTTCCTGGATACGAACCCTCAGGGATTACCGGGATTCGATCGAGGCATTCCTGTCCCTGGCCGGAAACGATCGCCGGGATCCATGCGACCGAAAGGATGGTATGGCTCATGAAGCTTGAAAAAATTCTCGACCGTGCGGGAGACGGCGGGGGACTCTCCTTTGAAGAGACGGTTTCCCTGCTCTCCCTGGACCCGGACTCGAAGGAAATGCCGGAACTGCTGGATACCGCACACGAGGCTTCGCGGTTGTGGACTTCCGGGCGGGGCCACATCTGGGCCTCCATCGGAGTCGACTGCATCCCCTGCCCCATTAGCTGCAGCTTCTGCTCCCACGGGGAAAAATGGGGGATTGTGAAGGACCGGTGGGCACTGAGCACGGAAGAGGTCGTGGACCGCATCCACCTGTACGACGTGCCGGAAGTCCGCTGGATTTCGATCCGTACGACAGAGTTCTATCCCATCGAAGACATGGTCCGGATCGCAAGGCTCGCCGGTCCCCTCGACTGCGCGCAACTGGTGGCCAACACGGGCGAATATACGCTGGAAACAGCCCAGGCGCTGCACGAGGCGGGCTTCAACATGGCCTACCACGTCATGCGCCTCCGTGAAGGGATGGACACAGGAGTGGACCGAACCGTCCGCATGCGCACCCTGAAAGCCGTGCAGGCATCCCCCCTGGAACTGTCCTCGCTGGTCGATCCCGTCGGTCCCGAACACACGAATGAGGAGATCGCCGAGTCCATTCTCACCCACAGAGCCCTGGGAGCGACCCTGATGGGAGTCATGGCCCGGTTTGCGGTCCCCGGAACGCCGAAATTCGACCTGGGCACGATCTCCCCGTCCCGACTGGCCCAGATCACCGCCGTCGTCAGGCTTGCCGTGGGAAAACAGGCCCACGCCATCTGCACACATCCCTCGGACGAGCGGATCGTCAGGTCGGGAGCCAATACCGTCGTGCTGGAATACGGGGCCATTCCCCGCGACACGAGCGTATCCCCGGGCGAGTGGCGGGGGATCACGGTGGAGAAAGCGGCACAACTGCTGCGGAATGCCGGCTACGAAGTGGGAAACGGCGCGCCACAAACGCAGGCTTGAAAGCACAACTCACGGGAACGGAAGCTGAGCCGGCAGGCAAAAGACCTTCCCGTCCCGAGCAAGGACCCCGGCCGAATGGAAACGAAAGAAGGGCAAGTGCGACTGTTTTGTGGAACACAGCCGGTCGCAGCGGTCTTATGGATTTTCATCCTCCTGGCCATTCCGTCCCCGCTCCGTGCCGAAGAAGTCCGGTTGGGCACCTGGAAGACCGCCCAGACGATACAGCCTTTTTTCTACGGGCAGTTTCTTCCTCCCTCATGGAAAGCCACCGTATCCTCCTTCACGAACCCGGGCGACCAGAAAGCCGCCCTGCTGGCCTGCAGCCTCGATATGACCGGAACGACCGTCGCCCTGGCGATCCAGGCGGCTTCCCGCGGTGAACCGGTCGTGATGGTGGCGGCGCTCTGCAACAAGTGCTCCGCCCTGGTCGTGAAAAAGGACGGCCCCGTGCAGTCACCCGCCGATCTCAGAGGAAAACGGATCGGGTACGTGCCGGGCACGATGCACGAGATTCTCCTGCGGGAAGTGCTCGCGCGGGCGGGACTTTCCGCGGACAAGGACGTGCAGCTCGTGCGGGTGGATTTCTTCGACATGGGAACGGCGCTGGCGGGAGGGGCCATCGACGCTTTTCTCTCCGGGGAGCCCTTCCCCGCCGTCGCGCAGTTGCAGGGCTACGGAAGGATTCTCTCCTACCCGTACTTCGACGACGCCATCGGGGCTATCAACGCCGGTATGATCGTCATGCGGGAAACGGTCGCCAAGAGGCCGGATCTCGTGCGGGAACTGGTCAGAGCCCACGCGCGGGCGACGGAGCATCTCACGGGCCGGCCCGACGAATGGGTCCGAAAGGCGTCCGAATTCGGCATTCCCGTGGATGTGCTCAGGGAATCCGCCGGGAACATCGAACTCGCGTGGAAGATGGACACCTCGTTCGTTCAAAAGGCGAAAAACCTCGGAATCCGGATGCAGGAACTCGGGATGATCGAAAGACAGCCCGACTACGGGAAACTCTTCGACCTTTCCTTCGTCGAAGCGTTCCAGGCAGCCCCCCAGGAAGCCGTTCCATGACCGGGCCGTCCCAAAAGGCTCAAACTCTCCGGATCGCCCTGCCGTGGATTCTGCCCGGAATCCTGCTGCTGGCATGGATATGCATCAGCGAAGCGGATCTCGTCCCGGCCTACCTGCTTCCCCATACGCACGAGATCGTCAAAACCGGGACGAGCTACCTGCTGGGGGACTCCGGGAACGGGCCTTACGCCGGACGGTTTGCAGGGGACGTACTGTCGAGCTTGACGAGGGTGGCCCTCGGCTTCGGCCTTGCCGTACTGGCCGGCCTGCCCCTAGGCATCCTGTCGGGACGGTCGGACCGAATGGACCGGGTAATGAGCGGCCTCGTCAACGGAATGCGGGCCGTGCCCGGGATAGCCTGGCTTCCCCTGGCCATCGTCTGGTTCGGGATCGGGCTCCGGACCACCGTTTTCCTGGTGGCCATGGCCGCCTTCTTCCCGGTCTACCTCAACGCGGCCCAGGGGGCCAGGCAGATCGATCCCCTCCTGGTGCGGGCCGGAGCGATGCTCGGGGCCGCGAAGCTGCGTTCCATACTGCTCATCGTGCTCCCGGGAGCAATGCCCCATATCGTGACCGGCCTTCGCCTAGGCCTCGGCATATCGTGGGCCTATCTCGTGCTCGGTGAACTGACCGGGGTCCCCAACGGGCTCGGGGCCGTCATCATGGATGCGCGAATGCTCGGCCGGGTGGACATGATCCTCGTGGGTATCGTCGCCATCGCGGCCATCGGAAAACTGAGCGACCGCATCCTGGTCGGCGTGCTGCGGATGCTCTTCAAGAGCGCCAGGAGGACGGCATGAACCCCGGGTCCGGCGGGCGGACACAGCAAAGCCCAGCGCCGGGGAGAAACGGTTTCCTGGTAGTGGATGGCGCCTCCAAGGCGTTCGAAATCGACGGACGCCGCATCCGCGTGTTCGAGAACCTTCGTTTCACGGTGTCTCGCGGCGAGTTTCTCTGCATCACGGGGCGCAGCGGGTGCGGCAAAACCACTCTTCTGAACATGGTGGCTGGGTTTCTTGCCCCGGATTCGGGCATGCTGACCCTGGATGGCGAACCGATCCTGCGCCCGGGCCCGGATCGCTGCGTGGTGTTCCAGCAGGACGCACTTTTTCCCTGGCTGACCGTACGGGAAAACATAGCCTTCGGGCTGAAAGTTCGCGGGTGGGAAGCCGGCAGGATCCGTGAAACGGTCGATCGTTATCTCGACATCATCGGCCTGGGGGATTTCCAGAATCACCTGCCCCGGGAGATTTCCGGCGGAATGAAGCAGAGGGTCTCCCTCGCCAGGGTGCTGGTTCTCGAACCCCGCGTGCTCCTCGTGGACGAGCCGTTCGCATCCCTCGACGCCCGGACGAGAACGGAGATGCAGGATCTTCTCGCATCCCTGTGGGCGGAAACGAACTGCACGGTCCTTTTCGTCACCCACGACATCGAAGAGGCCGTGGCCATGGCCGACAGGGTCCTGGTCCTGGAACCCAGCCCGCCGCACGTCTGCCTGGACGTCGCAATTTCCCTGGAACGCCCCAGGGATCGTGAGGCTTCCGGGTTCACCGGCTTCAGGCGGCTTTTGCAGGAGACCCTGCGGCAGGACTGATCCGCATCCCGCCCGTTGAACCCTTTCGTACGCGCGGCACGGCCTCCCAACCGGCCGCGGCCCCGTCCTACAGCCCTTTACCGCCGATCACCCTGTCTTGCAACACCCCGCTGCTGCCTCGACCGGTCCGGGTAAGCCCGCCTTCTCCGAAGAAATGCATGGCGCGAAAGGAAGATCTGCCCCGCCCCGTCCGGCCTGCGATTCACGCCCGGCCGCAAAAACGGCTAATCGGTTTTTCTTGACTTTTATCCGGCTGTTTTTTAAAAGGTTTTGTTTGTCCATTGAACTTAAAGGATCCGTTTCAACAAGGGAACAATCATGGAAAGCATTCAGGCCATCAAGGGCATGAACGACATTCTGCCCGGCCAGATCGAGTGGTGGCAGAGGGTAGAGAGGGAGGCGCGCCGGATCCTGGAGGACTTCGGGTACCGGGAAATCCGCACCCCGGTCGTAGAGAAGCTCGAACTGTTCTCCCGGGGAATCGGCGAAAGCACCGACGTCGTCGAAAAGGAGATGTACGCGTTTCCCGACCGGAAGGGCGAATGGCTCGCGCTGCGCCCCGAAGCGACCGCGTCCGTCGTCAGGGCCTACATCCAGCACAATCTGCAAGCAGACGCCGTGGCCCAGAAGTTTTACGCCATCGGCCCGATGTTCCGCCACGAACGCCCGCAGAAGGGGCGCTACCGCCAGTTTCACCAGATCGACGCCGAGGTGTTCGGGACCGACGATCCCATGCTCGACGCCGAGATCATGTATATGCTGCGGCTCTACCTGGAACGGCTGGGGCTGAGCGGCGTCGTGCTTCACGTGAATTCCCTCGGCTGCCCCGAATGCCGCAAGTCCTACCGGGCCGTGCTGCAGGAGTTTCTCGAGCAGCGATCCGAAGGGCTTTGCCCCGACTGCCAGAGGCGCACCCGGACAAATCCCCTGAGAACCCTCGACTGCAAGGTCGACCGCTGCCGCGAAGCCCTCAGGGACGCTCCCCTGCTGCTCGACTCCATTTGCACGGACTGCGCCGACCATTTCGACCGGGTGAAATCCTATCTCGAACTGCTCCGGACGCCCTACGAAGTCGACCCGCGCATGGTTCGCGGCCTGGACTACTACATGCGCACCACATTTGAAATCATCACCGACCGACTCGGCACACAGAACGCCGTCGGCGGCGGGGGCCGTTACAACGGCCTGGTTCGTGACCTCGGAGGCCCGGATGTCCCCGGCATCGGTTTCGCCATCGGCATGGAGCGGCTCATCCTGCTGCTTCAGCAGGAGCGCGAAGAGACGCCGCGCCGTCCCGTGGCGTTCGTGGCGGCGCTGGGCGATCTTGCCCGGCAGCGGGGATTCCTGCTCGTGCAGGAACTGCGGGAAAAGGGCATCGAGGCCGAGATGGATTACGAAGGCCGCAGCCTCAAGAGCCAGATGCGCCGGGCGGACAGGCTCGGGACCAGGCACGTGCTGATCCTCGGCGAGGAAGAACTGAAACGGGACGAGATTCAACTACGCGATATGGCCGACAAGAGCCAGGCGGTCGTACCCCTGGACTCGGTGACCGATACATTGAGCAAGATCTACGGGAGGTAATCGGAGTGAGTGAATTGGAACAACAACAGGAAAGCCGCCAGGAAGCCTGCACCCCGGGCTCGATCGCACTGGACTCCCTCGGTGACTGGGCGAGGACCCACGACTGCAACACCCTGAACGCGCAGGAAGTGGGCCAAACGGTGATTCTCATGGGATGGGTTCAGCGCCGCCGCGACCACGGCGGGCTCATCTTCGTGGACCTGCGCGACCGCGAGGGTCTCACCCAGGTGGTGTTCGATCCCCAGTTCGACGCAGCGGCCCACGAGCACGCCCACTGCCTGAGAAGCGAATTCGTGATCGCAGTCAGAGGCAAGGTGCGGCTGCGCCCCGACGGAATGACCAACCCGAAGCTTCGCACCGGCGAAATCGAGGTAATCGTCTCGGAACTGAAGGTCCTGAATTCCTCCAAGACCCCTCCCTTCCAGATCGAAGACGAAGTGGACGTGAACGAGAACGTCCGGCTGAAGTTCCGCTACCTCGACCTGCGCCGACCCGGTCTTTACGCAAACCTGCTGCTGCGGCACAGGACCGCCCAGCTCACCCGCGGCTACTTCAACGAACGCGGGTTCATCGAAGTGGAGACCCCTGTGCTCACCCGCAGCACCCCGGAAGGCGCCCGGGACTACCTCGTGCCCAGCCGCGTCAACCCCGGCCGGTTCTACGCACTGCCCCAGTCGCCGCAGCTTTTCAAGCAACTTCTCATGGTGTCCGGGTTCGAACGCTACTACCAGATCGTGAAGTGCTTCCGCGACGAGGACCTGCGCGCCGACCGCCAACCCGAATTCACGCAGATCGACCTCGAGATGTCCTTCATCCGCGAAGAGGGCATCTACGAACTCATCGAGGGATGGGTCGTAAAGGTCTTTCGCGAACTGCTCGGCAGGGAACTCACGCCCCCGTTCCCGCAGATGCCTTACTCCCAGGCCATGGAACAGTACGGCTCCGACCGGCCCGACACCCGTTTCGGGCTGCCGCTGGTGAACCTCACCGACATCGTGTCCTCTTCCGAATTCCGCGTATTCCGCCAGGCGATTGAGCGGGGCGGCATGGTCAAGGCCATCCGCATTCCCGGCGGGGTCAGCCTCTCCCGCAAGGAACTGGACGACTTGATCGACTACGTGAAGATCTTCGGAGCCCAGGGAATGGCCTGGATCAAGGTCCAGTCCGACGGCTGGCAGTCGCCCATCGCCAAGTTCCTCCAGGAAGACGTCCGCGGGCGCATGATCGAGCGCATGGGGATCGAGGAAGGGGACTGCCTGCTCTTCGTGGCCGATCAGCCCAAGGTGGTCAACGACTCACTCGGAAACCTCCGCGTCCGGCTCGGCCAGCAGTTGAAACTGGTCGACCCGTCGCACTATAATTTCCTCTGGGTGACCCACTTCCCCCTGCTCGAATGGGATCACGAGGAAAAACGGTACACGTCCGTGCATCATCCCTTCACGGCTCCGCTGGAGGAAGACCTGGAATTCCTGGAAGAACGCCCCGAAAGGGTGCGCAGCAGGGCATACGACCTGGTGCTGAACGGCATCGAGGTTGGCGGGGGAAGCATCCGGATCCATCGGCAGGACGTCCAGCAGCGCATCTTCAACGCTCTCGGCATCGGTCCCGACGAAGCCCGTGAAAAATTCGGGTTCCTTCTCGAAGCGCTGCAATTTGGTGCCCCCCCGCACGGCGGCATCGCCTTCGGCCTGGATCGCCTCACCATGCTGCTCAGCGGGTCGAGTTCCATCCGCGACGTGATCGCTTTCCCAAAAACGCAAAAGGCCACGTGCCTCATGACCGGAGCGCCTTCGGAACCCGATATCCGCCAGCTTCTGGAACTCTGCGTCAAGGTGGAGGCCGAACGAAGGAGTTGATCCATGGCCCGTTGGAATTCCAAGAAACGGGTGTTCGAACATGAACATTCCAGGTTCTGGAAACATTGCATGGTCGATGTTCAGGAACCGAACCTGATGCGGGAGATCTTCCCCTACGACGAAGTCCCCCGCATCGACTTCGATCACCGGCTGATGCCCATCGATCCACCGGACGACATTTTCATCACGGACACCACCTTCCGGGACGGACAGCAGGCGCGCCCCCCCTACACGGTGCACCAGATCGGGGACATCTTCGACCTCATGCACCGGCTTTCCGGCCCCGAAGGGGTCATCCGCATGTCCGAATTCTTCCTCTACACGGCGAAAGACCGCGAAGCGCTGGAGCTGTGCCGTTCCAGGGGTTATCGCTTCCCGGCGATCACCGCGTGGATCCGGGCCGTCGAGGAGGACCTCGACCTGGTAAAGGATGCCGGGCTGTCGGAAACCGGCATCCTGACGTCCGTATCCGACTACCACATCTTCCTCAAGCTGAAGACGAACCGAAAGTCCGTCCTGAAGAAATACCTGGGCATCGTGCGGGCGGCATTGGACAAGGGAATCGTACCTCGCTGCCATTTCGAGGACCTGACGCGGGCCGACATCTACGGCTTCTGCATCCCGTTCGCCATGGAACTGATGCGCCTTCGCGAAGAGAGCGGCAT